>CAZSYS010000031.1:0-18722 GCA_964611365.1 uncultured Planctomycetales bacterium
CCCCACGCCGCGCGGCTTGGTGCTGAAGAACGGCTCGAAGATGCGCGGCAGGTCGTCGGCGGAGATCCCCGTGCCGGTGTCGCACACCTCGATGATCATGCGGGAGCCGTCCGGGGAGTCGGCCGAGCGCAGCGTCAGCACCCCTCCCATGGACATCGCATCCGCGGCGTTGAGCATCAGGTTGATCATCGCCTGGCTGATCGACGTCGCGTCGGCCACCACCAGCCGCCCATGCCGCAGCTCGCGCACCAGCCGGATGCCGAAACGGTTAAGCCGCGGCATCACGAAACTCACCGCGTCGTCGATGATGTCCTCCAGACGCGTCGGCTGCGGCTGGATCGCGTCGTCGCGGGACATGCGCAACAGCCGCTGCACCATCGTCTCGATGCGGTACAGCCCGGCGTCCATCTGGTCCAGCAGCTGGCTGGTCTGCTCGCTGTATTCCACGTGCCGGCGGATGATCCGCAGGCTGCTCTGCAGGCCGTCCAGGGGGTTGTTGACCTCATGGGCGACCGTCGCCGCCAGCTCGCCGATCAGGGCCAGCTTCTCGCTGCGGAACAGCTGCTGCCGGAGCCGTTCCTGCTCGCGAAGGGTTTCACGCTGCCGGGCCAGCATCCGGTCCAGAGACTCCGCCAGCTTCAGAAAGTCGTCGTCCGGCAGCCGCAGGATCCGCCGCGCCAGATCGCCCTGCCCGACCGCGTCGGCCACTTCCCGAAGCTGGTGGAGGCGCTGACGCAGCCGCCGGATCGAAAACCGCAGTACCAGCCAGGCCGCCGCCAGGGCCGCCAGGACCATGGACACCACGCCGATCCACTGATCCGGGCGGCACCAGCAGGCGCACAGGCCCGCCGCGGCCATCAGGATAGCGAAGTAGACGAAAACCCGTCTGGGGCTTGAGAGCAGACGCGAACCGGACATAGACAGTCATTGTACCGGGCAACGCGGATTTTGGGGCCCGACCAAGTGTTAAAAAACCGTCAAGAGGCACTCCGGATCCGCCTGGCCCAAGCTTCTTGCGTGCCTGAGGTTCCACAGCTTGGGGGCCGAAATCCACAGCCCCTGTTTCTCGCGCAACGCGACGAAAAAAGCCTTGCCCGGCCCGGCATTTCCGGCCGCCGGAACCGGAGGGACCGTCCCGCCGCCGGAACCGCCGGACGGCGGCGCCGTGGAGGGGTTCAACGGGCTTTTCCGGGCCGGTCCGGCCGGGGCTTCATTCATACAGCAGATATGGCCGGCGTGCCCGGCGGAAGGCCTCGCGGCCGGCATGCCAGAAGGCCAGGATTTCCGAGACGCTCTGGCCTTCCAGGAACATCCGGCGGATCCGGTCGGTGCCGCAGACCTTGTCGAACATGTCATCGCGCTTCGTGCCGAACAGCGGCCTGTCGGGGTACATGCGGCGCACGGCGTCCATCACCTGGAACTGGATGCCGGTCAGATCGACGCGGTCGCGGTCGATGATGTGCACCTGGACGCCTCCGTAACGGACTCCCGCGTCGCGGATGTAATAGGGCTTGTAGAACAGCGGCCGGAAGATCACCCCCGGCAGCCTGCGACCGTTGAGCCCCGCCGCGAACGCGAAGGGGTCGATGAAGCCGGCGCCGGCCAGTTCGAACGGCAGGGTGTAGCCGACGCCCTCGCTGACGACCTGCAGTTCGCCCATGATGCCGGTGGCGGCGTAGAACATCGCGGTGTCGGCGTGGGGCACATGGGGCGAGGTGGGAACCCACGGCAGGCCGGTCTGATCGAACCACATCGTGCGTTTCCATCCGCGCATCGGCACGACCGTCAGGTTGCACCGCACACCCCCGGCCAGCCAGCCGGACGCGTTGATCATCCCGGCCAGCTCGCCGACCGTCATGCCGTGCAGGTAGGGGATCGGAAGGTGGCCGACAAAGGACCTGAACGCCGGCTCCGGCGGCGAGCCTTCAATGTGGTTGCCGGTCAGCGGGTTGGGGCGGTCCAGCACCACGAAGGCCACACCCTGTTCGGCCGCGGCCTCCATGGCCAGGGCCATGGTGCTGATGAACGTGTACGAGCGGGCCCCGATGTCCTGGATGTCGAAGACCAGGACGTCGATGCCCTCGAGCATGGCCGGCGTGGGCTTGCGGGTCCGGCCGTACAGCGAGTGGACCGGCAGACCGGTCCGCGCGTCGGTGGAGTCGGCCACGTCGTCTCCGGCGTGAATATCCCCGCGGATCCCGTGCTCCGGACCGTACAGGGCCGTCAGTCGCACGCCCGGGGCCTTGTGCAGGACATCGACGGTGCTGCGCAGGTCGGCGGTCACGCCGGTGGGGTTGGTGATCAGCCCGACGCGTTTTCCCGCCAGCGTCCGGAAGCCCTCGGCCTCCAGCACGTCGATGCCCGTCCGGACGGCGGCCCGCGGCACGTCGGCCGCAGCGCAGCCGCCGGGGTTCAGGCACAGCAGGGCGGCGGTCAGGCGGGCGATCAGACGGCAGACCGGGCGCACGAGCGTTCCTCCCTTCGAACTGATCCGGTCAGGGCGCCGGGACGGAGGCCCGCGGCGGCACCGACGCCCGGTAGGGGTCGGCATACAGCCCGATGCGGTCCAGCGGAATCGGCCGGAACCCCAGGGCCAGGGCCGGCGATTCCGGCTGCAGCCGGTAATCCCCGCGGGGGGCATCGACGAACAGCGGGTCCTGCCCCACGAGGTTGTCGGCGATCTCCACGACGCGGTCGTTCAGCCCGTCCTGCAGGTCCAGCCAGCGTCCGCCGACGCAGATATTGCGCACGATGCGGTTGTACTTGGCCAGGGCCGGCTCGTCGTCGTAGAGCGTCAGCAGCTCGGGGTAGCGGATGCTGTAGGGCGGCTTGCGGTAATCCATGGCCTCCAGCCGTTCGATCAGCGTGTTGTCCCGGCCGTCGAAATAGTACTTTGCCCAGCCCAGCCCCCGCGAATCCACGTGCACCGCCGGTTCGCAGTCCACGAACACGTTGTTCTCCACGGTGTTGTTCCGTCCGCCGCCGACCAGCACGCCGCGGCCGCCGCGCACGACCAGATTCCCGAACACCGTGGTGCCGCTGGTCCAGTCGTCCAGGTAGACGCTCTGCACCCCCACGTGACTGCGGAACCGGCCGATGTCGCGGAAGCAGTTGTAGCGGACGATGTTGCCCCGCTGGGTCCAGTCCCGGCCCATGTAGAACGCGCCGGCGTCGTCGGTCTCGGTGCAGACGTGGTGAATCTCGTTGAACTCGATGACGTGCTCGTTGCCGGCCAGCATGACCGCGATGTGCGGGGCGTCGTGCATCAGGTTGTGGGCCACGCGGTTGCCGACGCCGCTGACGCTCACCGCCGGGCAGTAGGTGCGGCTGAAGCGCCCGAAGCGGGTGATGTGGCAGTTGAGCACGACGCTGCCGCCCGGCTCGAGCGTCCTGCGGTCGCCGCTGTCCAGGCTGATGGCGTTGTCGCCGATGTCGTAAACATCGCATCCGACCACGCCGTGATCCCGGCCGCCGCCGACCACCACGGCCTGGCTGCCGATGCCGTGGATCGTGCAGCCGGCGACGGTCACGTGCCGGCCACCCCTGACCGTGACTGCCTTGTGGCGGTTGAAGGCGAGCGTCAGCCCGCGGAGCGTCACCCAGGAGGCCCCGTCTAGGCCGATCAGGTCCGGCAGCACCGAGACCCACACCTCGGCCTGCTCCGGCGGCTCCGGCGGCCAGAGATAGAGGATGCCGCCGGCGCGGTCGAGGTACCACTCGCCGGGCCGGTCCAGCTCGCAGAGCAGGTTGCGGGCCAGCCAGCGCTGCCCGGCACGATAGCCGTAGTGATGATGGGGCGGCACGAGGGTGATCACGCCGGCGGCGGTGTCGATCGATTCGACCCGCTGGTGCCCGTCGGCCCAGTCCCAGAACCAGTAGCCCTGGAGCCAGATCTCCGGCTCGCCCTTCCAGCGGGCCGGGCGGTCGCCCTCGTAAGTGAACTTGCCGATCTTGTCGCCGGTCAGGCCGTGGACGGTCACCGGCTCGCCGCCGACCACGTCCTTGATGCGGGTGTAGTCGTCGTCGGGCCAGCGGGCCAGCGTCAGCGGCCGGCCGTTGAAGAAGACCTCGAACCGCTGCCCCTGGGCGACGACCGCGCCGAAGTCCGTGATTCCCAGGGCCCTCAGGTCGGCGGCCACGATGTGGTCGGCGGCTTCCGGGGACAGCCGGGCCCGGACGGCGGCGTCCTGGACGGGCCTGAACCCCGTGATCCGCCGCCCGCCGAGAATGCGCACTTTCTGCCCCGCGGCCGCGGCGTAGATCACCGGATGATCCGGGCTGCCGGAATCCTCGGCGGTGAGGGTGAAGGTCCGATCCAGCACATAATCGCCGCCTTGCAGCTCCACGATCGCACCATGGCTGAGCCGGCCCTCGGCCCTGAGGCGGCGCAACCGGTCGCGGGCGCCTTCCAGCGTCGCCAGCGGACCGTCGCCGCCGTCGGATCGCGCGGCGGGCATGATGCCCGACCAGCGGTCGTTGCCGCCGGGAGCCACGTACAACCGGACCGCCTCGGAGGCCTCCGCCGGGCGCAGGTCCGCGGCGGTCGCCGCCATCGTCAGCCACAACAGAGCCAGGTGCATCGATCGGTTCATCTCATTCATCTCCTCCCGTACGCCCTGCCCCCGGCGGCCGGCCCGGGCCGGGGCGGTCAGGACAGTTTTCCGCTGCGCAGGATGGCCACCACCAGCCAGAGGCCCATGAACCCGGCGATCAGAAAGCCGAGCATGCCCAGGGCCGACAGCGGCAGGCCGACCAGCGGCAGCTGCCCCGGGTTGGTGATGATCCACGAACTGCCGATCACCAGGGCCCCGATGATCACCGAGAAGCTCAGGCGGTTGCTGGCCCGGTCGATCTCGTGGGCCAGGTCGTCGAGGTTCTGGTGCCGGATCTGCACCTGCCACTGGCCGGTCGCCAGCCGCCGGAAGACGTCGCGCATCTGCCCGGGAGCGCTCTTGAGGATGTTCAGCAGGTGCCACCCGGTGATCGTCGCCGAGCGCATCAGCCGGCCGGGCTCCAGCCGCCGCGCCGTCAGCCGCCGCAGCCGGGGCCGGACGATGCTCACCAGGTCCAGGTCCGGGTCCAGCTGCAGGCACACGCCGCTGATGGCCACCAGCGACTTGCCCAGGAGCACGAACTCCCGCGGCAGGCTCACCGTATTGCGCCGCAGCAGCCCGGTGATCTCGTAGAACAGCGTCTGCATGTCGAAGCGGTGCAGCGGCAGACCGTAGTACTTCTCGATCAGCTCGCCCAGCTCGCGCTGCAGCTGGTGGCGGTCCGTGCCGTCGCCCAGGCAGTTGAGGTCCGCCAGCACCTCGACGATCACCCCCGGCTCGTGGCTGAAGGCCGCCACCAGCGCGACCACCAGCTGGTCGAGCATCTGATCGTCGATCTGGCCGGTCAGCCCGAAATCGATCAGCCCGACGCCCGCCGGCGGGGTGATCAGCAGGTTGCCGGGGTGCGGGTCGGCATGAAACAGGCCGATTTCCAGGTATTGCCGCAGGAAACCCTGCGCCAGGCGGGCCGCCAGGGCCTTGCGGTCGATCTCCGGCGGATGTTCGGCCAGCACGATCCGGCCGCTGATCCCTTCCAGCATCTCCAGCGTCAGCACCGAAGGGCCGGTGGCCTCCCAGTAGACCCGCGGCGTGCGGAACCAGGGGTCCTCATTCATCGCCTCGGCGAAACGCTGCATCGTGGCCGCTTCGTTGATGAAGTCCATCTCGCGAAGCAGCGTGCGCTCGAACTCCTCGGCCACCGCCGTCGGCCGGTACAGGGCCAGTTCCGGCACCAGCCGCTCGGCCAGCTGGGCGATCCAGCGCAGGATGGCCATGTCCAGCTGGACGACGTCCTCGATCCCCGGACGCTTGATCTTGACCACCACCGGCCGGCCGGGCCCGTCGGCCGCCTCCGGGGCCAGCACCGCCCGATGCACCTGGGCGATCGAACCGCTGGCCAGCGGAACATCCTCGAACGAGACGAAGCCCTCTTCGAGCGCCGCCCCGATGTTGGCGGCCACGATCCGGCGGGCTTCGGCGGAGTCGAACGGGGGCACGCGGTCCTGCAGCCTGGCCAGCTCGGCCACGATGTCCGCCGGCACCACGTCCGGACGCGTGGACAGCATCTGGCCGAGCTTGACGAACGTGGGCCCCAGCTCCTGGCAGACCGCCGCCAGACGGCGGCCGCGGCTTTCGGTTGCGCCCTCGACGCCGCCGATCTCCTGCCAGCGCTTGGGCAGCGGGACGTACTGCGCCAGCCGCAGCCGGGCGACGACGTGGCCGAATCCGTGGCGGCTGAGCACCTGGGCGATCTGCCGCACCCGGTCGATGCTGCGGACGGTTCGGGGCAGACGGAGATTCACGATCGGCAGCATAAGCCAACTGGCGGCCCGGGGAAAGATGCCCGCGCCCGCGCGGCGACCGTCCGGGGGCATCGCCCCGGTCGGCCGGAGCGGCCGGCGAGGCCGGCGCCCGCGTCGTCCGTGCCGGCCGCGGTGGTTACAGCCCCGGCAGCTTCCACGGTTCGCGGTAGACGCAGGTCAGCAGGGCGTTGGCCTGCGCATCGTTGGCGAACTGCTCCCGCTCGGCGTCCCAGGCCAGGTAACGCTTGCGGTCGCAGGCCACGTTGGCGATCAGCGTCGTCGTGGTCGATCGGTGCCCGACCTCGATCGGACAGCGGCAGGGCCGCCGCTGCTTCACCCCGTCCAGGAAGTCCCGGGCATGCGGAACCGTCGAACCTTCGCCGCGCTCGGCCAGCCCGGCATCCGCCGCGGGGCGGGACCTGGCCGCTGCCTGCCGCGCGTTGGCCTGGCGATGTCGCGGATCCAGAGCCGGCAGCGGCTCCAGGCGGACCGCCTCGGGCACGATCTCGATCCGGTCGCCCACGAGGTACAGCGTCCCGTTCGTGCCCCGGAACTCCACGCTGGCCTCGCGCCCGGCACCCGGGGCGGCGTTGGCATTGTACTGCCCGAACGAGACGATCGTACCGTCCGGGTAGTCCCACACCGCCTCCATCGTGTCCGGCACGTCGCGGTTGTCCGCCAGC
Organism: uncultured Planctomycetales bacterium; assembly: GCA_964611365.1. Lineage (GTDB taxonomy): Bacteria > Planctomycetota > Phycisphaerae > UBA1845 > PWPN01 > CALLOB01. Next base: position 7,039 of record CAZSYS010000031.1, read on the forward strand.
GCGGTGCGGCTCCCGACCGCGAACACCCCCAGCGGCGCGTCCTGCCCGATCGCCCACTGGATCAGGTCCAGCCAGTGCGTGCCGAAGTTGGTCATCTGCCCTCCGGAGTACGCCCGGAACCAGCGGAACTTGTAGAAACACCGGTTGGGGTTGTACGCGGCCTTCGGGGCCGGACCGAGCCACATGTCCCAGTCCAGCCCCGCCGGCGGGTCGCCGTCCGGCGGGCAGCCGATGCCCATGGGATACTCGTTGCTGATGTGGAAGCAGCGGCAGGCGGTGACCCGGCCGATCGCCCCGCCGCGGATCAGCTCGACCAGCCGCATGCACACCGGCACGGATCGACGGTGCACGCCCACCTGCGTGATGCGGCCGTATCGCCGGGCGGCCTCGACCATCAGCCGCCCCTCGCGGACCACCAGCGAAACCGGCTTCTCGACGTAGACGTCCTTGCCCGCCTGGCAGGCTTCCACGAACTGCAGGGCATGCCAGTGATCCGGCGTCGCGATCACCACCGCGTCGATGTCCTTGCGGTCCAGCACCGCCCGGTAGTCGCCGGTGGTGAAGGGTCGGCCGCCGACCTTCTGCCGCGCGAAATCCACATAAGGCGCGTAGACGTCGCACAACGCGGCGAACTCGGCGTCGGCGTGCGGCGCAAAGGCGTCGATCAGCTGGTCTCCGCGGTTGCCCAGGCCGATCATGCCCAGGCGCACACGTTCGTTGGCCCCCGCAGCCCGACCCGGCCGGGGGGCCACGGCCGTCGCTCCCGCGGCCAGCAGGCCGGACGAAAACCGCCGGCGGCTGAGGGTGCTCATGGATGGTCTCCTCCCGGGCCGTCCGGCGGGGCGGACGTGCCCGGCACGGGGTGATCGTGACCGCCGCGGACCGGCCCGCCGGAGGCCAGCCATGCCCTGACCCGGGCCAGCGCCTCCTCCCGCGTCCGCAGCCGGTCGTCCAGCTGCTCATCGTACAGCGTGTCCAGAATCGCGCGGAACGGGGGGCCCGGACGAAGGCCCAGGGCGATCAGATCGTCGCCGGTGACCAGGGGCGGCGGAGCAATCTCCGAGGGAGGGATCTCCTGCCGCCGGCGCCGGGCATGCTCGTTGGCCGCGACGGACAGCCCCCGGCCCATGCACACCGCGCGGTGCACCTCCAGCAGGCTGTCAAAGCGCGGGTGGGCCAGTAACTTCTTGAACGCCGGCCGGCAGAGGATCTCGGCCTGCTCGACGGCGTCCACGTGTTCCACCAGCCACAGCAGATCCGACGTCGCCCGGTTGCTCAGCCGCAGCGCCGCGGCGATGCGTCGGCACTCGGGAACCGACCGGTCGGCCAGCCATACGCCCAGCGCGGTGATGAAATCGCACGACTCCGGCAGCGCCGCCAGGGCGGCCGCGGCCCGCCCGGCCTGGGCGGGCGACCAGGCTGCCCGCGGCCAGAGATGAGCCAGCAGCCCCAGCTCTTCGGCCAGCCGGACGGCCGCCGCCCGGGAGGCGTGGGTCAGCATCTTCTCCAGCTCCTCGCGGATGCGCTCGGCGCTGATCCGCGGCAGGCTCGCGGCGTGCCGGCGCACCGCCTGGGCGGTAGCCGGCTCCAGGGTGAAGGAGAAGCGGGCCGAGAAACGCACCGCCCGCAACACCCGCAGATGATCCTCGGCAAAACGCGCGTCCGGATCGCCGATCGCCCGCACCAGCCGGGCCTGCAGGTCCCGCCGGCCGTCGACATAGTCGATGACCTGATCGGCCAGCGGGTCGTAGAACAGCCCGTTGATGGTGAAATCCCGCCGCAGGGCGTCTTCCCGCGCGTTGCTGAAGACCACCTGCCCGGGGTGCCGGCCGTCGCGGTAGTCCAGGTCGGCGCGAAACGTGGCCACCTCCAGCCAGTGCGGCCCCTGCCGGACCAGCACCACCCCGAACTGCACGCCGACCTTGCGCGTCCGGGTGAACAGCTCCACCACCCGGTCCGGCGGGGCGTCGGTGGCAATGTCGATGTCCGTCGGGGGAAGGCCCAGCAGCCGGTCGCGAACGCAGCCGCCGGCCCAGAAGGCCTCGTGCCCGCGTTCCCGCAGCCGCCTGACCACCGCGGTGGCGGCCTGTTCCAGCGTCAGCCGGCGGACGGTCATCGGCATGCTCCGGTCGGGTCGCCCGGCTCGCCCCCGCGCGGCGGCGGACGCAGGAAACGCAGCGTCATCGTCCCGACCACGCGACGGTCGAACTGTACCAGGGGCCCCAGGTCCACGTCCGCCGGGCCGGCCGCGTGCCGGACCACGATCACCGCGTCCGGCGCCACCGCCGGCGAGGCCGCCAGCCGCCGCAGCAGTCCGGCGACGCCCGCATCCGGCTGCGGCCCGGCCAGCAGGCGGTAGGGGGGGTCCACGAAGACCAGGCCGTAAGCGGCCTGCCCCTGCGGCCCGGCGGCATCCCCGGGAATCACCGGGATCCAGGCCGCGGCGTCCGCTTCCAGCACCCGGGCCTCCCGGATCACCCCCAGGGTGTCGAGGTTTTCCCGAAGCAGCCGGGCGACCGCCCGATGCTGCTCGACAAACAGGCAGTAGGCCGCTCCGCGCGACAGCGCTTCCAGCCCCAGCGCCCCGCTGCCGGCAAACAGGTCGGCGACCACCACCGGCGGCATCACCCCCGGCCGGGCGAGCAGGTGCCCCAGCGTGTCGAACAGCACCGTCTTGGCCCGGTCGAGGATCGGGCGCGTCCGGTCGTCGCCGGGCGGTGCCGCGATGCGCCGTCCGCGCCATGTGCCGGCGATGATGCGCATGGCCGCAGTATAACGGTTCCCCGGCAGCCGGACACCGGCGGTGAACTCCCGCGCGCCGGGCCTTGCGGTTATGATCATCGGGGCCCGGCCCCGGACGGCCCGGCGGGCCCCCCGACACGCCGGGTCACGGCCGCCGGATGCACATCAGCGAGGACCGCAGCGATGATCGGACGCGCGTTGCAGTGGCAGACAGGTCTGGGCCTGGTGCTGTGGACGGCTGCCGGAGCCCCGGCGGCCCCGGCCGACCGGCCGCTGGGCGATATGACCGGCCCCTGGCAGCTGTTCGTGGATGACCACCTCGTGGCCGCCCGCTCGTGCGTCCGACGGACGTATCATCCCTTCCGCAAGTACGAGGGCAACCCCATCCTCGTGCCCGACCGGCCGTGGGAGAAGGACGTCGTCTCGGTCAACAGCGTGCTGCCGGCCGAGGACGCAAGCGGCTACCGCATGTGGTACTACTGCTGGGCGCCCAAGGGCGACCCCGACACCCATCACTCGCTCTACGCGGTCAGCGACGACGGCATCCGCTGGACCAAGCCCGAACTGAACGTGGTGCCGTGGAAGGTCGACGGCTCCGCCCGCAACAACCTCGTCGCCGCCGGCGCCTCGGTCATGCACACGCCGCGGCACCCGGACCCTGACCGGCGGTATCACTCCGTTACCGGCGGCCGGTACTTCGTCTCCGCCTCGCCGGACGGCATCCGCTGGACCCGCCTGAAGGAGGAGCCGGTGATCGACGGCGGGGACGTCGGCTGGTTTCGCCACGATCCGCGGACCGACCGCTTCCTGGCCTACGTCAAGGTCAACGCCGTCGTCAGCGGCCTCAGACGCCGGGCGGTGGGCTTCAGCTGGAGCGAAGACCCCACGACGTTCCCGCCCCTGCGGCTGATCATGGCGCCCGACGATCTGGACGATCGCTGGACCCGCCCGGGCTCGGTGCAGCGCGCCCACTTCTACGGATGTCCGGTCTTTCCGTACGAGAGCATGTTCATCGGCCTGCTGTGGGTGTTCCGTGCCGAGGACGACGAAGGCTACTTCCACGGCCCGACCGACACCCAGCTGGTCACCAGCCGCGACGGCGTCCACTGGCGGCGTCAGGAGGGCGATCGCCGGCCCTTGCTGGAACGGGGAAAACCGCGCGCCTGGGACGGCGGCATGATCGCCGGCATGTCGCTGCTGCGCGTCGGGGACGAACTCCGGCTTTACTACGCGGGCTACGACGGGCCGCACGACTATCTGCCGTTCCACGCGGCCGTGGGGCTCGCGACGCTCCGCAAGGACGGCTTCGCCTCGCTGGACGCCGGCGACGCCCCCGGCGAGGTGCGCACCTGGCCGCTTCAGGGGGCTCGCGGCGACCTCCGGATCAACGCCCGCACGGACCCCGACGGCCAGATCCTCGTCGAGGTCCTCGATGCCTCCGGCGACGTCGTGCCCGGCTGGTCCGGCCCGCAGTGCGATCCGTTCCGCGGAGACGCCGTCCAGGCCTCGGTCACCTGGGGCGGCCGGGCCGGGCTGCCCGAGGGGTGTGGACCGCTGGCCTTCCGGTTCCTGATGCGCAACGCCTCGCTGTTCTCGATGAACGCCGGCGAGCCGCTGACGCCGCTCCGGCCGCCTTCCGGCCCGCCGCTGCAGGCCCTGTACACCTTCGAAGGCCGCAGGCCGTGGACCGATGTCCTGGCGGCCGACGATCTGCAGCCCCTGCGACCCCTGGGAACCGCCAGGATCGACCGCGACCCCGGCCGCGCGGGCTTCGGCAGCGCCTCGGTCTCGCTCGGCTCGCCCTGGCATCCGCTGCACCGCCTGGAGATCGGCGGTACCTCCAGCCTGGGCACCGCCTTCACCCTGGCGGCCATGGTGCGGCCCGACGAACCCCGCCACGCCCGGCTGTTCAGCGCCTACTCCGGAAACGGGCCGGTGCGGACCTCCGAGCTGCTCTTTGATTTCGATCCGCGGGGGCGGGTGATCGCCGGCCTGCGGTTGATCGCCCGGGGCATCCCGGTGGAGTCGCAGCCCCTGAACTTCGCCGACGAGGCGTATCACCACCTGGCGGTGACCTTTGACGAGGGCCACGTGCGGTTCTTCCTCGACGGCAACCCTGCCGGCGAGGCCTGGCTCCCCGGCGGCGAGCCGGTGGTGTTGTGCCGCGACCTCCTGGTCGGCGAGGACCTCGAGCTGGGCTGGGACGAGCAGCTGCTTGGCCGCCTGGACGACATCCTCGTGCTGGGCCGGGCCCTGTCTCCTGCGGAGATCGCCCGCCTCCGCCGAGAGGGCGCCCACGCGGTCCTGGCCGGACGGGGGCCGGCGTCCGGACCGGGCATCCCCGACTCGCGTCCCGTCGATGACCGGGCCGGTCAATAATGGGCGGATCCGGCCGGCCCCGTCCCCGTACCGGCGGCGGCCCGCCCTCCGACGCCGGGCCCTGCCCTGCGGTCTCTCACCCGCCTGCGGCCCGATAAAACCCTTCGCCTTTCACGAACCGGCGGCCCGCCGGGGTTCCAGAATCGCCCGCCCCAACGCCGCGGCGGAAACCTGTGGAGTCCGCCGGCCGCCTTGCCGAATCTGTAACTGCGTTCCGCGCGCGGACTTCGACCCGTCCGCCCGCGGCGCAGACAGGCCGCACGCTCCGGCCGGCGTCGCCGGGGCTCAGCCGGCGGCCGTCCAAGGAGCCCGGGCATGCATCGATTCAGCATCGTGGCGGCGCTGGCGGTGGTTTCGGCCGCGGTTCTCGGCGCCAGCTGCTTTCCGCCGGCCGATACCAGCGTGCTGACCGACCCCGAAAGCGGCGGCATCACCACCTCCAGCGGCGCACTGCCGAGTTCCACCCAGCCGGCCGATATCGCCGGCCCCCGGTACCGCTTCAGTCAGCTGGATCCCCTGTTCGAGGCGACCGCCGGGGCCAAGGCTCTGCGCATCGTCGATATCGACGGCGACGGCCTCAATGACGTGGTCAGCATCTCCAGCGAGTCGCAGAGCGCCCAGATTCACCTCCGCAACGCCCTGACCCGCCTTTTTGAAACCACGGTCATCGCCGGCGGAGCCCCGCTGAGCACAATGACCGACGTCGAGGTGGCCGACTTCAACCAGGACCTCCGGCCGGATCTGGCCGTGCTGGTGGAGGACACCGGCTACGCCCCGCCCTCGGGGGTCTCCAAGATCGGCGCGCTGGTGCTGCTGTTCCAGGGTGCCGACGCCACCAACGTCAACCAGTGGACCCAGATCACCCTTGCATTCACGGAGAACGACACGGGCGGCCTGACCGACCTGGCCGTCGGCGACTTCGACGGCGTCAACGGCTCCGATGTGCTGATCCTGTCCAACGAGGTCGCCGAAGATCAGGGCGACCCCGACACCTATGCCCGGCTCTTTTTCAATCCGGGCGCCGCCCTGGCGACCACCGCCGCAGCCTGGCTCGACGCGGAGATTGACGCCGACATCGCCGACATGGCCAGCGCGGACGTCCGCGACATCGACCAGGACGGCGACTGGGACGCGGTCATCGGGGTTCCCTCGGCCGCCAGCTTCAACATCCGCTGGCTGGAGAATCCGCTGGCTCCCGACGGCGTCGATGCCGCCCGGGCCGGCAACTGGACGCCGCATATGATCGGCCAGCAGGCCGGCGGCGCCGACGCCGTGGCCATCGGCGATATCGACGAAGACGGCGACCTCGACGCGGCCGTCGCGCACACGGCCTTCGGGCTCGTGCAGTGGTTCCGCAACCCCGGCGCCGAGGCCCTTCGCCTGGAGACCCGCCCGGTCCCGTGGGAGGTGTTCAACATCGGCACCATCGGCGATTCGGCGGCCATCAACCAGCTGCAGCTGCTCGACATCGACGGCGACGGCCACCTCCAGTGCTTCGTCACCGCATCCGGCGAGGCCTGCGGCTTCAAGCGACAGGAGGACGTCGAGGACTACTGGGCCAGGTACACGATCTTCAACACCGACCCGGTGGCAGTGATCGGCATCATCGACATCGATGATCTGAACGACGACGGCCTGCTGGACTTCGTGGCCCCCCTGGATCGCGATGGACTCACCCGCGACCAGTTCGTGCTGTTCACCCGCGAACCCTGACGCCCGCGGCCGTCCCCGCAACCCCGCCGGGCGCCTTCCCGGAACTCCTGTCATCTGCGGCCGTGCCGCCGCTGGGGCGACCGCCGGATGGCCTGGCCGCGGCCCCGGCCGGCTCTGCCGGTCTCGTGCGGCCCGGAACCCGCCGCCGGCCCAAGGTCGACAAAGCCATCTGAAACGGTTAAGATTGGAAACTTAGGACGCGCCCGGCAGTTGGACGATATACTCACGGGGCGCGTTCGCCCCGGCGGGGTACCGGAGCACGAACGCAGCCGTGGAGCAGACCCCGAAACGCCGGCGGAGGAAGTGCGGCTTGACCGAAACACCGGCTTTCGGGCCCGAGAATGACCGGGAGAGCCACCTGTGTCAGGCCGGTCAGGGGCCGCTCTGCCGGTTGGGGGGCAGGCGCGGATCCGGGCGGAGGCTGATGCCGGGACGGCTGTGAATCTCGCCATGAGACGTGCCGGAGCCATGTCGCCGCGACTGCATCGCTTCCGGGTGCCGCCGTCGCGCCGGCCGTCGAGGCGGGGCGACGATTCGCCGACGGCCGGACGGGATCGGCTGAACGCGACGCACCCGGCGCGTACGCTTCCTGCGGCCCGCCGGGCCGGTCGTCGCAGGCGGGTGAACGGCTTCTCGCTGATCGAACTGGTCATCGTCATCATCATCATCGCCATCATCGCCGCCATCGCGCTGCCGCGGTTTACGAATGCCGGCCTGCTCGCCCAGGAGGCGGCGCTGCGGTCCGACCTCCACATGCTGCGGACGGCCATCGCCTGTTACGCCGCAGAACACGGCGGCCGCTGGCCCTCGTCGACCAGTGCCGGCGGGGGCATGGGCACCGAACCCTGCGGGGCACTGACTTTTGAGCGTCACCTCACCTGGTACACCGCTGTCGACGGCCGGGCAGCCGAGCAGCCGGACACGACCTGCCGGTTCGGACCATACATCCAGCGGATCCCGGCGCTGCCGGTCGGCGAGAACGAGGGCAGCAACGGCGTGGCCTGCGTCAACGCCTTCGGAGACCCCGGCGGAATCCCCACCTCCGGGATCGGCTGGGAGTACAACGTCACCGAGGGGCTGATCCGCAGCCATACCCCTCCCCACGAAGTCGGCACCAACGGCGTGCCTTACTACCAGTGGTAGCCGCGTCGGCGGGCTGAGCTGCGGCCGGGTGGCCCGGCGTCGCTTTCCGGACCTTGCAGACCGCCTGACCGGCGATCGACACGAAAGCGGACCCGCTCGGTTCCCGCAGATTCGCCAGCTTCACCCCGAGACGTCCGCGCGCGGCACGTAAGCCTCGCTTTCGTACGGATTTGTTTGCCTGCGGGGGTTTCCAATCGTACATACCGACATGCCTGCACAGCATTCCAGGGATGGGTGGCGGGCGACCGGCACATGGCCTTGCGGCCCCGCGAGTCGTCGCGGATGACGACGGCCTGTATGGCTCAAGCGGGGGCGGGCGCGACGGGGAATGGGGCGGTGTGTGGCCGCGGTTACGTCGCTGCTGGAAGACCGTCACTTGGGGGGGAAAACCATGTTGTTCCGTTGTATTGCTGCGGGTTCTGTGCTCTTGGCGTGCGCCACCGCTATGGCCGCACCTTATACCGGGCCATGGCATCTGACCTGGAACTTCAATGACGGCCTGCAGGGCTGGACGCTCGGCCGGGCCGGTACCGCCGAGGGCCGGTGGGTCAATCCGGCCTGGGAACCCCAGGGCCCGATGCTTCCGGACGGGGGCTTCTCCGGCGCCGGAGGCGGCAACCTCTACCTGCCGGACAAGTCGTTCGCCAAGCTCGACGTCAGCCATCTCAATCTCGGGTCCAGCGGGGCCGGCGGTCCGCCCCGCAACGGCTTTGTCTTCCAGGCCAAGGTGTACGTGCCCAATCTGAGGCCGCTCACCGGCTTCCCCGGGCCGCGCGGGGATGAACCCGGCAACATGCTCAAGTCCGCCGGCATCGGGATCGAGCGTCCCGGCGACCTCAAGGGTCTGTACTTCGAGGGCGACCTCTCCTCGTCGCGATGCACGCTGCTGGTCCGCGAAAACGCCTGGGACAACATCAATCGGCGGCTGCCCAACCAGGCGATGGAAGACGTCAACTACGACACCACCCGCTGGTGGGACCAGTGGATCACGCTGCAGGTCGACTACAGCTTCACCACCCCGGGCAGGTGGAGCGCGTATGCGTACATCCCCTGGACAAGCCCGAACGCCTACGCCGGCTGGCACACACTGGCCGAGAACATCGAGAGCGAGCCGTCCTTCGGATACCAGGTGATCAACCTCCGGCTCGGCGGAGCCTACTCCTGGACCCAGGCCCAGTTCGATGACGTGCGCCTGGCCTACGTCCCCGAGCCGTCCAGCGTGATTCTGCTGGCCGCGGCCGGACTGCTGGCGGCACGCAGACCGCGGCCGTAGCCGCCGCAAGCACGTCCCTCCGGTCTCTTTGGGCCGGATTCCATGAACCCCTTTCAGGGACCGCGAAGGCTTCCAGACGTAAGATGTTCGGGAAGCGTTGATCGGACTTCAATCAGAGGGGAAAGAGTCATGAAAAAGCTGCTTGCCGTGATCTCGGTCGTCTCCGTCACCTCCACGACGACCCTTGCGGCGCCGTACACCGGTCCCTGGACCATGCAGTGGAACTTCTCCGACGGACTTCAGGGCTGGACGCTCGGCCAGGCCGGAGGGGCCGTCGGCCGGTGGGTCGATCCCGCCTGGGAACCTCAAGGCCCCATGCTTCCCGACGGCGGCTACTCCGGCGCCGGCGGCGGCAACCTGTATCTGCCCGACAGGACCTTCGCCAAGCTGGACATCAGCGGCCTGAACCTCGGTTACGGCATGGGACCGGACGGCGAACGCGAGGGATTCGTCTTTCAGGCCCGCGTCTATGTGCCCAACCTCAGGCCTCTGACCGGCTTCTACGGCCCCGTCGGCGATGAGCCGGGCAACATGATCAAATCCGCCGGCATCGCCATCGAACGGGCCGGTGATCTCAAGGGCCTGTACCTGGAGGGCGAACTGGCCGGCTCCCGGTGCAGCCTCAGAGCCCGGGAGAACGCCTGGGACAACACGGATCGCCGCCTGGGCACCCGGGCGATGGAAAGCACCCATCCGAATACCGCACAATGGTGGGACCAGTGGATCACTCTTCAGATCGACTACAGCTATGCCACCAAGGGCAAATGGAGCGCCTACGCGTTCATTCCCTGGGACAGCCCCAACGCTTCGGCCGGCTGGCACACGCTCGCCGAGGATGTCGAGACCCATCCCAGCGGGTACGCGCTGGTCAATCTCCGGCTCGGCGGAGCCTACTCCTGGACCCAGGCCCAGTTCGACGACGTCAGGCTGGCCTTCGGACCGGCCAGCGTGCCTGAGCCGAACGCCATCGTCATCATGCTCGCGGCTGCAACCCTGACGGGACGCCGCCGCCAGGCCAGATGACCCCGCGGACGAGCCCCGGACCTCGTCGGATCCGGAGACTCGGCGCTGCAATACCATGCGAACCGCAGGGCGTGAGGGGCCCTGCGGTTCGCGCGCTTTTGAGGACCGGGACGACTGCGGCACATGCCCGTCCCCCGGGCGCCGGCGGATGCCAACACGTCAGTCGAACAGCTGCTCGATGCTTTCCACGACGTTGGAAAGCTTGTCGCTCCCGTCCACCCGATCGGCCGCTTCGTTGAGCTCATCCCCGGCGCTGCGCAGCGCATCGGCCATGCAGCCCTCTACGCCCGCCGCGAACAGCGTCGAACCGCCCAGGATCAATCCCGCCCACTTAAGCATCCGGGCCTTCATGGAACCTCTCCTCAGGACAGACAGCCTGCCGGCCTGCGACTGTCGCAGGACTCGGCCGATGCTACCTATCGACCTGATGGCTGTTTCGGGATGAGCAAAGAGGAAGCCTGGCGAGACGGAAAGCCGTCAGTCCGTGGTCGGCCGCAGAAGCCCCAGGAGTGAAAAGACCGTCCGCGGCGGCGGCTAGCCACCGGTGTTGACCGGGGCGGGTTCTTTCTCTTCGACCATCAGCGAGCTGAAAGCCGCCGAGATCAGCCCGTCAGCCAGACTGGCCGCGGCGCCTTCCACGCCTTCCAGGAAAGTGTTGGCCACGGCCGGTTCACAGTCGCTCAGGACGCCCATCGACATCCAACTGCAGGCGATCAGCGCCAGCAGGATGGCCTTGAGCATCAGGCTGGATCCATGATGTCTGGACATGTTCTGGTCCTTCGTGATCTCGGCAGGCCACGCGGTCGCCGGCGGCCCCGCGCGCCGGACTACGGGTTCGGCCGATCCGTCGCGGAGCTTCCAGGGACCGGGCCGCAAGGCTCGCGGACATATAACCAGCGGACATTCGCCCCGCCATTATACACCAAGGCGGCGCCGAGGTTGAGTCCCGGCAACTCCGGATCCCCGGGAACCTCCGGGCTGCACCCGTCCTGGCGCCGCACGCCCTGTCCTGCTGCCGGCCAACCCCGACCGGCAGGGGCCGTCGGTGACGATCCTGTACAAAAGGTAATGCGTCTTTTCCGGGCCCAGACCGCAGCTACGGTTCAGACGGCAACGCCAGGGCCCAACGGCAGCGTGCGGCCCAAACCCCGCGGCACGGGCGATTGACCGGCCAGGACTGCAAGTCGCAGGCCCGGTCCTCAGGTTGTGGGCTCTTGCCCGAGGGTGTCATGGCCGCCGGCCGTGGATCCGGAGGACTGCGTCCCGGTGCGGCGACGTCCGACGCGTCTGCCTGGATAGGAGGGTCCTTCGGAGGAGAAGCTGTCGACCTGTGTGGGACGCGCGGGCCGCCTGCATCCCGGGCCAGCTGCCCGCTCAATGCCCGGCGGCCGAGGGCTCTGCCTTCATCCCC
>CAZSYS010000031.1:18822-21615 GCA_964611365.1 uncultured Planctomycetales bacterium
CCCGGGCCAGCTGCCCGCTCAATGCCCGGCGGCCGAGGGCTCTGCCTTCATCCCCGAGACGCTCTCTGTCCCGGGGAACCAGGACCTGGGCGTTAAATGCTTCCAATATAAGGATTCAGGTCCGGCGTTGGCCTGCGGCGGCCGTGGCCGGACCTTGTCGGCTTTCTGGGGCGGGCATGTCGCGGGTTCCCCGGAACGGTCCGGCTGCCGCGCACAGGACCGGACGTACCGGTTTGCCGGAGACCGGCGGTTTCAAACCGTGGTTTCGTCGTCGGTCAGCTGACTATCTTCGCCTGAGGTCTCGTCGGGTGTAATGGTCAGGAACGCCGCGTTGATCAACGTGGTCGCGGCCGTGTTCAAGGCGGAATTCAGGCCGGTAACCAGAGCGGTCTGGACGTCCACGTCGCATCCGGCTCCCACCGACATCGTGCAGCAGCAGCTCATCAGCAGGATGAGCATCCAACGGCTCCAGCGGGTGGAGTTGGAACGCATCGTCATGGTCGAACTCCTCGACTACAGTCCAGCTTTATCCTCGCCCGGCCTCCCGTGCCGGGGCGCGGGCGGCCCGTCCGTGGGGCCTTCGCCAGTCCGATCATCGGAAACCCGGGCACCTCAATGTAGGCAGAAACGCCCGAAAAAGGTTCCTCGCCCTCCCCAAGGCCACGGTCACGGAACCGCCGTCTTCGTCGGACCGCCCCGCGTGGGCGTTGCCAGGCGATCCGGGGTTTTCCTGGAGGCCGGCACCTCACTGGAGGTTCAAGGCGTCGCAGGCCGATAAACACCCTCATCGGATGCACCGGAGGGGGCGGAAGCGGAAAGACGGGACGTATGCCCAGCACAGGCCGCAAGAATACTCCAGGGCTGCACCTGCCTCCGACGCGATCCCGGAGGCACCTGCCGCCGACCCAGGCTCCGGTCACCCCGACGGAGCTGGAGTCGCTGGTCCGCAAGAGCCGCGAGTTACCGGACCTGCGGTGGGACAAGGTCCAGGCGGTCCGCAACGCCATCCGCTCCGGCCATTACGACGTGGACGGCCGGCTGAACGAACTCCTGGAGAACATGTCGCGGGCGATCGGCCGCCGGGACGAGCAGGACTGAAACGGATCCGGCCGGCCGGCTCATCTTCGACCGTCCGTACGCAGGCCGGGCGGCCTGATCTCGAACACTCCGCCGCAGTCTGATCGCGGGCAGGTCACGGTCATGGTTTGGGTGGCGTCCGGTGCCCGGCCGGCGGTTTCGCGCAGGGCCAGCACCGCCTCGATGATGCCCGCGCAGGCTTCGACGCACAGGCCGGCGGGTGTGCGGTCAGTGAACACAAATGTCTGCCCGAGACGATGCCCGGCGGGGCAGGCCCCGGGGCTGCGCACGACGCGGACCTCGACGGCATGGCCGGTGACGCCCGGCGCCGCCGGCGGGCCCTTGAGTCCCGGCGCCGGCGGGACGGCGCGTCCGGCGGCTGTCCCCGGGGGCAGGACCGGCCGGTCGGTGAGGGTTTGAGCGACCCCGAGCAGATCGATGGTCACCACGTCCGCGACCGCGTCCATCGCCTGATTGGCCAGCCGATCGGCCTGGCGGTTCTGCTCGCGGGGGATGTGCCGGGCCTCCCAGGAGGCAAAGCCCGCGAGTTTCTTCCTGGCGGCGCGATGCAGCTCCTGCAGGTGGGCGGCGCGGACCTGATAGGTTCCGTTGAGCTGGCAGACCAGCAGCTGGCTGTCGCTGAGCAGCAGGATGTCGCGGGCTCCGACCCGGCCGAGGGCGTCCAGGGCCCGCAGCAGCCCCTCGTACTCGGCCTGGTTGTTGGTCATGTGCCCGAGGAAGAAACCAAGGGCCAGGACCACACGCCCGCGGTCGTCGCGAATCTCCACCCCGGCGCCGGAGGGGCCGGGATTTCCGCGAGCGCCGCCGTCGATGGCCGCCGTCCAGGGCATCGGTGCGCTCAGACGCCCACGCCTCCCGGCGCGTTGATGTAGAGGATTCGCCGGCAGTTGGGGCACTGCTGGACGAGGTCGCGCGACTGCAGGGCGTTGATCGTCTCCAGGGGCAGGCCCATGTTGCACCCGCCGCAGATGTAGTCGGAACGCTTGGGGTGGGCGCGCTGCACCTGGGCGAGGGCCTCGCCGTCGTGGTGTTCGCAGGTTCTTTCGAAGGTCTGGAGGGTCTCGGGCGGGATGCCGTCGGCGGCCTGCTCGCGGTCGGCCTCCAGCGCGGCCAGCCTGGCCTTGAGACCGGCGGACTGGGTTTCGGTTTCGCGCTCGGCGGCGGCCACGCGGGCCCGCTCGGCCTCCAGCGATTCGCGGAGCTGCTGGCGGCGTTTCTTGAGTTCGTCCACCTTGCCCAGCCCGGCAAGCACCGCGTCCTCGAGCTTCAGTGCATTGGCCTTGTCAATGTTCAGCTGGGTCAGGACCGCGGCGTATTCCTTGTTGCTCTTGGCCTGGTTGAGGGCGTCGCGCAGCCTGGCGATGTGTGCTTCGTGGCTCTTGCGGTCAAGTTCGAGTTTGTCGGCCCCGCTCTGGGCCTGCTTGATCTGGCTGTCGGTCTCGGCGATTTCCTGCTCCAGGCGGGCCAGTCGCCGCTTCTGGGCCTGCAGTCCGCGGACTTTCGACTCGATCTGGCCGCGAACCTCGCGGAGCGCATCCTCGATGGTCTGCAGGCGGTGCAAGGCGTCCAGGGTCGCCCCCATGCGTGCCTCCTTGGGACTCCAATCGTCTCCGGCGCCGGCGGGCCGGGCCGGTGATATCCTGTTGTCAAAGCGGCCCCGGCGGCAGGACTCGGGCCGCCGGCCGGCCGGGGGGG
>CAZSYS010000032.1:0-5160 GCA_964611365.1 uncultured Planctomycetales bacterium
TGCACCTATGGAGAGGTCGGCCAAAGTAAATGCCATTCGTGTCAGGATGGTTTTCAGTCCTTCCGGTGGGCTCCGACCCCCGAGAGCACGTCAGGATGATGGTTCGCCTCCGCCAGCCCCGAGGCACGGCCCGGCCCGCCCGGGGTGTCAGACCGCAATCGTCACCGGCCGGCCGGTGCGGGCGCTTTCCAGTTCGGCCAGTGCCACGGCCACGGCGTCGCGGCTCTCGCGCGGGGTGCTCAGCGCCGGCTGCTCCCGACGCTCCACGCAACGCAGGAAGTAGTCGATCTCATTGTAGTAGCCGTCCGTGGACGGCATCGACGGCGTCTCGGGCTCGGCGCCCTCGCGGAAAACGGTCAGCAGTCGATCGCCGAACATGCTCCAGACCACCGCCGCCCGCTCGAACACCGCGGTGAAGCCCATGTTGAACTGGAACCCCGCGGGCATGTCCCAGAAACCCTCGAACTCCACCACCACCTCGTGCGGGTAGGTCCACAGGGCGTGCACGCGGTCGTACGCCCCGCTGGGCTGGGCCGCCGCCCGGGCGAACACCGAGGTCGGCAGGCCCAGCAGCCCGATGGCGTAGTCCACGTCATGGACGTGCAGGTCGAGGATGGCCCCGCCCGACAGCTCGGGGTTCAGGATCCAGTGCTCCAGGCTGTACTTCGGGAAGCTGCCCTGGCGGCGAAGCTCCAGCGCCCGCAGTGTCCCGAACCGCCCGGTGCGCATCACTTCGGTCAGGAAGGCGTATTCCGGCCAGAACCGCACGCACTGGGCGATCATGAAGCAGCCGGAAGCCTCGGCCGCGGCCGCCAGCATGTCGTCGCACTGCTCCACGGTCAGGGCCATCGGCTTCTCGCACAGCACGTGCTTGCCGGCCTCGAGAAACGCCGACGCCATCTCGCAGTGCAGGTACGTCGGCACGCAGATGTCCACCATGTCCACGCCCGGATCGTCCAGCAGCGTCCGCCAGTCGGCCACCGGGCGGATGTCCCCCAGATCGCGGCGGGTTCCCTGCGCGTCCCCAAGGTTGCCCCCGATCCCCGACCAGTCGCCCAGCCGCCGCGGCTCCTCGGTGTCGCAGATGGCCGCCACCTTCGCGCGATCTGCCAGCCGGGCGTACTGGTTGAAGTGGTTGCGGCCGATGAAACCCGCACCGATCAGCGCCACGTTGATCATGAGCCGTCCTCCACGCCGCTGCCGGCGGCCTCGATCAGCCGGTCCAGTTCCCGCGAAGCCTCCACCGGATCCGGCCACCCTGAGGCGATCACCGGCCCGCCGTATCCGATCTCCGCCAGCGCCGCGGCCACCGCAGGGCGGCCGGGCACCCGGTCCTCTGATCCCGGAAGGCCGCCGGCCGGACCCACATCCGCCAGCCGGCCCGAAAGCCGCACCGCCGCGATCCGCCCGCCGAGCGTCTCGATCCAGTCCTCGGGGAAGCCGAGCCGCGCAGCCTCCTTCACGTCCAGGCACGCGGCCACCCACGGCGTGTGCAGCCGGTCGATGAACTCGCGCATCTCCAGCGGCGACAGCAACATGCCGTTGGGAGCGTTCTCCACCGCCAGCACCACCCCGCGGTCCTCCGCCTCCAGCGCCAGCCCCGCCAGGATGTCGCTGGCAGCCGCCAGAGCCTCGGCGTAGGGCCTCAAGCGCCGCTCCGGCCGCTGGAAGTGGCTGACCATGCCCGGCATCACCGCCAGCACCCGGGCACCCAGCCAACGCGCACGCTCCAGCAGCGCCACCGCCAGTTCACCGGCCGCCTGCCGGCCCGCCGGATCCACCGCCGAAAGCGGCCGGTCCCACCAGACCGATGAGACGACCGTCTCGATCACCAGGCCCAACTCCCCGGCCACCTCCCGGGCGCCGCGGAAGAGCTCCTCGCCTGCGGATAACGCCGATTCCCCCTGCGAACCGATCTCCACCTCCAGCAAAGCGAAACCCGCCTCCCGCGCCGCCGCTACCGCTTCGCGAAACGGCCGCTCCGCCGCACACAGCGAAACCCTGACGCCCTTGACCATGACCCGCGCCGCACACGCTCCGCCCGACGCAGCCGCCCGCCCCGCGCCCGCCATCCAGCCGACTGTCTGCGGATTCTAACCCCGCCCCCGGGGCGGTCAACGCGTGTGCCCCAGCCGACCGCGGCCTTACAATCCGCCACGATACCGCCTCCAGCGGGGATCCCGGACCGCTCCCTGGCCGGGCCCAGAGGTAACGACCATGCAAACCCCCCAGGACACCCTGTTGTGCCACAGCTGCGCGGCCTCGGTGCGTTGCGGACACGGCGAGTTCTACGTGGCGCGGATCGAGGCCTTCGCCGACCCCAGTCCCCCCGAACTCATCGAGCACGATACCGGCCGCAACTTCCACGAAGAGCTGCGCCGGCTGCTCGACCAGGCGAAAGGCGTTTCCGAGCAGGAGGCCCTCGACCAGGTCTATCGCCGCCTTACGCTGTGCCTGTGCAATGCCTGTTACGCCCGCTGGATCGAGAACCCCGTCCACGCCGGACAGGCCTGATGCCGGTGTGCGTCTGTCTCGGTCTGCCCCGGTCCGCCCCGCCCGGCCGCCGGGGCCCTCCCGCCCGCCGATAGCACTCCACACCCCGTGCCGCCCGGCCATCCCCGCACCCGGACGGACGTCCTCGCCCCCCCCGGACAGGCTCCCGGGGCCGACACGCCGCCGGCCGTCGCGCCCTCCACCCTCGCGGCATACCCGCGAAAGCCGCTCGCTTTCCGTCGCCCGGCGCGGTATCGGTCTGCAGGATGGACAAGCCGTGCCCCCCTGCCCCCGACCTCCCCACCGCCCGTGTGCGGGTCGTCCTGGTCCGGCCCCGGGTTCCCGGCAACATCGGGTCGGTCGCCCGGGCGATGGAGAACTTCGCCGCCGGAGCCCTTTACCTGGTCGCCCCGGCCTGCGATCACCTGGCCCGCGAATCACTGCAGCGCAGCACACGCGGCGAGCACCGCCTGCATGCCGCCCGCGTGGTCGAAACGCTGCCGGAAGCTCTGGAAGGCTGCGTGTACGCCATCGCGGCCAGCCGCCGCCCCGGCCCGGTCCACCAGGCCGAGGATCTCACCGGCCCGGGGATGGCCCGGGAGGTGGCCGCTCGCGTGAGCGAAGGCGAGGTCGCGCTGGTTTTCGGCAGTGAGGACAACGGCCTGTCCCGTGAAGATCTGCTGATGTGCGACGCTGTGATGTGCCTGCCGGCGAACCCGGCCTACCCCACGCTGAATCTCGCCCACGCCGTGGTCATCAGCCTGTGCGAAATCTTTCAGGCCCTGGCCTCGGCCCGGCACACCGACCGGGTGGTCCGCCGCCGCAGCGACCCGGCTGATGCGGCCATGATCGCCCGGCTGATCGACAAGCTGCAGCACGCCCTCCTGACCATCGGCTACCTTCGACCGGAGAAGCCGGATCACCTGATGTTTCCGATCCGGGCGATCCTCTCGCGTGCCGAGCTCACCCGTGCCGAGGCCCAGATACTCATGGGCCTGGCTCAACAGATCGATGAGTTCGCCCGTTACGGCCGCACCCGGCCGGATTCCGGCAGCCAGGCAGGCCCGCCCTGACGGGCCGGGCACGATGCCGGGATCGACATCGGTGCCAACGCCGCCGGCGGCTGCCTCCTGCACACCTCTGGGGCCTTGACACCCCCGGTAAGCAGGGATGCAGAATCCCCCAGATTCGCCAGATTAACAACGGTTTGGGGTTATCGCCGCCTGTGTCCGACAAGCTGCGCGATTTTCCTGGATTCCGTTTGCTTTCCCTCCTGGTGGATTCTACAAGTGATATGGAAGCTGTCGTGTCCCCTTTCAACGGCCCCGCATCCTTCCGAAGAAGGGTGCGGGGTTTTTTTGGGCCTGCGGCCCGGGGGCCGCGCCGGATGACCTGTAGAAGGCCCGTTCACCGCTGGCGACGGGCCCGCATCGTGTCCGGCCACGCCGGAAGCCCACCGGACGGCCCGCCTGAACGACCGCATACCACTCCGCGGTGCATGATCTCCGGCACAGGGCTACTTGAGGCTTCCTCTCTCGCCGGGTAGTATCTGTACATTCGCCGCCGCCGGCCGGGCCGGCCTGCCCAAACCATGCCGGGGGTGCCGGCGTGTCGGAAGGAAGGTTGCACCCGGGAGGAAACCCCTCCCGGTGAGGGCATTCGCGGACGCAGGACAACTCGCCCGGCAGGATCGGCTGAAACCCCTTGCTGCGGACGGGGAATCTGTGGAGGGGAAATGTGCCGACGGCCAACGGTGCCGATGTAGCTCAACGGTAGAGCACAGCTTTCGTAAAGCTGGGGTTGTGGGTTCGAATCCCACCATCGGCTTTTAACCGCAAACCATTTCCTGCTAACAAGATCCGTCCTCTGGACCCCTGCGCCGCCGGCGCGATCCCTTTCCCCGGCTGGCTGCGCCTTCTGGACCTCAGCCACGCGTCAGATCGCTTAACCGATAAACCTATTCTCGATCTGACTATATTTCTCAAACGTCAACAATAACCATCTGTCTACTTTTTCGACAAATGATTTGCCCCGACGCGCGTCACGTCGGGAGGCACGTCCAGCGATGCGGCCGGCCGGTCGGGGCCGGGCCTGTCGGACCCCGACGCATTGCCGGCCCGAGAAGGAGGTCGGCCATGTTTTCACTTCTCAGACAGCGGCTGATGGCGGCGGGGATGGCGGGCATGACGTTCCTGGCCGGTTACAACGCATGCTCCTCATCGGACCTGCAATACCTCTCGGGCTTCTTCGACTACGGCGGGTACGGGGACTACGGCGGCTACGACTACGGAGGCTACGGGGGCTACGGCGATTACGGCGGGTACTACCCCGGAGGCTGCTGCTACCAGGAGACGTATGTGCAGGAGGAATACTGGGATGAGGGCTACTTCGACTGGTTCTGGTGATTTGCGGCTTCGGTGCCTCCCGGCCGGTTGTGTTTTGAGGTAACCGCAGAACCTGCCCGGCCCGGTGAACTGCCGATCCCCCGGCCACGACATCGCTGCCCTTTCCGGCCCTGGCCGGCAGCCACGAGCATTCAGGCCACACCCCGGTGCCGACGGTCCGCTCAACCCCGCACCGGGGCTCCCGCGCGAGGGGGCGCTTCACGCAAGCCGCCCCCTCGCCTCGTCATGGCCGTCCGTGCCGGTCCAGACCTGCCGATGAAAT
>CAZSYS010000032.1:5260-21587 GCA_964611365.1 uncultured Planctomycetales bacterium
CCCGGCCAGGCCGCCTGGCTCGGCAGGCTTCCGGAGGCTTTGAGGGGATTCATGTCCATTCTCGACCGGACCAGCAGTGAGCCTTTGTACAAACAGGTCGAGCGCCAGGTGCGGCGCTGGATCGAGGACGGGCGGTACCGTCCCGGGGAGCGCCTGCCGAGCATCCGCGACCTTTCAGCCCAGTTGGGCGTCAACTATCTGACTGCCCGGCAGGCGCTGGGCAAGCTGACGGCCGAGGGAATTCTGGCCAGCAGCCAGGGGCGGGGCACTTACGTTCGCGGAACCACGCTGCGTGTACGGAAGATCGGCCTGGTCGTGCCCCATCTGGGCGATCCGCTGATCGAGCTGATCTCGGCCGGCATCTACCAGGTGATGGTGGACAACGGCATCGAGGTTTCCATTCTGAGCTCCTACGACAGCGCCGAGGTGGAGGCGGGTAATCTCAACCGTGTGCTGCAGACCGGCATGCAGGGCGCGATCGTGTTTTCGATGATCGGGCTGCCCTCGACGCTCAACATTCTCAAGCTGGTTCTTCAGGGTCTGCCGGTGGTGCTGATCGATCGCTACTTCGAGGACGTGCCCACCTGGCACGTGAACTGCGACAACCAGCAGGGCGGCTACCTGGCGACCAGGCATCTGATTGACATCGGCCGGCGGCGGATCGCGTTCATCTCGGACCTGACCAACACGCCGACGCGTCACCGGCTGGAGGGCTACCGTCTGGCCCTGGCCCGCGGCGGGCAGGTCTACGACGAGCGGCTGGTCGGCATGGTTCCCGCGGAGACCGACGACACCTGCGGGACGACGCGGAGGCTTCTCAACGGCCCGGTGCGGCCGGACGCGATTTTCTACGGCAACGACGTGCGGGCCCTGCTGGGCATGCAGGAGATCAAGGCCGCGGGCCTGCGGGTTCCCGAGGACATCGCGGTGGTGGGTTTTGACGATCTGCCGATGGCCCGGCTGAGCGATCCGCCGCTGACCACCATCCGGCAGGACGGCTCGCGGATCGGGCGGGAGGCCGCGGAGCTGTTCCTGGAGCAGATGAAGATTCCGCCGGACCAGCGGCGGCTGCAACCGCAGGCCCGGATCATTCCGGTGGAGCTGGTCCGCAGGGCCAGCGCCTGAGCAGATCGAATGACGGCCCGGCCCCCCGGGGGGGGACGGGCTTTGTGGGCAGGAAGCGGTTTGCTGCAGGGTTGGGACCACCGTCCCTGTGCGCGGACCGCGGAGGATGCGGAGAGTTCGGGGGCGGCCCGGTGTACGCCCTCCGGGGACGGGTCGCAGCAACAGGAGGCGAGAACACCATGACAGCGCGGAGAGTGCGGACACGAGGAGGCAGGATCCTGGCGTGCGTAGTGCTGGCGACGGCCTTTCCGGCGGCGGCCGGGGCGCAGACGCCGTATCCCGGGCCTGATCCGACCACGGCCAACATCCTGATCCAGGCCGAGAACCATGACAACGGCGGAGAGGGGGTGGCCTACCATGAAACCGACGCCGTCGCGAACACGAACTACCGCGTCGGTGACGTGGACATCGCCGCCCAGGCGATCCCCAGCGGCTACAGCGTGACGATGGGCAACGGGGAGTGGCTCGGCTGGACGATCGACGTGCCCTGGACGGGGAACTACCGTGTGGCCCTGCGGGCCCGCTCGGTCAGTGCGGCGACCGCCGACATCAGCATCGGGTCGTGGAGTCTGACGGGCTTTGCGCTGTCGGCCGGCTCCACGTTCGGCTGGAAGCAGGCCGGCCCGAACGCCGGCAACAGCCTGACGGCCGGCACGCAGTTCATGAAGGTCACGCTGGTCTCCGGCGGCCCGGTCGACCTGGACTGCGTCACGCTGGTGTATCTCGGGCCGGACGACAACCGCGCGCCGTTCCCGGACCCGGCTCATCCCCTGCCGATTCCGGGGCTGGTCGAGGCCGAGTATTTCGACTCCGGCAGGACCGGCACCACGGCGGCGACCTCGCTGGTCTACTTCGACACCGCGGCCTGGAATTCCGGCATCCATCTGCGATCGGCGCACGCCGACGTCTACGCCGGCCCGGACCGCGTCGGCAACTCGGCGGACGGCGAGTTCCAGGAATACACGCTGAACGTGACCCAGGCCGGCACCTATCGCGTCGGCGCGCGGATCCGGCCCAACACCGCCGCCGCCACGGTGAAGGCCTACCTCGGCGGCAGCGAGATCACACCCGCCGGCGGACTGGTCTGTCCGACGACGCCCTGGTACCGCGACATCAGCCTGGGCACGGCCACGCTGGCCGCAGGCAGCACCACCTTCCGGTTCGAGGTCGTCTCCGCCGGCAACGGGCTGGACATGGAGGCTTACGCCTTCCGCTTCGATCCCGGCACCGTCGCCCGGGACACCTTCCCGGCGCCGGGCACGCCTCACGCCGTGCCGGGCCTGATCGAGGCCGAGCATTTCGACGTCGGCGGCGCGGGCATCACCTTCAGCGACAGCGGCCACGGCAACACCGGCAAGGATCCCTACCGTGCCGACAGCGACATGGACTTCACCCCCACAGCCGACGGCGGGCATGCCCTGGCCGATCTGACCGCCGGCGAATGGGCGGAGTATGCCGTGCAGATCGCCGAGACCGGCAACTACGAGATCGAGGCCCGCGTGGCGGCGACGGTTTACGCCGATCCGGCGAGCGCGCCAAAGACGCTGCGTTTCCTGCTGGACGGCAGCCCCGTGACCGGCGAGATCCGCGTGATTCCCGCCACGCAGGGCACGCAGGCGTTCAACGGCGACCGTTACGGCAGCGTCTACGCGACGACGACCTCCCTGCCGGCCGGCCAGCATGTGCTGCGGCTCGAGGTCGTCCAGAACGGCGGCTTCAACCTGGACTGGATCCGGCTCACGCCCTTCCGGATCGCCGCCTCGGAGCCGCAGAGCCGTCTGCCCGGCTGCGAGCGGATCGACCTGGGCTTCTGGCGATTCGACATCGACGGTCAGGCGGCCGGTCAGCCGATGGGGCAGGTGCGGGATCTGTCGGCCCACGGCAACCATGGCAACGCGGTCGGTTCGCCGGTGTACTCGGACGAGATCCCCAAGCTTCGCGGGGACACCTCCGGCACGACCACGCCGAACCGCACGGTGCACGCCGGGCTGCTGAACTTCCTGTCGGGGCAGTTCTCCCGCGCCGCCGGCCAGTACGTGCAGGTGCCCCACAGCGCCGCCCTGAGCCGGGGAGACCAGAGCTTCATGGTCCATGCCTGGATCAAACCCGCGTCGCTGCCGTCGGGCACCGGCGACCCGTCGCAGCGCCAGTGGCTCCTGCAGAAGAAGGTCGCCTCGAGTTCCGAGAACGGCACCGATTATGCCGTGCTGGCCGGCGGCGCCGACCTGGCCGCCGGCGGCACCTGGGGCAAGAAGACCGGCGCCAGCGGCCGCGAGATCGTGCTGCTGCTGGGCACCGGGTCGGGCTGCCAGACGGTGGTCAGCGAAAGCGAGATCCCCGCGGACAGTGACTGGCACGAGATCATGGTCTCCTACGATGCGGCCAAGAAAGAGGTCCTGTTCCTGCTCGACGGGCAGTTCCGGGCCGGGGACGTGGTGCAGGGCGTGCAGCGGGCGGGAGCAAGCCCCAACAGCGGTCCGCTGTTCATTGCCGGCGGAGGCACTCCGGGGCAGTTCTACGACGGGGGGATCGACGAGATCCGGATCAGCCCGCGGCCGCTGGCCGGAACGCCCGGCAGGGACGGCACGCCCAACGCCTCGCCCTGGTTCTGGCAGAACGAGGGCGACTCGACGCCCAACGGCATGGTGGTGCTAACCAACAACTACGGTTCCACGCCGCGGACCCTGTACCAGCCGTGGTCCTGGCGCGAGAGCCGCAGCTACGAGAACAACCACTGCTTCTGGGAGGTGGTGAAGATCTCCGACAGCCCCGCCAACTACGCCCTGCATCTGTATGATGCCGACGAGATCGACGATGCCTACCTGTTCTGGGACTATTCGGAGGCGGGCATTGCCCGGGAGGAGACCACGCCCTACAACCTGGCCCCGGGGGCGACCTGCCAGATGCGTTTCAGGCTGGTCGGCTTCCGGGACAACGGCCGGCAGTCGCCCACCAGCCGGGTCAAGTTCTGCCGGATGATCACGCGACTGATCGGGTCGGACAAGAACGCCAGGTTCCACTGGGAGATCGACTACGCCGACGTGCCGAACCGGTCGGGGATCTCGCTGTATGCGGGCGAGCCGAACATCGACAGCGACGGCGACGGCACCTATGACACCGTGTGGCAGTCCCCGGACCTGGCCGACGGCCAGTGGCACACGCTGCATGCCGCGGCGTGGGTCGAGGGTTCCAACGTCCGCCAGCACACCTGGCTGGACGGGGTGCTGGTGGAGAACTGGCTGCGGCGCAGCGCCGAGACCGTGATCGACCCGATCTTCGGGTTCAACGACCACCTGCACCCGCACCAGTGGTATACGGAGGCCTACTTCGACTACTTCCGCCTCAGCGGGCTGGGGGCGTTCGCGCCGGACGGCACGCTGCTTACGCCGTTCCCGGAGATCTGCGACAACGGCATCGACGACGACCTGAACGGGCTGACCGACTGCGCGGACGAGGCGAACTGCGCCCTGACCGCCTACTGCTGCCGGCAGCGGCACAACCCGGTCTTCGACTCCGACGACGACGGCGACGTGGACGCCGCGGACTTCGGCCTGCTGCAGCAGTGCCTGACGATCGGCGATCTGGCCGGCGGGTGGGCGGCTTTGTCGGCCGAGTGCAGGTGCCTGGACCTGCCCGGCGGCTTCGACAACCGGATCGACATGGCGGAGGATCTGGACGCATTCGAGCTCTGTGCCCGCGGACCGGGCGCACCGGCCCCGGCGCAGTGCGACCAGTAAAGCGCGCGACCGCGACGCGGCGGCATCCGCTGGCGGCCGGCGTCCTTCCGCCGGGTGGGAGATTCAGGGAGAAGGGGCGGCGCGGCGCGATGTTCGATGGATCGTCAGGGGGCAGACGGTGCCCCCCGGAAGATGCGAAAACGGTCTGTGTGAGGTCCGTGTGAAGTCCTTTTCAGGAAGGAGGAGATGATGGCGAACAGAATCCTTTTCATCGGGCTGCTGGCGGCGGCACTGGCCGCAGCGCCGGCACACGCCGCGAATTGCAACTGGTCGGGCGGGGCCGGCACGTCCGACTGGTTCAACACGGCCAACTGGCCAACAGCAAGGTGCCGGTGTCGGGCGACAGCCCGCGGCTGGGCAACGTCGTCCCCCCGAGCCCGACGATCTGGCCGGTGTACAACGGCGACAACAGCGCCAGTGCACCCACCGGCAACTTCCTGATCGCCGGAGTGATGAACGCCGAGTTCACCATGGCCAGCGGGACGTTTGCCATGGGGGGCGGAGCCGTGTACCTGGGGTACGGCAACACTACCACCGGCGGGTTCACCGGTACCTGGACGCACAACGGCGGCACGTTCGCCGGCGCGGGGCGGGCCTTCGACATCGGCCGCTACAGCGGTGCGACCGGCCGGCTGATCATGAACGGCGGACAGATCAACGCCGCCAGCATGAGCGTCGGGCGCATCGCGGGGGCTGCCGGCCACGTGGAGATGTATGGCGGCACGATCACCGTCACCGGCGGCTTCAACCTGTCCTCGGAGGTCGGAGCGACCAGCACGCTGACGATGGTCGGCGGGCAGATCAACTGCGGCAGCTCGGAGTGGGCGTACAACGGCTACAGCACCATCAGCATCCGGGACGCGGTGTTCTACGCCAACAACTTCGTCTCGCTCAACAACGCCAAGAACGCCAAGGCCTATGCGACCATCGGCAGCGGTGCGGTGGTGGATGCCGATAAGCTGGTGTTCGCCAAGTGCGACGTGGTCATCGAGGCCGGCGGGCTGATGCAGGCCCGGGGGCTGAACACCGGGACCGACGCACCGGTGACCGTCCTGTCCAACGGCAGGATCGACCTGCAGGGCGGGCTGCTGAAGCTCCATCACTATGATCCGCCCAGCTTCTACTCCTACATCGACCAGTGGATCACCGAGGGCCGGATCTACACCACCCTGCCGGGCCACTGGGTGACGTATGATTACGACTACGACACGGAGTTCATCAGCATCTACGCCGTTCCCGAGCCGGCAGGGCTGGTGCTGATCCTGACGGGCGCGGCACTGCTGCGTCGCCGCCGCTGATCGCGAACCCGTGCCGGGTCCGCCCGGCCACCGCGCATACGACGTTTCCAGGGGCCCCGGGAGCCATGCCCGGGGCCCCGGTCTTTCCTGGCGGCCGGAGGCGCCGCCCACGCGGCGGTCACCGTCGCCGGACCGGACGGCCCACGGCGGTCAGCGGTTCTCCCGCCACCGGTGCACGGCACAACCCTCTCGCCGGCCGGCAGGGGCGCCGGGCGGTACAGCCGGTGCCCAGGCCGTGGACGTTTGCGCACGGCCGGCACAGAGGCCGGCCGCTACGGCGCTTCGCGGCGTTCCGCGCGGGGCGGTCGCCCGTGTCCGAGCGGGGCGGTCGCCGGAGTCCGCGTGGGGCGCTCACCGGGTTGCAAGCAGGGGCGGCGAGGCTGACCTGCCGGGTGTATTCCAGGCTCAGCCGACGGCCAGCCGCGGAACAGCGGGTTCCAGGGCCGGCCTGGCCGCCGGGGTTTCGCGGGCCGGGGATGCAGGCGGCTCGACGGGCGCCTTGCCCAGCTGGGCCTCGAGCTTGCGGATGATTTCGGCCAGCGGCTCCTCGGCCACGCCGGCGGCCGTCTGACGCTCCACGCGCTCGTCGGCCGCCAGCTGCCGCTCGATGCGGCGGTTGGCCAGGATCACGGTAGAGTGGTTCTTGTTGCCCATAAAGCGGCCGATCTCCGGGAAGCTCATGTCCGTATGCTTCCTCGCGAGATACATCGCGATGCCGCGCGCCAGCGCTATCGTCCGTGTCTTCCGCGATGTATGGAGATCGGCCGGCGTAAGTCCGAAGTACGTGGCGACGGTCTGATCGATCTCCTCGAGCCCCAGCGTCCGGCGGGTGCGCTGGATGTGGTCGTGCAGGGCGTGCCGGGCCAGCGCCAGGGTGATCGGCTGCCGGGTGACGCTGCTGTACATCAGCAGCTTGAGCCAGGCGCCCTCGAGCTCCCGGGCGTTGGAGGTCAGGTGGTCGGCGATGTAGGCCAGGACCTCCTCCGGCACCCGCGCCGCGGTCGAGGCGCCGGCCCGGCGGCGCAGGATCTCCAGCCGCATGGCCCGGTCCGGAGGATCGACCCGCACCACCATGCCGGCGACGAACCGGTTGATCAGGTGTTCGCTGAACTGCCCGATGAGCTTGGGATGGGAGTCGCTGGCCAGCACGATCTGGCGGCACTGGGCGTCGATGGCGTTGAAGGTGTAGAGGAACTCCTCCTGCGTGGCCCGCTTGTTGGCCAGGAAGTGGACGTCGTCGATGATCAGCACGTCCAGCTGGCGGTAGCGCTGGCGGAAGGCCTCCACCTTGCGCGACTGGATCGCCCAGACGAAGGCGTTGGTGAACTCGTCCCCGGTGAGAAACGCCCAGCGGCACGACGGGTGCTCGGAGGCCAGGTGGTTGCCCAGGGCCTGGAGCAGGTGAGTCTTGCCCACGCCCGAACCGCCGTGGATGAAGACCGGGCTGCAGGCGTCCGCGGCCCGGTCGGCGATGCGGCGGACCGCCGAGACGGCCAGTTCATTGGCCGTACCGACCACCAGGTCCTCGAAGCGGCCGCGAAGCTTGGGGGGCGGGGGACCGCCCTCCGGACCGTACCTGCGGGCCTCGCGGTAGGGGTTGCGGGCGACGAACTCGGCCTGCGAATCCAGCTGCCGCTTGCGGAGAGCCGGCAGCAGCCTGGGATCCACCGCCACGCTCACCGTGTGGTCCAGACCCGTGACCTCGCGTGCCGCAGCCGCCACGGTGTCGGCAAAATGCCGCTCGATCCACCCGCAGATGAACGCGTTGGCGACGCTCACCTTGAGGTGCCGGTCCACGATCGTGATCTGCGTGGAGTTCTTGAACCAGGTCTTGTAGCGCTGCGGGCCCAGCCTCCGGGCGATGCCTTCCTGAATCTGCGATATTGTGTCTGTGCGGGGAAGATACACGCGCGACTCCTTCCCGCCATGGGCTGGAAGCAAACCATGCGCTCTTGGCACCCGGCGCGGCGGTAACCGCAGCCGCCCTGCCGAGGAATTGTCCCATCGACGTGGCGTACCCTACATGCAGACGTTAATCGAATCAACACAAAAAACCAGCGCCACGAACACAGTGGCGGTGTTGTTTTTTTCTCAGTCGGAAGTTGCGCTTCCAGAAAAAAACTTATCCACGCCCCCCGGGCCGTGCTGTGGATAATCCGTGCGAAAGGCACTTAAGTGCAAGCGGAGAAAGAGGCAGGGCAAGAAATACCGCCCAACGCTTCCATACGGGCTCGTCTGCTGCAGTTCGACGGCGCAGAGATATCCACGGGAGGAGGTGGGGCTCAGATTGGCGCAAACGGATTTACGGACGGATCTTACGTCGTGGCCGGACCTGCGTCCCGGAAACAGGGCACATCGAACCGGTTCAGACCGCAGGCTCTGGGCCCTGCTCCTGGAGCATCAGAATCCATACGACGCGCCGAAAACGCTCGGCAAAGCCGAACGCCTCGTACAGGCGACGGGCAGGCCGGTTGTGCGAGTCAACGGCCACGGAAATGCGGATGCAGGCCTGCTCCCGGGCCGTGCGGGCGGCCTGCTGCATGAGCGCAGCGCCAAAGCCCATGCCCCTGAAAGCGGGTTTGAGTCCGATGTAAACGATCTCCAGATCTCCGATCTCCGGCAGTTCGGCCATCAGCAGCACGCCGACGGGTTGTCCATCGATGCAGCCCAGCATCCACAGGCGCGGGTCGAATCGTCCGACGCCCTTGTGGCTGGCAAGAATGTCGTGGATATCGCGTCTGCCGTTCAGGGAGCCGCAGTCCAGGCTGCCCTCGTACGTGGCCAGCACCACCTGGGCGAATTGAGCATGGCGGGCGTCATTGTACGGGAGGAACTCCAGGCTGGGCGTCCGCCTGGCGAACGACAGGGCCTTTTCGGGCTCGCATTCCAGGTACACCAGCTCGGCCAGGCGGTGGAAACCGGCTCCGGCGAGGGCTTCGAACTCCCGCCGGGCGTCGCCGGGAAGCGTGGCCTGGAGGAACTGCACCCCGCGCCTCGCGGCCTCCAGGGCCAGGTGGCCCAGAATGGTGACCACCGGCCCGGTCATGGCCGGATCGGACATTCCGCAGGGAAGCATGACCAGCCCCACGCGGCCGGGCATGTCGAGACAGAGGCACGACGCCCGCAGAGTGCCTTCGGATCTGGCCACATAGCAGTGCTCCAGGGACAGCCCGCTGCGCTGCGCATAGCGGCAGAACATGTCCACTTGGCTATCTCTGACCGCCCTGGAGAGCTCAGGGGCGGCCAGCAGCATGCCGAGAGCCTGACGAAGCTCCGTCTGGTCTCCAGGTGTCGTGATCATTACGGACATGACCGAGCATCTGCCTGGGCAGCGGCCTTCCGCCGAGTTCAGCGCCGGCCGGCGTGGCTGAGCATGAGTCCTTCAGGAATCTCCGGCGAGAAGCCTTCGACGTTGAGATCCACCCTGGGCACGATCACGGCCGCCCAGGGGCTGGCCAGCTCCGGCTTCCGCCCGGAATCCGGTCCGGGGTGGATGCGCTGTTCCTGAACGCGCACGGTCTCGCCACTGCGCCAAACCCTGGTCATGCGGACCCCCACACCGCTGCCGGCCGTGGGTCCAAGGCCCACGATCAGGACCATCTGACGATCAAAGTCCACGGGGAACTCAGCCACGGGAATCCGCGCCAGGGCAGCTTGGTCCCGGACGACGACGCGGACTGACCGTCCGATCCGCGAGTAGGTGCCGTTGCCCTCCCAGAGGATAGGGAGATCCTCAGGCGGGCCGGCTGCCGGGGCCGGTCTGGTCTGGGACATCGCGCAGCCCAGGAGAAGGCTCGCGAGCATTACCGGAAAGGCCCACCAACCAGCCAGGCCCGGCCGTGTGGCTTTTTGCGCAGATACGTTGGTCTGGAGGAAGCTTCGCATACCCACTGAGCATACCGCAGGAACCGCTGGACGTCAGGTGGGACCGGCGTCGGGCTTCGGGGCATGGGCGCCAAGGCGGCGACGGTTTTCCGCCCGGCAGCCGAACAGACTTGGCGCGCTGATAGACCTGAGCCAGGACCGAAAAAACTCCAGAGAAACGTTACGGTCGAAGGACAGCCCCGGCAGCGGAGCAGCCGGAGGCCTGGTCGATCCGCGCGCACGGGTGAATGGCGGGCCCCTGCCCAGCACCACGGCTTGGGCTCATGGCGTTGTCAGATTGATCCGGCAGGCGGACGGTCAGTCGGGGATCGGCCGGCCGGTCATCTGCTCGACGATGTCGAGGATGTTGTCAGGCACGACGACCTGGCCCTGCTGGATCCGGTCAGCCAGTTCCTGCAGATCCGAGACGTTCGAAACGCCGTTGGCGGCCAGGAAATCGTAGATCGCCTGAGCCTGGTCGTCTGTCAGGCTGGGAATGGTCAGCTCGGGCGGCAGCTCGTAACCCAGCTGGGACGCCAGGCTGGCCGCATTGTCCGACAGGTACTGCCACTCGTCGGGATTAAGACTGCCGATGGGCGGATCGGACGGGTTCTGGCCGAGCTTGGCGATGATCGAAATCAAGCTGGCTCCGCCCTGGTTGGTGTACTTGGAATCGACGCAGCCGGCCAGCCCGGCCAGCATTCCCCCGGCAATGATCAAAGGCAGCAAGCGTCGCAGCATTACGGCATCTCCTGAAAAAAGAAACCTGCGGCCGGCAGCCGGCCAGGCCGCACGTCAGCCTGCCGAAAGCAGCAGGTCGATGATGTCGGGGTCGGCGATCCCCAAATCCTGGAGTCCTTCACGTTTCTGATCCTCGGTGAGCTGTGGGTCGTTGACGATGGAGGAAGCATCATTCAGATAGATGGTGCTTCCGCCGGCATCCGTGAGGGCACCTTCCAGAGGCACGACGCAGCCCGGCAGCGCCCCGAGGATGACCATCCACAGGCCACAGAAGGCAATGGCGATCAGCGAGCTCATCCGCACCTGGTTCACCTCTCTTCTTCTCGAGCACGCAGAGCCACCGCCTGAGGCAAGCTTCC
Source organism: uncultured Planctomycetales bacterium (assembly GCA_964611365.1). Lineage (GTDB taxonomy): Bacteria > Planctomycetota > Phycisphaerae > UBA1845 > PWPN01 > CALLOB01. Next base: position 16,385 of record CAZSYS010000032.1, read on the forward strand.
CGGCAGGGAGGATTCGTTGGATCCGCACCGCCAGTATAGACATCGGCCAATCGCGAGGGAACCTTCCATTTCGGGCATTCTGCGGCCGGGAACGATGCCCGGCGTCATCCGGGACTGGCAGGGTTTGCATCAGGCGGCTATAGTCAGCGGTCGCGAACGGATGTATCCAATGGATCATAAGTACTTTTTTTGTATGAATTTGAGTCAATAAAGGCCCCACGGGGGATCATATGGGCGTCGAACAGCTGGACATCATTTTTGCGGCCCCGCATCCGGACGACCTGGAGATCGGCTGCGGGGGCACCATCGCGGTGCTGGTGGACCTCGGTTATCGGGTGGGTATGGTCCACCTGACAGACGGAGAACCGACACCTCGCGGCACTTCCGATACACGATTAACCGAAGCGCGGGCAGCTGCGAAGGTCCTGGGCGTGCAGGTCTGTGAGATCCTGTCGCTGACCAACCGGGAGCTGATGGACGGACCGGCGGCGCGGTATGCTCTGGCGACGGTGCTGCGGCGGTATCGCCCGCGGATCCTGGTGGGGATGGCCGGACGCACGCCGGCGGCCTCGCCGGACCACTACCAGAGCCAGCTGATCACCGAGGCGGCGAGGTTCTGCTCGCAGTTGACCAAATGGGACGACCGCTTTGACGGTACAGCCCCCCACCGCGTCGATCACCTGGTCTACCGTCCGGTTCCGGGTGCCGCCGAGATCCATCACTACCCTGCAAGGTTCGCGGTGGACATCACCGCGACCATCGACCGCAAGCTCGAGGCCATCGCCTGTTACCGGTCGCAGTTCGACGAAGCCCGTTTCGAGCGGCTGGCGCACTTCGTGCGGAGCATGGGCGGCACCGAGGGTGGGCTCTGCGGGTATCTCTACGGGGAGTTGTTCGCCCTGCCCCGCCCGGTAGGGGTCAAGGACATGGTCGGGCTGCTGGGAGCCTGGGAGGTTCCGCCTCCGTTCCGCTCCGATCTGGCCCGCTGAGAGCCGGCCCTGCGGAGGGGGTGCGGCCCGGTTCGGTCCGGCGCCACATGCGGCGATGCCGCGTCGCGCGGAGGATCGGTCGGTCGCCAGGTCCGAGCGCAATCCCTCGCGCATGGGCGGGATCTCAGGTACAATCGTCGCGCCGCGGTCCGCGGCTGTGCGGGCGCGGCCGGAAAGTGTCTCATTGCCCCGCGCGGCGTCGGGCGGGGCGAGTATCGGGAGCGGCCTGGCGAGCCGCTGGACGGGAGGAATACACGATGCGTACCAGAATGATCCCGTTTGCGACCGGTGCCATCGCGGCGATGTCGGGGCTGGCCTGGGTCTCCCTGGGGGACTCCACGACTGCACCGGCGGCGACGGCGGCGCCGGCCGAGGTTGCGCTGCCGGCGCCGACCACCTCCGGCGGCATGTCGCTGGCGCAGGCGATCGGGAAGCGCCGGTCGGTTCGGCGTTTTGCGCGGACGGCGCTGACCGGGGAGGAGGTTTCGCAGCTGTGCTGGGCGGCCCAGGGCATCACCGAGCCGGATCGCGGGCTGCGGGCGGCGCCCTCGGCGATGGCCACCTACCCGGTGGACGTCTACATGATCGATGCCACCGGTCTGTATCAATATGAACCCGGCAGGCATGTCCTGCGGCGGATCGCGGAGGGCGACATGCTGGCCAGGCTGCGGTCGGCCGTAGGGCAGGGGCCGGTGCGGTCGGCGCCGGCCTGCATGCTGCTGGCGCTGGACTACGAGCGTTCACGGGGGCGTTGCGGGGACCGTGCGGAGCGTTACGGCCTGCTGGAGGTGGGTCACATCGCCCAGAACGTGCTGCTGGCGGCCACGGCGATGGATCTGGCCGGCTGCCCGGTCGGCGGGATGGACGAGCACAACTGCATCCAGGTTCTGGGCCTGCCGGAGAGGCTGGTGGCGGCGTACCTGCTGCCCATCGGGCACCCGGAGCAGAAGCAGTAGCCGCGATGCGGGGTTGCACGGGCGGGCCGGCGTGCGCGGGCCGGACCGTGCGTCCTGCCGGGCGTTTCTCCGTGCCGGCCCGGGCGGCTCACGGGAGGTTGAGGAACTCCTTCATGTGCTGGTCGTAGGTCACGGCGTGCTCGGGGAGGGCGAAGTCCAGGCGCAGTTCGTTGATCACCTTGGTGCCCATGGGAATCCACTCGCGCCAGCAGGCCTGGCAGACCGAGGCCCAGACCTGCTCGCCGAGGGCCCCCTTGAAAGGACGGCGTTCCATCCGCGGCGTCGTTCGCCCGCAGCGGCGGCAGGTGAGCATCTGCGGACCCGGGGTTGCCGGGGCCGTCTGGCCGATTGCGTCCGGGGGGCTGCCGGCCGGCGAACCGGCCGTGGCTTCGACCGCCGGAGGTTCGACGCCCAGTTCCCGCATGAGCGCGGCCATATCGTTCATGGGCATGCGATCGCCGCGGGCGGAGGCGGCGCGGTAGCCGGCTTCCAGCACTTCCCGGGCCGCCGCCAGATCGCCCACGCTTTTGAGTGCCAGGGCCAGGTGACAGGAAGCCCGGGCATGCTGCGAATTCAGTTGGACCGCCCGCCGCAGGGGTTCCACGGCCTCGGCGGCCCGTCCGGCCTCCAGCAGGGCTTTTCCGAGGGAGTAGTGACCCAATTCGTTGTCCGGGTCGGCCTCGGTCATTCTGCGGAAGCGTTCGATTCGGTCGTCCATCGACTCGCTCCGTCATGAGACGCGCGGTGCGCGTATACATCAGGGGACTATAGTCGCCGTGGCGCGACACCGCCAACGGATCCACCGGCTTGGAGCGAGCCAGGCGGAACCCTATGATGCCCGGGAAGAGGAGGCCATCAGGCACGCCGGGCGCTCGAGGGAACCGATGGAACCGATCAGGCTGGGGGTCATGATTTCGGGAGGCGGGCGGACGCTCGTGAACCTTCTGAGCGAGATCGCCGCCGGGCGTCTGGCGGCCGAGGTGGCGGTGGTGGTTTCGTCGCTGCCGCAGGTCCGGGGCGTCGAGCGGGCCCGGGAAGCGGGTCTGCCGGTGGAGATCCTCCGGGTGAAGGACCATCCGGACCCCGCGGACTACGGCGAGCGTCTGGCCGAGGTACTGGATCGATACGCCGTCGGGCTGGCGGTTCAGGCCGGCTGGACGGCCTACTGGCGGATTCCGGACCGATGGCTGGGGCGGGTGTTGAACATCCACCCGGCGCTGCTGCCGAAGTACGGGGGCAAGGGCTTCTTCGGCCACCATGTTCACGAGGCCGTGCTGAGCGCCGGGGAGCGCGAAAGCGGATGCACGGTGCACTTCGCCAACAACCAGTACGATGCCGGGCCGATCATCCTGCAGCGCCGCGTACCGGTGCTGCCGGGCGACGACGCGGACACGCTGGCGGCGCGGGTGTTCCAGCAGGAGTGCCTGGCGTACCCGGAGGCCATACGGCTGTATGCGGCCGGGCGGGTCCGCATGCGGGGCGAAGGCGTGGAATGGCTCGAGGGCGACCGGCCGTGTTCGCCGGCGCCGGCCGATCCCGACCGGCGGGGTGATTGAGACCTTGCGGCCAGGAACGAGCCGGCGGGGTCGGGTGTTCTCCCCCGCAAGCGGCGGCCGGCCGGCGGACCACGCAAAAGCGCTCGGGCGTTGCAGGAGGATCCGGCGGGCGGCCCGGCCAGCGGCTTCCTGGGGGCGGGCCGCGACGTTGCCCAGGCCTGGGGTGATGCTGTCTGGGCCTGGGGTAGCGCGCGGAAGTGAAGATCTTGGCGGACCTAGGCTTCCTCTGGCCGCCCGGGTACAATGCGGCCGGGGCGAACGATCCTTCCTGTGGAGAGTAATGCCGTGCGCACCTGCCTGCCGGCATGGCTGACGATCCTGTTGATCACGGTTCCGAACGCATCCGGACAATTACGGCCCATTCCCGCGGACGTCGCGGCCCGGCAGGCGGGAGAGGTCACGCTGGAGGACAAGCCGCTGTCGGAGAAGGACCGCCGGCGGTACGAAAGCCGCCTGGGCACCCGGTCGAAGCGTGCCGGATCGGAGAAGTCCAACGCAGCCGGCCAGCCGGATGGGCTGAAGCTCCTGGAGGAGGGCGAGGTTCACCTGGTCTTTGACCAGCAGCTCAAGGCGGCCGAGGCCTTCCAGCAGGGCTGGGAGGTGCTGGCCGAGGGATGGAAGGCCTCCCCCGAGCGGGCGGCTCGCGATATCCGGCAGATCAGGAAGCATTTTGCCTTCATCGGGCAGACGGTGAACCGCAATCCCGCTCTGGCCGCGGCCCTGCTGACCCGGATGGCTCCGGCGCAGCGGGCATGCCTGGAGGCGGTCGGCTCGACAAAGACCGCGCCGCTGCTGGTCGGTCCGCTGGCGGAGTTGTGGTTTCAGGCCCTGGATCAGACCCCGGTTCCGCCAGAGAGCCGCGACGCGGGCACCTGGTGGGTGCTGGAGGCGCCGCAGGCGGCGGCGTCGGACCGCATGCTGCCGCCTCCGGCAGCGGCCAGCTACGAGCGAGAGCTCGCCGACAACGCCAGCGGCTGGAACACGCTGCGTCATCAGGCCCGGGAGAGCCACCGGCGCGAGCTGCAGCAGGTTCCCGGGCAGCCCCCGCTGCCCCCGGGGGCCGGGCTGACGGGTCCGGACGGACAGGCGCTGGATCCGGCGCTGCGGGCCCGGGAGGCGGCCCTGCAGGACAAGCGGCCGGTGATGTACCGCTTCATGGAGATCCGGATTCACATCCGCTACGGCCAGTACCGCAGGGCGGTCGCGGCGGCGACGGAGGCCTGGGCGGAGCTTCTGCGTTCTTACCAGGAAACGGCGGTCACTCCTTTCGACGCGGACATCTATCTGGAAACGCTGGACGACTGTCTGCGGGCCCATCCGCTGCGGGCGGCGGTGCTGATGTTCCTGATGGATCCGCCGCAGCGCAAGGCCGCGGGTCCTCTGCCGATCCTGGTTCCCCGGCTGGCGGAGCGCTGGGCGGCGGTATGCGAGAAGGTCGAGCTGCGCGGTCCGTCGGCGGCCTGTGCGTTCTGGTGGATCCAGGAGGCATCACGGCGGGTGCCGGAGTTCGCGGCCGCGCACGCCGCCACGCTGGAGAGCCTCAAGAGCAGGGTTGTCGCCCGCCCGGAGGCCGATTCCGCGGCCGGTCGCCCGTCCGGCGGTGACACAGAGACGAACCAGGAGCGGTCCGGTCGCCGGGCCGACCGATAGATGGGGATGAAGACCCGTTGCTCCGGCTGGTAAAACAACCAGCCTGTGGCGA
>CAZSYS010000033.1:0-20997 GCA_964611365.1 uncultured Planctomycetales bacterium
GACGGACTGAGAGACAGGCATCCGTCTCGGGGGTGCCTTGGAACACGGGCGGGTTGCCGGCCAGGCCTGCCTGGCGGGATGGTCCATGGGTGTCCTGCATTCTCCCCATGGGTGTCCTGCAGTCTCCCCTCCCCCGTCCCTGCCCGGCCGCCCTCCCGCTCAGCCACCCTCGCCCCCGGCCGCCCTCCCGCCCGGTGGAGGCATGGTTCTTGCGGGCGCTTACGTCTCCCTTGAACCTGACGATCCCTTGAACCTCACGAGCATGCCAGGACCGCAGAACGCCAGCAGCACCATCGAAGCGGGTTCAGGAACCTGGTGCACCCTCACCGAGAAATTGTCTACATAGAACTGAAAGGAATCGGCTCCGGATGCGCTGTCTCTGTCCGTTGCGGCGCAGCCCCAGCCAAAGGTGATCGGTGCTCCGGTGGCCGAGAAGTCAGGGTGAGAACCACGATCCTCGAACCACGAGATCGAGGGATCGCGGGTCATGACACCCCAGGGATCACCGTTCGCCTCGCAGCTGTAGAACATCTCTGCCGTCAGGCCGGAACCCGTCACGTTGGGAGTCCAGTCCTGCCAGCCGGAATCGCCCGCCCAGATCCAACCGTTTGCGTTCACATTGTCTCCCGGATACGCGGGGCGGAAGTACTCTCCGTTCTGCTCGATGATCGGGTACACTCTTGCCTGCCACGGCGCCGTGTACTGGTCGCCCAGTACCTGGAATCCGAAATCAAGATGATCAATCGCACCGGAGGTGCGGGGGTCATAAACAAAGCTCTTGTTGAGTGCAAACCCGGTCAGGCCGGCGTAGCGGTTGTACGGGGCCGTCGCGTTCACCCAGGCATGCTGACATGCGCCGGGGTTTCCGCCATCGCTTCGCTGCATGAAGCCAAAATGAGCTTTCGATAACCAGATGCTTCCAGCCGAAAAGAGGTGCCCCTGCCAGACCGGAGGCTTGAACTCTCCATCCTCGAAGTCGACGCTCGCCGCATCGGTGCGAGCCGCCAGAACGACCACAACCAGGCCCCATAGAGCCCATCGTGTCTCCTTCGTCATTTCCGTTCTCCTCGTATCCCGGAAGGGTCGCACCGGAACCGACGTCAGCCTCGGACCGTCCGCGGCTGATACTTCCGGCCGATAGGGAGTACGTGTCAGCAAGGGTGTTCTGCCAGGGGCCATCGGTCCGGCGGCGGCGGAGAATCGACCCAGGCAGGCGAGGTTGCCTCGTCTGGGCGGCGCAGCGGGTGGGCGTGGGCGGTGAATGGCCGTCCGGGAGGCCCGGCGAGCCGGCCTGGAACGGGCGGTCGAACGCCCGCGGGACCTGCCGGCTGCTCCGCGAACCCGCCAAGGCCCGGATAAGCCATGCGCAGACCCAGCCGGGCCGAGCGATGCCGGGCCCGCCCGAAAAACATGGTCGTCGGCAGCCCGGCAAAGATTCCCCGGGCCGGGGGACGCCGGACCGCACTTGCGGGATTGCCCTTTCACGGCCAAGCTTGAAGAAACCGGGGCGCCGGGCATCCGCAAAGGCACGCCGGCGCCGACCGGGGGCCGGGGCGGGAGGTGTCCGCACGCCTGACAAACGCACCCATCGCGGACCTCACCCCGAGGATGCCCGCCTGTTCGCCCCGCAGGCCCTGCCCGCCCTGCGCGAGGCGGTGGCCGATCTGGCCTGGCTGCTGGGGCGCGGCTACGCGGAGAAGTCGGCCCTCAAACTCGTCGGCGACCGGTTCGCCCTGACCGAAAGGCAGCGCATCGCGGTGATGCGCTGCACGTGCCCGGATGCCGCCCTGGCCGACCGCCGCGCCCGCCGGCTGGAGCCCGGCAGCCTGGCCGGCCAGATCCTGCGGATCGACGGCTACAACGTGCTGACCACCCTCGAGGCGGCCCTGGCCGGAGGAGTGATCCTCGCCGGCCGCGACGGCTGTTTCCGCGACATGGCCGGCATGCACGGCACCTTCCGCACCGTGCTCGAGACCCGCCCGGCACTGGATCTGCTCGTGGATGCCCTGGCGGGCATGGGCCTGCGCGACTGCGCCTGCTATCTGGATGCGCCGGTGTCCAACAGCGGCCGGCTGGCGGGCCTGATCCGCCAGGTCCTGCAAGGCCGCGGCCTGGACTGGGAGGTCAGCATCGTCGCCAACCCGGACGCGATTCTGGCTCTGACCGACGACCCCGTGGCCACGGCCGACAGCGTGATCCTCGACCGCTGCCGGAGCTGGTTCAACCTCGGCCGCTACGTCGTGACCCGCAGCGTTCCCTCGGCCTGGCTGGTCGACCTCGCCTGAACCGGCCGTGTCGCCGGGCAGTCCGATCCGGCCGAAAACATGCCGCCTGGCCGTCGCTCCGCCCAGGCGAGCCATCGTTCCGGTGGACGCTTACGTCGCGCCGGACGCCGACGCCGCGTGCGGCAGCCGGGCCGTGACGGCGGTTGCCGGGCGCCGGCTCGCTGCAAAAGCAAGGCCCGAGGCACGCACAACGCGCGCGCACCTCGGGCCGCAGGTGTGTCGTTTGCACCTCTTTTCGGGTGGGTGGAGCTCCGCGGCCCGGAGGGTCAGGCCGCCAGGATGAACACCTTGGGCCGGCCGCCGAGGCGATGCCCCAGATCGGCCAGCGATGCCGCGCGGATCGGCTCGGCGGTCTCGGACGTCAGCGACGTCCGATACGCCCGTCCGCACTGCCGGCAGAACCGCACCCGCCCCCGGCGCGCCGCCGGAACCACTTGCGGGTGCTCGCAGTGAGGACAATGAAGATACACCGGCACGACAGATCTCCTTCCCTGAAACTTCCGCCTCTGCCGGAACCATCCGGCCGGGTTGGCTGCGGCAGCCGAACCCGCGGGCGGGAGGCACTGGCGAAGTCACCTGCTTGGACACCCCTGGGCATAAAAGGTTGCATCCCCGGGGAACAAATCTTTCGGCAATTGGGGTCTAAAACCTTGAAAACAATAGGATTATGCAAAAAACACCGGCATGCCGACGGACTCCCCCACCAGGCGGCTCCGCTGAGGACAGGCTTCCAGGCGGCCGGCCCATCGTTGTTGCCTTCAAACGGTCGGTGACCTTGATCGCCGGATCCGAACCCGTGCCTGCCAGCGCCCGCCGCGGTTTGAGCCGGACGGCTAGGGGGCCTGCCTGCGCGGCGGAGACCAGAACGGACGTGCGGCCGGGTTGACGCAGCCGGGCGGTTTTGCGAAACTGGTTTGCTTGATCCGCCGGCCGCAAACGGTCCCACCAGCGGTTTCCGGGCTGCCTGCAGCGGTTCCGAGCGACGCTTACACCTGAGGAAAAGTCATGAGTTCGGTCAAGGCAAGCGAGCTGAAGAAGGGCCAGGTCGTCCTTCACGAGGGCGTCCGGTACACCATCAAGGACATCCAGCACGTGGCCAAGGGCAATTGGCGCAGCTATTACCAGATCAAGCTCAAAAACTTCCAGACCGGCGCCGTGACCGAACAGCGTTTCGCGACCGACGACCGGGTGGAGACCGTCTTCGTCCAGACCCGCGAACTGGAGTACCTTTACAAGGACGGCAACGACTACGTGCTGGCCGACCCGGAGACCTACGACCAGATCCCCGTCCCGGCCGACACCATGGGCGACGCAGCCCAGTGGATCAAGGAAAACTGCCGGCTGACCTGCTCGATCATCGACGGCCAGATCGTCAGCGTGGAGCCTCCGATCACCGTCGAGCTGGCCGTGGTGGACACGCCGCCGGCCATCAAGGGAGCCACCGCCACCAACCAGAACAAGGAGGCGGTGCTGGAGACCGGCGTGAAGGTCAAGGTGCCCCCGTTCGTCGAGAACGGCACGGTCATTCGGGTGGATACCCGAACCGGTGAGTACCTCGAGCGGGCCAAGTAACGACTTGCGGTGGTTGCAGCGGTGCTGCCTGATGCCTGCCTGACGGCTTGCCGTCTCGGACGTTCGTTGTACGATCCGCCCGCAGATGTTGTTCGAACGCCAGCATCGGCCGCTTGAGTGCGGCCATTACCTGCTCCGCTTCGGATCGCCTGCCGTCTTTCGTGAGGTATCAAACCCTTCAAGCCTTTGCAGGACATGAAGTTGAGACTGAAGGAGGGCATGAGTGCCCAGTCGGTTGTCCGTCTGGGCGTGTTCGGATTGTGTGTCGGGCCACGCCTGGCATCGGCCCGGCGTCAGACGAAGAGCCGTCCTGAGGATGGATCCGACAGGCCCGGGCGTTTGTCAGGCGTCCGGCCCGGAGAGAGGACCGTCGGGGCGGTGATGATCCGCCATGCCGGTGCGCGTGATCGTAAGCAGTGGCGGATTCTGTTTTTGCGGAATCTACAATACCTTGACGGGCGAGCCGATACATGGCTTGACGGGCGAGGATGTCCCCAGTCGTGTGTCGATGCATTCGGCGTCGGCTCTGGGCGTTGACCAGACCGGAGCCGATGTGCCCGGCGGGCTGGAAGGCCGGCGGTCCGGAGGCAAGTGTTCCCCGGCTCGACCGGGTCCCCGGGCGTCGGCCACAACAGGCCGGCGCGCAGGCAGGTTTGCAACGAATGTGAGTGACCATGACGCAGGTTCGCAGCTTCACTGTACTTCCGGCGCTTCCTGAGCCGCTCAAGCCGCTCCGCGATCTGACCTACAACCTGTGGTGGACGTGGAACCCGGCGGCCATCGAGCTGTTCCGGCGGCTGGATCTGGATCTGTGGCGGGAGCTGAAGCACAACCCGGTGGCGATGCTCGCGCAGATGCGGCAGGAGCGGCTGGACCGGCTGGCCCGGGATCCGGCCTACATCGCCTCGATGAACCGGGTGCGGGAGGCGCTGGAGTCGTACTTGCAGCGTCAGACCTGGTTCGAGGAGCAGTACGGGGCCGAGCAGATCGGCAAGATCGCCTATTTCTCGGCGGAGTTCGGTCTTCACGAATGCCTGCCGATCTACTCCGGCGGCCTGGGGGTGCTGGCCGGAGATCACCTCAAGAGTGCCAGCGACCTGGGCCTGCCGCTGGTGGGGGTCGGCCTGCTGTACCGGCAGGGCTACTTTCACCAGTACCTCACCAGTGACGGCTACCAGTTCGAGGACTACCCGGACATGGACTTCTCGCTGCTGCCGATCCAGCCGGCCCGGGGTCCGGACGGCCGGCAGCTGAGCGTGGCCTGCGAGGTGGCCGACCGGCTGGTGCACGCCAGCGTGTGGAAGGTCACCGTGGGGCGGGTGGTGCTGTATCTGCTGGACGCCAACGTGCCGCAGAACCGGCCCGAGGACCGCGAGATCACCGCCCGGCTCTACGGCGGCGACCAGGAGATGCGGATCCGGCAGGAGATCCTGCTGGGCATCGGAGGCCTGCGGGCCCTGTCGGCCATGGGCATGCACCCGTCGGTCTGCCACATGAACGAGGGGCACTCGGCCTTCCTGGCGCTGGAGCGGATTCACGAGCGGATGAGCGAGGACGGGCTGAGCTTCGAGGAGGCCCGGGAGGTGGTCACGACCGGCACGGTCTTCACCACCCACACGCCGGTGCCGGCGGGGATCGACCGCTTCTCCAAGCCGCTGGTCAGCCGCTACCTGGGCACCTACTGCCGCCGCCTGGGCATCAGCGAGAACACGCTGCTGGACCTCGGCCGGATGGACGGCGAGGACAGCAACGAGCCGTTCTGCATGGCCGTGCTGGCCCTGCGGCTCTCGCACGTGAGCAACGGCGTCAGCCAGATCCACGGCGAGGTCTCGCGGCGGATGTTCAGCAACGTGTTTCCCGGCGTGCCGATCAACGAGGTGCCGATCACCTCGATCACCAACGGGGTGCACATCCGCAGCTGGCTTTCGCGCGAGGTGGCCCACCTGTTCGACCAGTATCTGGGCCCGCAGTGGGCCGACGACCCGCTGAACCAGTCGATCTGGCAGCGCGTGGACCTGATCCCCGACGCCGAGCTGTGGCGATCGCACGAGCGGCTGCGCGAGCGGCTGGTGGGCTTCGCCCGCCGGCGGGTCAAGATGCAGCTGATCGCCCGCGGGGCCCCGCCGGCGGAGGTGGACGCCGCGGACGAGATCCTCGACCCCGAGGCGCTGACCATCGGTTTTGCCCGGCGCTTCGCGACCTACAAGCGGGCCCTGCTGGCCTTCCGCGACCCCGAGCGGCTGATGCGCATCCTGACCGACCCGCACCGGCCGGTGCAGCTGGTGATGTCCGGCAAGGCCCACCCCAAGGACGAGGCCGGCAAGGAGATCATCAAGCGGATCGTCCAGTTCTCCAGGCAGCCGCAGCTGCGCAACCGCCTGGTCTTCATCGAGGACTACGACATGACCGTGGCCCGGCTGCTGATCGAGGGCGTCGATCTGTGGCTCAACAACCCGATCAAGCCCCACGAGGCCAGCGGCACCAGCGGCATGAAGGTCACCCCCAACGGCGGCATCAACATGTCGGTGCTGGACGGATGGTGGCCGGAGGCCTGGGACGGCACCAACGGCTGGGCGATCGGTGACCGCCGGATCTACAACAACCAGGACTACCAGGATTTCATGGAGTCCGAGTCGATCTACGAGCTGCTGGAGAAGGAAGTCGTCCCCATGTTCTACGACCGGGGTCCGGACGGCCTGCCGCGCCGCTGGATCGCCCGGATGAAGGCCTCGATGCGGACCTGCTGCCCGGTGTTCAGCACCCACCGCATGGTCCGCGAGTACACCGAGCGCTTCTACCTCCCGGCCGCACGCCGCTGGCACCGCTTCACCAGCGACAACTTCGCCATCACCCGCTCGGTGGCCGGGTGGCGTCACAAGCTGGTCGAGCGCTGGGACGAGGTGCGGATCGAGTCCGTGCAGGCGGAGATTCCGCCGGAACCGACCGTGGGGGCCCACCTGCCAGTGTCCGCCACGATCCGTCTGGGCTCGATCGACCCCGGCGAGGTTGCAGTGGAGCTTTATTACGGGCCCATCGACCCTCGCGGGCAGATCACCACGGGCAAGTCGGCACCCCTAAAATGCGAGGGTCAGGACAGCCATCCCGGGGTCTACCGCTTCGCCGGAAGCCTGCCGTGTGAGTACAGCGGGCTGTACGGCTACGCCCTGCGGATCGTTCCCTACCACCCGGAGATGTCGGCCCGCTACAACGTCGGGCTGGTTCGCTGGGGGTGACGCCTCCGCTAAGGCTTTATTTTTCCACAACGAGAACGAACGGCGAATGCCGGCAGGGGTGTTGTGGTCCGGGCCCGTCGTGGTTCGCAGGCGGCTCCTGTCAGTATGGCACGTCCGGAGCGGTCTGGGGGGTCGGCGGGTCTTGCGGCCGGCGTGCCGCATCCCCCTGTCGCTCCTTAAGATCATACTCTCAAAACAGTTAAGAAAACAAGGCTCTATCCGCGGCGATTGTGGCACCGGGCTTGCAGTGTTTCTTGAGGCACAGGGGATTCCCTGTCATTCATGCAGGCGCGGTCCGGGCGGCAGGGTATTGGAGGATTCCGCCCCGCAACGACACGAACAGGCAGGGTCGCGAGCCCGACGGCGGCGTCCGCGGCCGAGGTGGCACAGGAGACAGTCATGGCAGTGAAACAACTGGCGTTCGAGGAGGATGCGCGAGCCAGCCTTCTGGCGGGCGTGGAGAAGCTGGCCCGGGCGGTCAAGAGCACGCTGGGACCGCGGGGTCGCAACGCGGTGCTGGACAAGGGCTGGGGTTCGCCGAACGTGACCAAGGACGGGGTGACGGTGGCCGAGGAGGTGGACCTGAGCAACAAGTTCGAGAACCTCGGCGCCCAGCTGGTCAAGGAGGCGGCCTCGAAGACCTCGGACGCCGCCGGCGACGGGACCACGACGGCGACGGTGCTGGCGGAGGCGATCCTGAAGGAGGGGCTCAAGAACGTGATCGCCGGGGCGGATGCCATGGCGTTGTGCCGGGGGATCCGCAAGGCGGTGGAGGCGGCCTGCGAGGAGATCGGGCGGCTGGCCAGGCCGGTGAAGGTTTCCGCCCGCGAGGACCTGATCAACATCGGGGCGATCTCGGCGAACAACGACCGCAGCGTGGGCGAGCTGCTGGCCGAGTGCTTCGACAAGGTCGGCAAGGACGGCGTGATCACGGTGGAGGAGGGCAAGAGCGCCGAGACGGACTACGACCTGGTGGAGGGAATGCAGTTCGACCGCGGCTACCTGAGCCCGCACTTCGTGACCGACGCGGACGACATGGAGGCGGTGCTGGACAAGGCGTTCGTGCTCATCCACGAGGACAAGATCAGCAGCGTGACCAAGCTGGTTCCGCTGCTGGAGAAGGTCGCCAAGGCCAAGCGGCCGCTGCTGATCATTGCCGAGGACGTGGAGGGTGAGGCCCTGGCGACGCTGGTGGTGAACAAGCTGCGGGGCATTCTGCAGGTCTGCGCGGTGAAGGCTCCGGGGTACGGCGACCGCCGCAAGGCGATGCTTCAGGACATTGCGATCCTGACCGGCGGCAAGTGCATCATGAAGGACCTGGGGATCGATCTGGAGAACGTCGCGATCAGCGACCTGGGCCAGGCCAAGCGGGTCCGGGTGGACAACGACAACACCACGATCATCGAGGGGGCCGGCAGCACGGCGGAGATCAAGGCCCGCTGCGAGCAGATCCGGCGCGAGATCGAGGTGACGACCAGCGACTACGACCGGGAGAAGCTTCAGGAGCGGCTGGCCAAGCTCTCCGGCGGGGTAGCCCAGATCAACGTCGGGGCGGCGACGGAGACCGAGCTGAAGGAGAAGAAGGCCCGGATCGAGGATGCCCTGCACGCGGTGCGGGCGGCGATCGAGGAGGGCATCGTTCCCGGCGGCGGGGTCGCCCTGGTGCGGGCGATGGCGGCGCTGGATAAGGTCAAGGCCGCCGCGGAGGACGAGCGGACCGGGGTCGAGGTGGTTCGCAAGGCCCTGGCGGCGCCGCTGAAGCAGATCGCGGCCAACGCGGGCTGCGAGGGCGGGGTGGTGCTGGCCAGGGTGCAGGCCCGGAGCGGGTCGTTCGGCTTCAACGCGGACACGGGGGAGTACGGTGATCTGCTGAAGGACGGGGTGATCGACCCGGCCAAGGTGGTGCGGACGGCGCTGCAGAACGGCAGCAGCGTGGCCCGGCTGCTGCTGAGCACGAACTGCGTCGTGACCGAGAAGCCCAAGGAGGACAAGGGCGGCGGTCCGGGGGGCGGCCCCGGGATGGACGAGATGGGCGGCATGGACGACATGATGTGATGTGCAGGCCGGACCGCGGGCGGTCCGCGCGGGCGTGAAGCGTGACGGCTGCGGCGCCCCGACCGGGCGTGAAAGATCAGGAGACAGACACTCATGGCAAAGGTGAACATCAAGCCCCTGGACGACCGGATTGTCATCGAGCAGTGCGAGGCGGAGGAGAAGACCGCCGGCGGCATCGTGCTGCCGGACACCGCCAAGGAGAAGCCGCAGCGCGGCCGGGTGGTGGCCACCGGGCCGGGCAAGCTGCTGGACAGCGGCCAGCGCGGCGCGATGAGCGTGAAGGTCGGGGACGAGGTCTTCTACGGCAAGTACGCCGGTTCGGACGTGGAGGTGGAGACGAAGAAGTACGTGATCCTCCGCGAGTCGGACGTGCTGGCGATCATCGAGAAGTGAACGGCTGTCGGGGTGAACCGACGCGCGACACGGTCGCGAGGAGCGAAGAGACATGGCCAAGCAGATGATGTTCGACGAGGCCGCCCGGCAGCAGATTCTGGAAGGCGTGAGCCGGCTGGCGGCGGCGGTCAAGGTGACGATGGGGCCGACGGGCCGGAACGTGATTCTCCAGAAGTCCTTCGGCTCGCCGCGGGTGACCAAGGACGGCGTGTCGGTCAGCAAGGAGATCGAGCTGCCCGACCCCTTCCAGAACATGGGCGCCAAGATGGTGAACGAGGTGGCGAGCAAGACCAGCGACATCGCCGGCGACGGCACCACCACCGCCACGGTCCTGGCCGAGGCCATCTACCGGGAGGGGCTCAAGAACGTGACCGCGGGGGCCAACTCGATGTCGCTGAAGCGCGGCATCGACGCGGCGGTGGCGGCGGCGGTGGAGCACATCCGCGAACAGTCGGTGAAGGTCAAGGGCGACGACATCGCGAAGGTCGGCGCGATCGCGGCCAACGGCGACGCCGAGGTCGGCGAGATGCTGGCCAAGGCGCTCTCGGAGGTCGGGACCGAGGGGATCATCGAGATCGAGGAGGGCAAGAGCCTCCAGACCGAGCGGGAGCTGGTCGAGGGGATGCAGTTCGACAAGGGCTACATCTCTCCCTACTTCATGACCGACCCGAACACGCTGGAATGCGTGCTGGAGGACGCCTGCGTCCTGATCCATGAGAAGAAGATCTCCAGCCTCCGGGATCTCGTGCCCCTGCTGGAGAAGACCGCCGGCGCCGGCAAGCCGCTGCTGATCATCGCCGAGGATGTCGAGGGCGAGGCCCTGGCGGCGCTGGTGGTCAACAAGCTGCGGGGCGTGCTGCAGGTCTGCGCGGTCAAGGCCCCGGGCTTCGGCGACCGCCGCAAGGCCCTGCTGGGCGACATCGCCGTGCTGACCGGCGGGCAGATGATCAGCGAGGACCTGGGTATCAAGTTGGAGAACGTGGACCTGGCCAGCCTGGGGCGGGCCAAGAAGATCGTGGTCGACAAGGAGAGCTGCACGCTGATCGAGGGCGCCGGCAAGAAGGCCGACATCTCCGCCCGCTGCGACCAGCTGCGTTCGATGATCGAGAAGACCACCAGCGACTACGACCGCGAGAAGCTCCAGGAGCGGCTGGCCAAGCTGACCGGCGGCGTGGCGATCCTGCGGGTCGGCGGAGCGACCGAGACCGAGGTCAAGGAGCGCAAGGACCTGGTCGAGGACGCCCTGCACGCCACCCGGGCCGCGGTCCAGGAGGGCGTGGTGGCCGGCGGCGGCGTCGCCTTTCTGCGGGCCATCGAGGCGGTCCGCAAGGTCCGCGACAAGCTCAAGGGCGACGAGAGGATCGGGGCGGACATCATCGCCCGGGCGCTGGAGTTTCCCGCCCGCCAGATCGCCGAGAACTGCGGGCGGGACGGCGCGGTGGTGGTCCAGGAGATCCTGGAGCGCGGGGGCAAAACGGGGTACGACGGCCGGACCGGCGAGTACGTGGACATGTTCAAGGCGGGGATCATCGATCCGGCCAAGGTCGTGCGCACGGCTCTGGAGAACGCGGCCAGCGTCGCCGGCCTGATGCTGACCACCACCGTGCTGGTCACCGAGCTGAAGGACGAGAAGAAGGAGGTCGCCGGCGCGGTCCGGTGACCACGCGGGCGCACGCGGCGCGGCGTTCCTTCGCCGGCCCGGGGCAGTTGAACCGTCCCCGGGATCGGCGAAGGTTCTGCGCGCGGACCGGGGTCGGGGTCGCGGGGCCGGGCGAGACGGCGGAACAGTGAGATGCCGGTGGCCGAGAAACAGGACTACTACGAGGTGCTCGGGGTGGCGCGGAACGCCAGCCCCGAGGAGATCAAGAAGGCCTATCGGCAGGCCGCGCTGAAGTATCACCCCGACCGGAACAAGTCCCCGGACGCCGAGCACCGCTTCAAGCTGGCCGCCGAGGCCTACGACGTCCTCTCCGACCCGGAGAAGCGGAGCCGCTACGACCAGTACGGCCACCGGGGCGTCGAGGGAACGGCCGGCTTCCACGACTTCTCCGGCGTCGGCGTCGAGGACATCTTCTCGATGTTCAACGACATCTTCGGCGGGGGCTTCTTCGGCGGGTCGGGCCGCCCGCGGCGCGGCGGAGTCGATCTGGAGAAGGAGATCGAGCTGACCCTCGAGGAGGTCGCCACCGGGACTTCCAGGACGGTGGAGTTCGACCGCCGGGAGATCTGCGACCGCTGTTCGGGAAGCGGCGGGGAACCGGGCTCGCGAAAACGGACCTGCGCGACCTGCGGCGGCTACGGACAGGTGGAGCAGAGCACCGGTTTCGGGGCCCTGTTCGGCCGGGTGATCACCACCTGCCCGGCCTGCCGGGGCCGGGGGTCGGTCGTGGGCTCGCCCTGCCAGCAGTGCCGCGGCTCCGGGAGGCAGGCCCGGCATCGGGCGTTGAGCGTTTCGATCCCCGCCGGCATCAGTGACGGCGAGGCCGTGCGGGTCTCCGGCGAGGGCGAGGTCAGCGAAAACGGCGGCAGCCGGGGCGATCTGTACCTGATCGTGCGCGTCGCCCCGCATCCGTTCTTCCAGCGCCACGGGCAGGATCTGCTCTGCCGGGTGCCGATCAGCTTCCCGCAGGCGGCTCTGGGCGCCAGGATCGAGGTGCCCTCGCTGGGGGGGCGGATCGAGCTGTCGATTCCGCCGGGGACGCAGCACGGGCAGCGTTTCCGTCTGGCCGGCAAGGGGCTGCCGGCGCTGCGGTCGGGCCGCCTGGGGGACGAGATCGTGGAGGTCTGGATCGAGGTGCCGCGCAAGCTCGACCGCCGCCAGGAGCAGCTCCTGCGGGCCTACGCCGCCAGCGAGGACCGGTCGGTGCTTCCGGAATCCAGGGGCTTTTTCGAGAAACTCGCGGAGTTCTTCGGGGGCCGGCAGGACGGGACGGGTTGACCGCGGGAGGTTCGCGAGGAGGCCATGAAGAAGAAGATCGTGATCGCCAGCGAGGAGGATGTCGCCCGGTACGCCGGCGGGGCCGGGTCGCCGGAGGCTCCGCCCTCCGAAGCGGAGGAGCGCGGCGCGGATGTCGCTGCTCCGCAGCCCGCTCAGGCCGGGCCGCAGACGCCGCCGGTCGAGAACGCGGAGGCGTCGAGCGCCGCCTCCGGATCGGGCGAACCGCAGGCCCCGGAGGACTGGAAGGACAAATGCCTGCGGGCCCGGGCAGAGCTGGCGAACGTCCAGCGGCGCTTCGCCAGGGAGAAGGAGGAGTGCCTGCGTTATGCCGCAGCCGGCATGGCCCGCGGGCTGCTGAGCGTGCTGGACGACCTCGAACGCGTGATCCGCTCCGCGCACGAGCATCCGGAAAACGTCGCGGCCATCGTGGACGGCGTGAAACTGACCCGCGAAGCCTTTCTCAAGGTGCTGGCCGAGCACCAGGTCGCCGAGATCGAGGCCGTGGGGCGGCCGTTCGATCCGGCGGTCCACGAGGCGATGATGCAGCAGACCAGCGACGAACACCCCGACCAGACGGTCTTGCAGGAGCTGAGCCGGGGCTATCGCCTGCACGACCGCGTGCTGCGGCCGGCCCGGGTGGTGGTCAGCAGGCGGAGCAGTCCTTCCCCTGAGGAATCGCCGGAGGCCGGCCAGTCCGGCCAGGAGTGATGCGTATGCCGACGTACGAATATGAATGCCAGTCTTGCGGCGAGCGGTTCGAGCTGTTTCAGTCCATCACCGCCCCGCCGGTCAGGAAATGTTCGTCCTGCGGCCGGATGAGGGTCCGTCGTCTGGTCGGCACGGGCGCCGGCATCCTGTTCAAGGGTTCCGGCTTCTACCTGACCGACTACCGCAGCGAGAGCTACAAGCAGGCGGCCAAGGCCGACAAGGAGGCCGGCGGGGGGAAGAAGGAGGCGGCGGTCGAGGGTGAAAAGAAGGCGGCGCCGTCCGGGGCCGGGGGCGGCAAGGCGGCGGGTTCGTCCGAGGCCGGCAAGACCGGCCCGGCGGGCGAGACGAAGCGCAAAGCCGGCTGACCCGCGTGCCGTTTGCCGGCGTCGCGCTGCCGGACGGCCCCCGGCGGGGGCGGATCGTGCCGGGCAGAGCGGGCCCGGCCTTCCCCGGTCCGGATCTCCGCCCCGGGTCGCGCTCGTCCGGCGGGCGGGACACCGACTCATGCCCACGTTTGTGTGTCCGATCTGCGGTCGCAGCGTCACGGTCGGGAGCCTGGCGGAGGCCCCGGCCCGTCCCTTCTGCAGCCTGCGCTGCCAGCGTATCGACCTGGGACGCTGGCTCAACGAGGAATACCGGATCAGCGAGGAGCTTCCCCCCGAGGGACCGGTCGCTCCGCAGCCGGACGCCGCCGCTGCGGACGAACCTTCTGAAGACTGAGCGCCGGGGGGGCGTGTCCGGGGCGAGGGGAAGGGGTATGTGCCGGCGCGCCGGACCGTGCGGTGCGTGCCGGCCATCACTTCGCACCGGATGAAGCTTGGACGGCCGGGGGCTTTGGGTTAGTCTGACGGGCTCGCGGCCTTGCCGGAGCGCCGGCCCGGGCGGATCCCGGGCGGAGGGCGGTCCCGGCGGCGGCCGCGGGCCTGGGGCGAGCAAGACCGGCATGGCCAGCCAGCGATACCTCGTGACTGCCGCGCTTCCCTACTCCAACGGCCGGCTGCACGTCGGGCACCTGGCCGGGGCGTACCTGCCGGCGGACACCTATGTCCGTTTCCTGCGGTCCCGCGGCGCCGAAGTGTGCTTCATCTGCGGCAGCGACGACAACGGCGTGGCTTCGCTGATCTCGGCCCGCAAGGAGGGCACGACCGTCGAGGATCTGACCGCGCGCTACAACGCCCTGCAGGCCGAGGACTTCCGCGGGCTGGGCATCGAGTTCGACGTCTACGGGGGCACGCACCAGCCGGGCTTCGTGGAGCTTCACGAGCGCATCAGCCAGGACTTTTTCCGGAAGGTTCACGAGAAGGGCTGTTTCGTCAAGAAGGCCACGGAGCAGCTTTACGACGAGCAGGCCGGGCAGTTCCTCCCGGACCGCTACGTGAAGGGCACCTGCTATCACCGGAATCCGGACGGCACGCCCTGCGGTCACCCCGAGGCCTACGGCGACCAGTGCGAGCAGTGCGGCAATTCGATCGATCCGCTGCTGCTGATCGATCCGGTGAGCACGATCACCGGGGCCCGGCCGGTCCGGCGGCGGACGGTTCACTGGTATCTGCAGCTCCAGAAGTTCCAGGAGCCGCTGCGGCAGTGGCTGGAGAGCCGGCGGGCCCCGACCGACGGTGCGCCGCCCTGGCGCGAGACGGTGCTGAACTTCTCGTTGGGCCAGATCCGCCAGGGCCTGCCGGAGCGGGCGATGACCCGGGACCTGCACTGGGGCGTGCCCGTGCCGCTGGACGATCCGGACGCCGCCGGCAAGGTGCTGTACGTCTGGTTCGACGCCCCGATCGGCTACGTGTCCTTCACCGCGGCGCTGTGCGCGCGGCGCGACGGCGACTGGCGGGCCTATGAGCGATGGTGGAAGGATCCGGAATGCCGGATCGTTCACTTCATCGGCGAGGACAACACCGTCTTTCACGCCCTGACCTGGCCGGCGATGCTCATGGCCGAGGGGTCGTTCCGTCTGCCCTGGAACGTGGTGGCCAACGCCTTCCTGAACATCCGGTTTCCCGGCAAGGACGAGGAGAAGATCAGCAAGAGCCGGGGTACGGCCGTGTGGCTCGGGGAGTACCTCAAGCTTTGCCCGCCGGACCCGCTGCGCTACTACCTGACGGCGATCGCGCCGG
This sequence comes from uncultured Planctomycetales bacterium, assembly GCA_964611365.1. Lineage (GTDB taxonomy): Bacteria > Planctomycetota > Phycisphaerae > UBA1845 > PWPN01 > CALLOB01. The sequence goes on from CAZSYS010000033.1 coordinate 15,305, forward strand.
AGAAGCAGCGTACGGCTTTCGACGTGGACGGCTTCCTGGAGGCCAACAACGCCATCCTGTCCAACACGCTGGGCAACTTCGTGAACCGCACGCTGACTTTTGCGGCCCGCTACTTCGGCGGGCGCGTGCCCGGGCGCGGCCCCTGCGACGAGCAGGACCTGCGGCACCTGGACCTCATCCGCGAGGCCGCCGACCGGACCGCGGCGTGCCTGGAGGGCTTCCACTTCCGGGATGCGATGGAGGCGGTGATCGTCCTGGCCCGCCAGGGCAACGCCTACTTCAGCGAGAAGGAGCCCTGGAAACAGCGCAAGGACGACCTGGCGGCCTGCGGCACGACGATCAACGTCTGCCTGCAGATGGTCCGCGGGCTGGCGGTGCTGATAGCCCCGTTCATGCCCTTCTCGGCCGCCCGCTGCCTGCGGATGCTCAGCCTGGACGCCTCCGCGACGCCGGCCTGGGACCAGGCGACGGCGGAACTGCCGGCCGGCCATGTGCTCGGCGAGCCGGAGATCCTGTTTCCCAGGCTCGACCCGGTGGCCCTTTTCGGCGAGCCGCCGGAGGAACGAAAAAAGGTGTCAGGATGATTCTCGGGGCGACCGGAAGCCATGCCGACAACTGTTTCGGGGTCACATCATCGCGGGAGGCCACGACTCTTTCCAAAGCACCGTCAAGCCGCCATGATTCGGGGCGGAAAGGCAGTTGCGGCCTGGTTTCGTGCCATTCGGGCATGCCATTCGGGACATTCCGGCTTTCCACAGAAACAGAGGGGGAACATCCGCAGTCCGGCAAAGACGGGTGAGGGTTTCGATTCGCCCCGGTAGCCCACAGGAAACAGAACATCCCCTGTTCTGTCTGTCCCCTTGTCCGGTCCAACTGAGTCCGTCGATCGGGCGCCGAGGCGGGCGTCCGGCGCCATGACGGCACCCGCGAACGGCGAACCGGGGCCGGCTCACGGGGCGCAGTCGTGCGGGGCGAGGACGTCCGCACCGTGCATGCATCCCAGGAGGATGCCGGCGTCGTCCTGGTCGACGTCGTCGTCGATGTCCAGCAGGGCCGGCTGGCAGGCCGGGTCGGGCTGCTGGACGTAGGCGCCGCTGTAGCAGACCTGGAACGCGCCGAAATCCTTCTGGTCCACGTCGCCGTCGCCGTCGAGGTCCGGCCGGACGGTGATGACGGTCAGCGTCACGGGCACGACCTGCGGATGGTTCATGGCCGAGGGCGCCGAGACGGTGACGTCCGCGTGCCAGGTCCCCGCGTTCAGCGAGGCGGTGTCGCAGGCCAGGCTGATGGTGGTCGACTGTCCCGGGCCGAGCGTGCCGGAGGGATTGACGACGCTCAGCCAGGCCGCGTCGTCGCTCAGGCTGTAGCTCATGTTCCCGGCGCCGATGTTGGACAGGGTGAAGGAGCCTGGAGGGGGCGACTGGCCCACCCATGCCGTCTGCGCCACCGAAGACGGGCTGACCGAGATGAACGGCTGGGCGGGGCGTATCGCGAACCACTGCTCGGGGTAGTCCAGGTTCGTGCCGACCCAGTGCTCCCACGCGCAGAACACCGCGCCGGTGGCATCGGCGGTGACGCTGGGGTCGGGCATCAGCTCGGAGCTCATGCTTCCGGAGATCAGCTCGGAGGCCCCCCACGCGCCGTTGTGCCAGCGCTGCCCGCGGACCTCGCCGGCGCGGGCCTTGACGAAGTAGAAGTCGCTGGTGCCGGGAATGCTGCACACATCGACGGCGCCGTTGTAGCCGGGCGGGCCCATGTCCATGAGCTGCACGCCGGCGCCGGGCGTGTACAGGGCGGCCCGGACGGTGCGAACGCGGACCATGTCCGAGGTCCAGTCCTCGTAGACGGCCATCACCTGCCCGGCGTCGTTGACCGCGATGTGTTCGCGCACCGGCCAAGTGTCGGCCTGCAGCACGATTTCGGGCTGCCAGGCGGTGGTGTACTGCCGCAGGCGATAGCTCAGCGGGCTGCTCGGCGACCCGTAGGTCCGCCAGACCGAGCCGTCCAGCGGCGACCAGGCCTGGTCGAAGCAGTCGTAGCCGGAGATTCCGGCCGCGACCCATGCCTCGCCCGACCAGGTCGAGCCGTTGTAGATGAAACAGGCGATGTTGTTCCCGCCGTTGGCCCGGAAGTAGCTCAGCAGCATGTCGTCGCCGGTGCCCAGCCCCAGCGGACTGAGCAGCGGATGCTTCGACTCGCCCCAGGTGGAGATCTGCACGCTGACCGGCCAGGTCGAGCCGCCGTCGGTGGACTTCATCCAGGCGATGTAGAGCGCGTCGCCGGGGCCGCCCCGCTCGAAGGCCACGTGCACGTCGCCGTTCAGGGCCTCGGCCACCGTCGCGTCCGCGCAGAAGCCGGAGTACAGGGTCCGGACCGGCGAGAGGGCGCCGTTCCGGTAGCGCCGGTACTTGACGCCCTCGTAGGCCTGCTGCATGTAGACCGCATGGAAGCCGCCCTCCCTGGAGGCGGCCAGCCGGGCCAGCTTCCAGTGGGTGCTCGGGCTTCCGGCCTCACTGAGCCGCTGCGGCGGCGCCCACTGGCCCGTGGCCGGCTTGACGCAAAACAAGGCCGCCAGACCCACGACCATTCCCCGACTGCGGACAGACAGCAGCCGCCTCATGACCAGCCCTCCCGCCGTTCCGGACCTGTGCTGAAATGACCGTCTCCGCGACACCCGGACCGGGCCACAACCCCGGCCGGGCCCCTTTTATCATACCATCTTTGCCCCCCTGCGGGCAGGTGTGCCCCCGTCCGTCCGGCGGCTTCCGCCTGCGGATGCCCGGGATCGGGGCAGTTGGCGCCGGGGCGGGGCCGTGACAGAATGGAGCCTGTGGATTCCCAGACCCCCCCGGAGCACCCTCATGCGTGCGAATCGTCTCTTGCTGGCCCTTGTGCCGGTCCTGCCGTGGGCCGGTTCGGCCGCCGGCGCGGTTCAAACCGGTTCAACGGATCCAGGAGCGGCCCTGGTGCTGCGAAACGACCTGGTCGAGTACGCCCTTGGCGCCGACGGGCGCAACCTCCGCTTCGTGGAGCGGGCCGGCGGCCGGGACCTGCTGAGCGGGGCCGGGCCGAACGTGTTCGCCTCGGCCACGGTGGCCGGGACCGAGCGGCCGGCCAGTGCGATCGAGTGGACGCCGGCGGCCTTCACCGTGAGGTTCGGCGACTCGGGCGTGTCCGTGCGGATGGCGGCGGAGGTCGAGCCGACGTTCATCCGCATCCGCGTGCTGGGCGTCGAGGGCGAGGGGCTCCAGCAGCTGCGGTTCGCGCACGTCGTGCTCGACGTGTCGGCCAAGAAGGCCGCGGGGTTCGCGACCTGCGCGCTGGCGTTGAACCTCAGGACCAACAACCTCACCATCCCGCAGGACGCCCACGACCTTCACGGCCTGTGCTACCGGCGGTTCGGCTTCGAGGGGGCGGCGGTCGCGATCATCGGCTGTCCGGCGGCGAGGCTGCGGGAGGTGATGAAGCAGGTCGTGCGCAGCACGCCGGAGATCCCGCAGACCGACATCGGCGGCCCGTGGGCCCTGGACTGCCCGGCGGCGCGGGGTTCGTACCTGATGGACGTCAACCAGCCGATCTCGGAGGCCAACGCCGACGACTGGATCGCCCTGGGAAAGAGCCTGGGCATCCGGCAGCTGGACTTCCACATGGGCCGGACGCTGCGGTTCGGCGATTACGAGCCCGACCCGGAGTACTATCCCAACGGGCTGGAGGGCCTCAGGCGGGTGATCGACAGGATCCACGCCGCGGGCATGATGGCCGGGTTCCATACCTACTCGCAGTTCCTGGCGAAGAACTGCCGCTGGGTTTCGCCGGTGCCGGACCGGCGGCTGGCCCGACGGGGCACGTTCACGCTGGCCGAGGACCTGTCGGCCGACGCCGCGGCGCTGGCCGTGCGGGAATCCACCGCGAACGTCTCGACCGACGTCGGCTTCCTGTTCCGCAACAGCGTGACGCTGCAGATTGACGACGAGCTCATCGTGTTCAAGGGCGTCCGCAGGGAAGCGCCGTGGGGGTTCACCGAGTGCCAGCGCGGGGCCTGCGGCACGAAGGCGGCGGCCCACGCGGCCGGGGCCCCGGTACACCACATCGAGGAGCTCTTCGGGCTGTTCTGCCCCGACGGCGACACCTCGCTGCCGGCCGAGGTCGCCGCCCGCAGCGCCGAGGTGTTCAACACCTGCGGCTTCGACATGATCTACCTGGACGCGCTGGACGGCTCGCACGTCTCGGCCGGGCCGGACCCCGCGGACGCCTGGCACTACGCGGCGGCGTTCGCCTGGGAGCTGGCCCGCCGTCTCGATCGCCCGGCGCTGTTCGAGATGAGCACCTTCGGGCACCATCTGTGGTACATACGCTCGCGCATGGGCGCCTGGGACGTGCCTGCCCGTGCGGCCAAGCGCTTCATCGACCTGCACACCATGGTCAACGAGTCCTGCCGCGACTTCTTCCTGCCGGCCCACCTGGGGTGGTGGGGCTTTCACCACTGGGCGGAAGTCCAGCCGGAGCGTACCTTTCCCGACGACATCGAGTACCTCATGAGCCGGTGCATCGCCCATGACTGCGGCGTGTCGATCACCGCCGGCATGTCCCCCCAGGATTATGCTCGCTCCTGGAACACCCGCCGGCTGGGCGAGATCGTCCGGCGGTACGAGGAACTGCGGACCTCCGGCCGGGTGCCGCCGGCGGTGCGGGCCGGGCTGGCCGGGCGCGGCCGGGAGTTCACCCTCCAGCCGCAGGGCGACGCCTGGGCGTTCCGCGAGGTCCGGTACCTCAGACACAAGGTCGAGGATCACGACGGCCGCACCAGTGCCTGGACGCTGGTCAACCCCTTCGACGAGCAGCCGGTGCGTGTGCGCATCGAGGCCCTGGCCTCGGTCGATCCCTTCGACTCGCCCGAGGCGGGGGTGCTCCTGGACGAAAAGGGTATGGGCGCCCTGGGCCGGCCGCAGACCGCCGGGGACGTCCGGACGGAAGTCTCGACATCCGGCGGCGGCCCGGAGGCGGCGGCGGAGTTCTCGGCGACCAGTGGCCGCGAGACACCGCTGGGCGCATGGGCGACCGTCGGGACGGACTTCGCCCCGCCGGTGGACATGGCCGGGCGGGGCCTGGGCGTCTGGATCGAGGGCGACGGCAGCGGGGCGCTGCTCAACATCCAGCTGCGCGGCGCCGCCCACACCGCCGGAGGCTACCGCGACAGCTACGTGAAGATCGACTTCTCGGGCCGGCGCTACTTCGAGCTGGTCGAGCCGGAGTCCGATGCCATGGTCGAGTACGACTGGCCGTACTGCGGGCACCGCGATCTCTGGGAGCAGCGCCGCGACCGGCTCCTCATGTACGCCTACCCCACGATGCATTACTGGATGGACTACCGGCAGGTGGCGGCACTGAACCTCTGGTACAACGACCTGCCGCCGGGCCGGACGGTGCGCTGCCGGATCGGGGCGATCCGGACGCTGCCGTTGCGGAGCGTGAAGGTCGTGCGTCCGACGATCTCGGTCAACGGGGCCCCGCTGGGCTTTCCGGTCGAACTCGAGAGCGGCTCGTACCTGGAGTTCGCGGCCCCCGGCGATTGCCGGATCTACGACCGCTACGGCAGCCTGGTCGGCGAGCCTTCGGCGACCGGCCCGGTGCCGCGCCTGTCGGCAGGCCCCCACCGCCGGATCTTCTCCTGCGACAACGCCGCCACGAGCCCC
>CAZSYS010000034.1:0-10453 GCA_964611365.1 uncultured Planctomycetales bacterium
GCCGTCGAGGGTCGGCCGGACGCGCGGCGGCGGGGGGGGCTTCAGCTGCCGGCGGCCCGGGCGGCGCGGCCGGCCTGACGGCGCTCGTGTTCTTTCAGCAGGCGTTTGCGGAGGCGGATGGCCTCCGGCGTCACCTCGACCAGCTCGTCCTCCTCGATGAACTCCAGGGCGATCTCGAGGGTCATTTCGCGCGGCGGGCGCAGCACCACCGTCCGGTCGGCGGAGGCGGCGCGGATATTGGTCATCTTCTTGGCCCGGCAGACGTTGACCTCGATGTCGTTGTCCTTGCAGTGTTCGCCGACGATCATGCCCTCGTAGACCGCGTCGGTCGGCCGGACGAAGAACACCCCGCGGTCGGCGAGGTTGTCCAGCGCGTAGGCGGTGACCTGCCCGGCCTCGCTGGCGATCAGCGAGCCGTTGGACCGGCCGGGAATGGCCCCTCGCATCGGCTGGTACTCCGCGAAGGTGTGGTGCATGATCGCGGTGCCGTTGGTGGCGTTCATCAGCCGGTTGCGGGCCCCGATCAGTCCGCGGCTGGGCACGCTGAACTCCATGTGGGCGTACTCGCCCCGGGTCTCCATCCGCTCGCAGATGCCGCGGCGGGAGCCCATCAGCTCCATCACCGCGCCGACATGCTGGGCGGGGACGTCGATCGAGCACTCCTCGATCGGCTCGCACCGCCGGCCCTCGATCTCCCGGAAGATCACCCGCGGTTTGCCCACGGCCAGTTCGTAGCCTTCGCGGCGCATGTTCTCGATCAGCACCGACAGGTGCAGCAGCCCGCGGCCGGAGACGTGGAACTCCTCGGGCGTGTCCCCCGGCTCGACCCGCAGCGACACGTTGTGCTGAAGCTCCTTGTCCAGCCGGTCGCGCAGGTGGCGACTGGTGAGGAAGCGTCCGCTGCGGCCGGCGAACGGCGAGTCGTTGACCCGGAAGGTCATGTGCAGCGTGGGTTCGTCGATGGGGATGGTCTGCAGCGGCCGGGGGTCGTCCGGGCAGGCGATGGTGTTGCCGATGTCCACGGATTCCAGCCCGATCACCGCGCAGATGTCGCCGGCCGGCACCTCCTCGACCGTCCTGCGCCCGAGGCCCTCGAAGGCCTGCAGTTCGCCGACGCGTTCGACGCCGCACGTGCCGTCCCGGTGGAAGACGGCCACCGGCCGGCCGGACCGCAGCCGTCCGGCGAACACCCGTCCGATGCCGATGCGGCCGACGTAGTCGCTGTAGTCCAGCGAGGTGACCAGCATCTGCAGCGGGGCCTCCCGGTCGACGTCCGGCGGCGGCACGTGCTCCAGGATGGCCTCGAACAGCGCCTGGATGTGCCCCGGCCGCTCGTCCGGCCGGCGGGAGGCGTAACCCTGCGTGGCCGAGGCGTAGATCACCGGGAACTCCAGGGCGTGCTCGTCGGCCCCCAGCTCGATGAACAGGTCGATGACCTCGTCCAGGACCTCGGCCGGGCGGGCGTCGGGGCGGTCGATCTTGTTGATCACCACCAGGGGCCGCAGGCCGCAGGCGAAGGCCTTGCGCAGCACATACCGGGTCTGCGGCATCGGCCCCTCGAAGGCGTCCACCAGCAGGAGGCAGCCGTCGGCCATCATCAGCACCCGCTCGACCTCTCCGCCGAAATCGGCGTGGCCGGGCGTGTCGATCAGGTTGATCTTGACGCCCTGGTAGCGGATGGCGATGTTCTTGGCCAGGATGGTGATGCCCCGCTCGCGCTCCAGGTCATTGGAGTCCAGGATCCGCTCGCCCTTGAGCTGGGTATCCCGGAACATGCCGCACTGGCGCAGCATCTGATCGACCAGCGTCGTCTTGCCGTGGTCCACGTGGGCGATGATCGCCACATTCCGCAAGCCCGGATCCCGCACCGCGTTCCTCCCGGCCGACCGGGGCGTTTGCGCCCCGCAGCCGCGCCGTCCGGCGAAAGAAACCTTTTTGCTCCGCACCCCGCCCGGCGGTTTGCCGCTCAGGAAGAGCAGGATTATACTCGTCCGGGCGGTCGCCGCCACCCGTGCCGGCGCCCCGCCGAACGGAGGCTTCCGCGGCGCAACGGAGTGCCCATGCCCCGCATCCGCGTTCTGCCCGACCTGCTGGTCAACAAGATCGCCGCCGGCGAGGTCATCGAGCGCCCGGCCAGCGTGGTCAAGGAGCTTGTCGAGAACAGCATCGACGCCGGTGCCCGGTCCGTCGAGATCGCCGTCGAGCAGGGCGGCCAGAAGCTCATCCGCGTGACCGACGACGGCGGCGGGATGGATGCCGACGATCTGGCCCTGTCGGTCCGGCCCCACGCCACCAGCAAGATCGCCTGCGAGGAGGATCTGTTCGCCATCCGGACGATGGGGTTCCGCGGCGAGGCCCTGGCCAGCATCGGCGCGGTCTCGCAGCTGCGCGTGATCTCCCGCCGGCCCGGGTGCGACGAGGCCCGGCAGGTGACGGTCTGCGGCGAGCGTGCCGACCCGCCGGCCGCGGCCAGCGCTCCGCCGGGAACCACCGTGGAGGTCCGCGAGCTGTTCTTCAACGTACCGGCACGCCGCAAGTTCCTCCGCACCCCGCAGACCGAACTGGGGCACATCACCGAGCAGCTGGCCCGCATCGCCCTGGTACACCACGGCGTCCAGTTCCGCCTGACCCACAACGGGCGCGAGGTTCACTTCCTCCGGCCCGCCGCCGGCATGCTGCCGCGCATCCGGGACTTCTTCGGGCCCGAGCTGGCCGAGGGGCTGATGGCCCTGGCCCGCGACGAACGCGGCCTGCGCATCACCGGGTACGCCGGAGAGCCCGCCCAGAGCCGCTCGGCGCCCAAGTGGCAGTATTTCTTCCTCAACGGCCGCTTCATCCGCGACCGCTTCATCGCCCACGCCGTCCGCGAGGCCTACCGCGGCCTCATCGAGCCCAGCCGGCACCCGGTGGTCTTCCTGGCTCTGGAGATCGACCCGGCCTGCGTGGACGTGAACGTGCATCCGACCAAGGCCGAGGTCCGCTGGCGCGACTCCAACCTGCTGTATTCCCAGGTCCTCTCCGTGCTGCGCGACCGGTTTCTCAACACCGATCTTACGCCGGACCTGGCCGGCCGGTCCGATCTGCAGCCCGCCCTGGGCGACGACGCGCCGGCCACCGCCGACGGCGCGGTCCACGATGCCGCCGATGAGGCCCGCCGGCAGCGCATCCGCGAGTCGATCGCCGACTTCTTCAAGCGCACCGGGCCTGCGGCCGGACCGGGCTTCGGCCCGCCCGGCGCCCGACGTTCCCCGGGGCCGCAGGGCGCGGGGTCGGCCCTTTCCCCCTGGCCGAGGCTGGAACCCTGGAATCCGCCGGCCGAAGCGGACCCCGGCGAGCCGCCCGACAGGCCGCTGTGGGATCCTCCGGCCCGGGGGAACCCCCCGGCCGACGCCGGCGCGACCTCCGGCCCGCCGCCCCGGGCGATCCAGGTGCACCGCACCTACCTGGTGGCCGAGTCGCCCGAGGGGCTGATGATCATCGACCAGCACGCCCTTCACGAGCGGATCCTCTACGAGCAGCTCAGCGTCGAGCTGGCCCGCGGCCCGCTGGAGTCGCAGCGCCTGCTGCTGCCGGAAACCCTTTCCGCACCGGCCGATCAGGTGGCGGTCATCGAGCAGTACGCCGACACGCTGCGGCGGCTGGGCGTGGAGCTGTCGGCCTACGGCCCGGGCGCCGTCGCGGTCCACGCCGTGCCCTCGCTGCTGCGGCCCGAGCGGTCGCTGGAGTTCGTCCGCGACCTGCTCGACCGGCTGGCCCACCGCGCCGCTCCGGCCTCCTGCGAGCTGCTGATCGACGAGCTGCTCAGCATGATGGCCTGCAAGGCGGCGGTGAAGGCCGGCGACCCGCTGACGCCGCAGGAGATCGAGGCCCTGCTGGCCCGGCGCGGCGATGTGGAGCGGGCCAGCAACTGCCCCCACGGCCGGCCGACCAGCCTTCGGCTGACGCTGCGCGACCTGGAGAAGCAGTTCAAACGGGTCTGACCCCCGGCTGCGCCGACTTCCGGCCCGAACCGCTTTTGCCCGCCGGCGCGGCCGGGCGTAGAATCGTGCGCGGATGCCCGGCGGTCCCGGCCCATCGTCCCGGGGCCTGGGGTGCCGGTCCCGGTCGAGCCGCTTCCATGGACCTGTTCACGGAAAAACGCCGGGCCGCCTTCTCGCGGGTGGAGCCGCTGGCCGTGCGGATGCGCCCCCTGACCCTCGATGAGTTTGTGGGCCAGCAGCACTTCGTCGGGCCGGGCAGGCTCCTGCGCCGCCTGCTCGACGCCGACCGGCTGGCCAGCGCCGTGTTCTACGGGCCGCCCGGCAGCGGCAAGACCACCCTGGCCCGGATCATCGCCCACCACAGCAGCGCCTTCTTCGAGGAGGCCGACGCGGCCGGGGTCGGGGTCAAGGAGGTCCGCGACATCCTCGCCCGGTCCAGGGAACGCCTGGCGGCCGACGGCCGGCGGACGGTGCTGTTCCTCGACGAGATCCACCGCTTCAACCGCGCCCAGCAGGACATCCTGCTGCGCGACGTCGAAAACGGGCTGATCATCCTGATCGGCGCGACCACCGAAAACCCCTTCTTCAGCGTCAACGCGCCGCTGGTCTCCCGCAGCCAGATCTTTCAGTTCGAGCCGCTTTCGGCCGCCGATGTGGAGACCCTGCTGCGACGGGCCCTGGCCGACCCGCAGCGCGGCCTGGGCCACATCCGCGTCGACATCACCGATGAGGCCCTGCGACATCTGGCACAGACCTGCGACGGGGACGCCCGCAGAGCCCTGACCGCGCTGGAGGTGGCGGTGCTGTCCCAGGGCGGGGCGGCCGGCCGGCCGGATCCCGTCCGCATCGATCTGGCCGTCGCGGCCGAGTCCATCCAGCGCAAGGCGATCCTCTACGACGGCACCGGCGACGAGCACTACGACGCGGCCAGCGCCCTGATCAAGAGCATGCGCGGCAGCGATCCCGACGCCGCGGTCTACTGGCTGGCCCGGATGCTCGAAGCCGGCGAAGATCCGCGGTTCATCGCCCGCCGGATCGCCATCTGCGCCGCCGAAGACGTGGGCAACGCCGACCCCATGGCCCTGGTGGTGGCCAGCGCCGCCGCCCAGGTCACGCTCCTGGTCGGCATGCCGGAATGCCAGCTGCCCCTCAGCCAGGCGGCCATCTACATCGCCGCCGCCCCCAAGTCCAACGCCTCCGCCGTGGCCGTCTGGACCGCCGCCGAGGACGTCCGCACCGGCCGGACGCTGCCCGTGCCCCGCCACCTCCGCGACGCGCATTATGCCGGGGCCGGCCGCCTGGGCCACGGGACCGGATACGCCTATGCCCACGACCACGAGGGCGGATATGTCGTCCAGGAATACCTGGGAAGCCCCAAGACCTATTATCATCCGACCGACCGGGGCTTCGAGGCGGTCATTGCCGAACGGTTGGCCGGACTTCGGGCCCGTTCCGGCGACCCGCCGCCGGCGGCGGGGCCGGATCGCCCCGCCGGGCAACGCCCAACGGAGACGCCGTGACCAAGAAAGAGCTTCGCCAGCAGGTTCGCGACGCCCTGGCCGCACTGCCGCCGGCCCAGCTCCATGAGCGATCCGGGCGGGCCTGTCTCCGGCTGGTGGAGACCCGGGAGTACGCCCGGGCCGAGATCATCATGGTCTTCCTTTCCCTGCCGACCGAAGTCCAGACCACCCCGCTGGTCCTCCAGGCGTGGCGCGACCGCAAGCGCGTTCTGGCCCCCAAGGTCAGCTGGGAGCAGCGCCGCATGCTGCCGATCGAGATCACCTCGCTCTCGGACGACCTCAGCGAGTCGCCCATGGGCATCCGTGAGCCGGCACGCGGCGTCCCCTTCCCGGTCGCCAACATCGACCTGGTCATCGTTCCGGGGCTGGCCTTCGACCATGCCGGCAACCGCCTGGGGCGCGGGCGCGGCTTCTACGACCACTTCCTTTCCCACCGCGACTGGCGCGGCCTGTCCTGCGGCCTGGCCCTGGAAGCCCAGGTCGTCGAGGAGGTTCCGGTCAGCGAACACGATGCCCACGTGGACATGCTGGTGACCGAGGAAGCCGTGCGGCGGTTCAAGAGCTGAACCCGGTCGGGCGATCTGAAGACGGACCGGCGGGCCGGCGGTCGCCGCCGGGCCCGGAATTCAAGGAAACGCCCGCCGCGCGGGTGGCGCGCGACGGGCATCGGATGTCTGCAGACCGGCGGCCGGAATCGCCGCCAGGCTCGATGGAGGTTCACTCCGCCGGCAGGTGGCTGGCGGTGCGGACGCCGGCGTCCTCGGGGGGCCGAAGCTCGTCCGGCCCGGCCTCGCGCGGATCGATTTCACGGGCTCTGCGGAACGAGTCGGCCGCAAGCTCGATGTTGCCCACCTGCTGGTAGAGCCGGCCCATGCCCGCGTAGGCCCGGGCGGAGGACGGATCGATGGCCAGGGCGGTCTTGTAGGCCCGCAGCGCGTTGTCGTAGTCGGCTCGCTGCCGGTACTCGTCACCGAGGTAGATGAAATGCTCGGCGACCCCGCGGTTCTGCCGGGTTGCCGTTTCGGCCACCGCCAGCGCGGCGTCATACTTGCCGCGGAGCTCCAGTGCCGAGTTCTTCTCCGAGATCGCGGCCATGTAGTTCGGCCAGCTCTTGACCGCCTGGGTGAAGTAGACGATCGCCCGGTCCAGCTGCCGGCGGGCCGCCGGGATGTCGCCGTCGCGGAACTTCCTGGCCGCCAGCACGCGGTAGCTCAGCCCCATGTAGTAGTTCGACTCGGCGTCGCTGGGCGAAAGCTCCAGCGCATGCCGGAAAGTCGCCATCGCCTCCGTGTACTGCTGGGCGCGGTAGAGTTCCACGCCGGCCTCGCGGATCTCCTTGACCTCCGGCGTGCATCCGAGTAGCACGGAGAACAAGAGCGCGACCAGCAGGCCCGCGGATGCTCGACCGATCCGCGCACCTGAAATCCATCCGCTGGAGAATACCTGCATGTTCGACATGACCATCGCCTCCCTGGGCAAGGAGCGCCACATCCCTGCGCGGGATCATCCTAGTCCCGACCGTCGGCCAGATCAAGAACGCCTTTTCCGGAGCCGCACGCCGTGACCGACGACTGCGACCGCCTTTTCGTGCTCCTCCACCATATCACGTCGGACGGCGAACACTACGACCTCTGCCTGGAGGCCGGCGAAAAGCTGGCTACCTGGCGGCTGCCCCGACAGGCGGGCGCGCCCCCTGAATCTCTGGGAACCGGCCCGCTGGAGGCCCGCAGGCTCGCCGATCACCGTCGGGCCTATCTGGATTACCAAGGGCCCATCGGAGGCGATCGCGGCCGGGTGATCCGCATCGACCGCGGCCCGCTGACGGTCCAGGAGGCTTCCGACGCCCGGTGGACCTTCCGCCTGCAAGGCACCTGCCTGAATGGAATGTATCGGCTGTCCGCCCGCCACGGCACAAGCGACTTGTGGACCTTCGTCCGGATCGAGGATCCTCGGTAGGGCCTGGGAGGCTGGTCAAACCTGGGGCTCCGGCAAGAATGTGACGGAAAGCCGTCCAGAAGTGCAGCGTATCCCCGTAACCCGAAAGGGTCTCTTAGGGTTCCACCAGACCCAGCGATTGGGCACCGTGACTCCGCCGGGCAGGTCCGCCAGCCGAGGCAGTTCAGTTCGCTGCCAGGCCGGCTCCTGGGATCCCTGGCGGCGCAGGAATCCGCTATCCAGAGCCGCCAGTTCCTTTCGGACCAGGCTTTCGGGCAGCGGCAGCGATCCTGCGGACATGTTTTTCAGCTTGACTGCAATCCGGTCATTGACCACGCCGATCCAAAGATCGGCCGAAATGACGAACCGCAGCGATCCACGCCGGCAGACGGCGCCGAGCCGCAAGCCGCTGTCCCGGATCAGGATCTGAGGGTCGCTGAGGCTTGCCGGCAGCCACTCCCGTGCCAGCGGCCACTTGGTTTCACGAATCGCCAGCCAGTGGTTGATCTGTGTCTCGGTGACGCTCCACTCGAACGGCCCGCGGGCCAGGCTCATCTGCTCGTTCAGGCCGTCGACGGCCCGCAGCCAGTCGCCCCAGACGACCTCCACCTCGTCGGCCCCGACGACGGCAGGGCGATACCAGCCGGGGATGTGCTGAAAGAGCATCCAGCCGACCACGAAACCGACGGCCGACAGAGCGGCGACCGCCGCCCCCGCCAGCCTTGCACGCCGCCGCCACCTGCCCATGCCGCGCTGGTATCGGGGCGGCATCGCGGTGTCAAGGCGGGCCGCTGCCGGGCGGGAGGCTCCGGCGTCCCGGCCGGCCGATGGCACGGCCTTTGTTGGGGCGGGGTGATACGGGCTACAATCGCGCGCGTCCGGGCGACCGGGGCGGGCGGACCGCGGGCCGATCGGTCCGGTCCGGGCCGTCCGGCCGGAATCACCGGCCCGGATCCGCCGGGCAGGGGGGGCGTGCGAAAGCGGGAGCAGTGCACATGGGTATGACCATTACCGAGAAGATCCTGGCTCGCCATGCCGGCCGCAGGTATGTGGCCGCCGGCGAAAACGTCTGGGTGGACGTGGATATCCTGATGACCCACGACGTGTGCGGTCCGGGCACCATCGGCGTCTTCGAGGAGCATTTCGGCAGGGACGCGAAGGTCTGGGATCCCGACCGGGTGGTGATCATCCCGGACCACTACATCTTCACCGCCGACCGCCACGCCCACCGCAACATCCAGATCCTGCGCGACTTCGTCCGCCGGCAGGGCATTCGTTACTTCTACGACCCGGACTTCGTCCAGGGCGAAGGCATGCCGAACCCGTACCGCGACCCGACGGCCACGCGCTACAAGGGCGTCTGTCACAAGGCCCTGCCGGAGGAGGGTCACGTCCGACCCGGCGAGATCCTGCTGGGCACCGACAGCCACACCTGCACCGCCGGGGCGTTCGGGCAATTCGCCACCGGCATTGGCAACACCGACGCCGGCTTCGTGCTGGGCACCGGGAAGACCTGGCTGAAGGTGCCGCCGACGATGAAGTTCGTCTTCCACGGCCGGATTCCGCCTTACCTCACCGCCAAGGACCTCATCCTGGCGGTGATCGGCCAGATCAGCGTCAGCGGGGCGACGTACAAGGCCATGTACTTCACCGGCGAGGGCGTGGCCAGCCTGACGCTGGAGGACCGGATGACGCTGACCAACATGGCCATCGAGGCCGGGGGCAAGAACGGCGTCTGCGACGTCGACGAGAAGACGCTGGCGTACGTCCGCCGGCGGAGCAACCGCCCCGACTGGACGGTCGAGACCGACGACCGCGACGCGAGCTACTGTTACGTGCACGAGTGGGACCTGGGCTCCATGGAGCCGCTGGTGGCCAGGCCCCACTCCCCGGACAACCGGGCCACGGCCCGCGAATGCCGCGACGTGACCATCGACCGGGCGTACATCGGCAGCTGCACCGGCGGCAAGATCACCGACATGATCTTCGCGGCGGCGATCCTGGAAGGCCGGCAGGTCAAGGTGCCCACCTTCGTCGTCCCCGGCTCGACGGAGGTTCACGCCGACATGCTGCGGCTCAACCTCCGCGGGCGGCCCAGGGCCGACGGCGAGCCTTCGATTCACGACGTGCTCAGCGCCGCCGGCTGCACGATGGGTCCGGCCTCCTGCGCGGCCTGCCTGGGCGGGCCGGCGGACACCTTCGGCCGCCTGAACGAGCCGATCCGCTGTATCAGCACCACCAACCGCAACTTCCCCGGCCGCATGGGCCACCAGCAGGCCGGCGTCTTCCTGGCCTCGCCGCTGACCGTGGCCGCCTCCGCTCTGACCGGCCGGATCACCGACCCGCGCGACTACGTGCGCGGGCCGATCGACACCGGCCAGGCCGGGGTGGTCTGACGGTCAGGGTCTCCGGCCGTGCAGGCCACGGTCCCCGGGGTCTGAGCCCGGCGTGAACCCGCCGTCAACGCCGACCGGGCACACAGCCTGCGGACCGGGCCGAAGTCCGGTCGTCCCGGGGAATTCTCGATCGTTGCGGCGAGGCGTTCTCAGGGAAGAGAATCGGTCGGGGGCCTGCACGCCTCCCCGGGCGCGGGCCTCAAGGCCGGCGGAGGCCGGAAGGCTGAGGTGCGCGGACACGCCATCCGGGCCCGGCCGGGTTCAGGCGCTTTCCTTGCGGAGCACGCGCTGGCTGAAGAGATCCGTCTTGCCGAGGACCACGTCGGCGGTGACGACATACTTGCCGTTGTTGCCTTCCTCGGTGAGCCGGTACATGACGTCCAGCATCAGGTCTTCCATCACGCCGCGCAGGGCCCGGGCCCCGGTGTCGCGGGTCAGGGCCCGCTCGGCGATGATTCGCAGGGCTTCGGGGGTGAACTCCAGCTCGCAGCCTTCCATCTCGAAGAAGCGCTGGTACTGCCGGACCAGGGCGTTCTTGGGCTCGGTGAGCACGCGAACCAGGATCTCCCGCCCCAGCGGCTCCAGCGAGGTGATCACCGGGAGCCGGCCGAGGGGGTGGGGG
>CAZSYS010000034.1:10463-20995 GCA_964611365.1 uncultured Planctomycetales bacterium
CCCTAACTCGACGAGGTCCTCGGGCGTCACCTGGGCCAGCACGTTCGACAGCCGGCTGATCTCGTCATCTTCGGTCATCTCACCGACGAAGCCGATGGTCGCGTGGCCGATGCGCCGGCTGATGATCTCATCCAGCCCGGTGAAGGTCCCGCCGCAGATGAACAGGATGTGCGTCGTGTCCATCTGGATGTACTGCTGCTCGGGGTGCTTGCGGCCGCCCTGCGGCGGGATGTTCGAAATCGTGCCCTCGAGCATCTTGAGCAGAGCCTGCTGCACGCCCTCGCCGCTGACGTCGCGGGTGATGCTCACGTTCTGCGAGGTCTTGCCGATCTTGTCGATCTCGTCGATGTAGACGATGCCGCGCTGCGCCGCCTCGAGGTCGTAGTCGGCGTTCTGCAGCAGCCGCAGCAGGATGTTCTCGACGTCCTCGCCGACATAGCCCGCCTCGGTCAGGGTGGTCGCGTCGCCGATGGCGAACGGCACGTTGAGCACCCGGGCCAGCGTCCGGGCCAGGAGCGTCTTGCCCGAGCCGGTCGGACCGACCAGCAGCACGTTGGACTTGTCGATCTCGACGTCGTCTTCGTCGGCGGTGTCCGTGTGGGCCAGCCGCTTGTAGTGGTTGTGCACCGCCACCGAAAGGCAGCGTTTGGCGTGTTCCTGCCCGATGACGTACTGATCCAGGAATTCCTTGATCTGCCGGGGCGCCGGGATGGATCCCGCCAGGTGCCGCGCCGGGCCGGTCTTGCGTTTTTCCTGCTTGATGATGTTGTGGCAGAGGTCCACGCAGGCGGCGCAGATGTACACGTCGCCGGGGCCTTCCACCATCGGCCCGGCCTCCCGCTGGGTCTTGCCGCAGAAGCTGCAGGTCGTGGTCCGCCGACCGCCCCTTCCGCCGGGACCGCCCGTGTTGCCGCTACGGGTCGTCGCCATGAATACCGCTTCCCAACTGTCCGGGACCACCCGACCCCCGCGGCCGCCTTGCGACGGCGCCGGGCCGTCGGGCAACCGCCCGATCCCCTGGCCGGCCCGGACACACGGGCCCGGACGCCCCGCGTGCCCGCCGGCTGATCGTTTCGATTCTATCGTCAGCCCGGGGTGCGCTTCTCAAGGTCAAAATCCGGGCTTGCCGGTCCGGGAATCACCGGTTTCCGGCGAACCGGCCGACCGGTCCTCGAATGAACCGACCACCAACCCGCGCAGAGCCTGGTATTCCGATTCACTGAGGTCGCCACGGTCCCGCAGCCGCCGCAGATCCTCCAGCGTCCAGGCAGGCCCGACCCCGGATGCCTCGCTCTCCAGCCAGTGGCGGCGATAATACCAGACCCCCAGCCACAAGACAATCAGCGCCCCGACCAGCAGTCCGCCGGCGACGATGATCTTCTCCACCTGGACCTGAACCGTGTTGGCCAGCACCGCCTTGCCCGCCGGTCGCCCCGTTCGTCCGAGGGATTATATGACCGTCGCGAGCCCCGATCCATCCGGGAGGGTCCGGGTCGGCCGGAAACCGCCGGCTCGCCGGGCATCCGTCGTCACAGGCCCCAGGCCGCCGGGACGGTCAGTTCAGGCAACCCGGGTTGACCGGGTGGTCCGGCCCGCTGTAGCACCGAAGGAAGAGCTGCACGTCCGTCAGGCCGACCGCGCCTTCTCCGCTGAGGTCCATCAGCCGGCAGGCGGGCTCGGGGTGTGGAAGATAGTCGTCCAGCAGGCAGGCCTGCAGGAGACCGAAATCCTTCTGGTCGGCGTCGAAGTCGTTGTCGAAGTCTCCCGGCTGCGGCCGTACGGTGATGTAGTCCGTCCGGGTGGCCGTGTCGCTGCCGGACGGGCCCGTGACCGTCAGGGACACCGTGTAGATGCCCGGAGCGTTGTAGGTGTACACCGGATCGCGGGCGGTGCCGGTTCCCCCGTCTCCGAACGTCCAGCTCCGGGAGGTCACCGCCCCTTCCGAGAGATCCGTGAAGGACACCGTCAGCGGCACGTGGCCGGAGGTCGGGGTTCCGCTGAAGTCGGCGGTGACGCCGCGCACGCCCGGCACCCCCGCCGGGTAGCGCAGATCGACGACCTGCTCGA
This sequence comes from uncultured Planctomycetales bacterium, assembly GCA_964611365.1. GTDB lineage: Bacteria > Planctomycetota > Phycisphaerae > UBA1845 > PWPN01 > CALLOB01. The sequence continues at coordinate 12,531 of CAZSYS010000034.1, forward strand.
AGGCCGTGAACAGATCGCGCGAGTCGCCCGGGCCGTAGCCGTTGTTCCTCCAGTACTCGATCGCGTAGCCGTTCCAGCCGCCGCCGGCCTGCTGGTCGGCGTCGTAGATGAACCAGGTCATGGCCACGATGTTGTGCCTGCCCTTCGTCTGGTTCCAGCTGTGCACCGCCGCGAAGGCGTCACGGCAGAACTGGGCCGCCGCGGCCTCCTGAGCCGGCTGGCCGGGGTCGCTGTAGCGGTTCCACTCCGTCATGTACACCGGCTTGTCCCGCAGCGCCCGCCCCTTGCCGTCGATCATCGTCAGCGTGGCCGAAAAGGAGTTCTGAAAATCGGTCACCGATCCGCCGTAGGCGTGGATGGCGAAGCCGTCGATTTCGTCGGCCGGGATGTTGTCGATAACCTGCGACAGCCACTGGTCGCCGTCCATCCAGCGGACTCCGGCCACCACGCCGCCGGGGCTGGGCGGGGCGATCAGCACCAGGTGCGGACCGAGCGGACTGGGTGCCGCCGAGGCGCGGATCGCGTTACGGACCGTGCGGTAGATCTGGGCATAGCCGGCCGGCGTGATCTGGTTGCCCGGCCAGCCCACGCCCTCGCCGTTGAGATTCGGCTCGTTGCCGATCTGCCAGAGATGGCCGCCGTGCCGCAGGGTGTTGACCACATCAACCACGTACGGCGCCCAGTCGGCCGCCGGCAGCGTCGCCGGTGCCGGCACCGTCTGCCCCCAGTCGTAGTCGATACGCGTGATCACCGAGACGTTCCAGGAGGCCAGGGAGGTGTACAGCCCGGCGAAGTAGCCGGCCCGCCACCACGGCGCCGAATGGGTGATGATCGTCTCGGTGTCCCAGCCTCCCACCCCGGGGCAGTCCATCAGCCCCGCCGGAACGGTATCGGCCGGCTGGCCGCTGGTATATCCCCACCAATGGATGCCATGGAGATACGGAGAATCGGCCCCGGCGGCGGCCGCAGCCAGCCCCGCCCAGACAACGACCGCAAGCTGAAGGCTTTTAGCGAACCTGCGATGATCACTTGCACCGGTGTTCACGAGTTCCCCCCTTCCGGCGGACCGCCGCTGCCGGACGGCCACTGCCGCTGGATGGTCTTCCTTGCCGGACCGTTGTCCCGGCCGGATGGTGTATTGTACCTTGCGGCCGCCGCCGCCTGCCAGCGGTTTTGCCCCGAAACACCGGTCGCGTGGTCCGAGAACGCATCCCGTCGGCGGACGCGGGCGGACGGGGCGGACCCGGGGCGGAGGGGGCCGACCCGGGACGGAGGGATGGCTACTGGCGATTGTTGAGAGCCGGGCCGGGGCTCTGGACGTGATGAATCCCGCCGCCGGAGCGACCGCACGATGGCGCGCCAGGCCCTGGGCCTGATGAACCGGCCGGAGCCGGACCTTGCGGGGAAGCAAGCCGTTTGTGGGCGTCTCGATTGGTTTTACTACGGGAAGAAGGGAGGACGTCAGCCTCGTGCCATGGCGAGCTGTGCCGCTCTTTTCGGCATGGAACGGGCGGTCGCGGGCTTGAGGCCGGATGACGCCGGCGCAAAAAGCGGCGGAGTCGGAAAGTCTCATTCGACCGTCCGACTCCGCCTGTGCTTCTCAGGGGGCCTGGGATTCGACCGCGGGGCGGCTTTCACCGGCTGCCCGGCCGGTCGCGGTTTGCAGGAAAGTCCCGGAGACGTCCGGAGGGTGCCGCGGCGGCCGCGGGACCGGGTGTACGGGTCAATCCATCCGCAGATACTTCGGCAATGTCCAGCCGGGCGGCCGCTGCGCATGCCAGACGCCGCTGTCGGTGTGGTTGAGCTTGGTGGCCGGCAACTTCTCCACGTGTGCGTCGAGGAAGCCCACGTTGGCGGTCTGGCCGTGGCGGTACTGGACCCAGTTGGCCACCTGAGGAGCTGCCTGGTAGTTGGCGGCGCTGTCGACCTTGGTGTGGTCCCGGCGCTCTACGTTCAGCACGCTCTCAACCACCGCCGCCCAGTCGTTGTATTCGACATACAGCAGGTGCCACGGCTTGGCCCCGGGATAGGCGACCGAGAGGTTCATGCCGAAACTGCCCCAAAGCACCGGCGTCGGCGTCTCGCCCACGCTGTTGGTGCCCACCCGGCGCATCTTGTAGTCGTAGATGTTCACGCTGCGGCTGGTGCGGCTCTTGTCGAACTTAAAGACGCCCCTGTCGGCCCGTTCGCCGTTGGGTTTGACTTCGAGCCAGCCGTCCTGGAACGTGTTGTCGTTGTCCTTCTCGCCGGCCTGCGTTTCCCAGGCGGACTGGTACCACCCGTCTGCCTTGGGCGTCCGCTCCCGGTGGAACGTGGCCGCGTCCGAGCACTGCCGCTTGGGCATGATCTCGCTGCCGCGGAACTGCTCGAAGATCACCGGCGCGATCGGCATCGGTGTCTTGTCCGACGGGCAGGTGAACGGCTCGGTCTTGTCGGCCATGTTCTTGAGCACGTGCGGGGCCCAGCCCAGGTGGGCGGGCATGTCGCTGCGCTTCTTCTCGACCTGTAGCCACATGACCCCCGCGCTGGTGAGCGTGCGGAGGTTCGACGAGCACACCGCCGCCCGGGCCTGTTCGCGGGCCTTGTTCAGCGCCGGCAGCAGGATGGCCACCAGCAGGGCGATGATGGCCACGACCACCAGCACCTCGATCAGCGTGAAGCCGCCCCGCCGGCGGCCCCGCCGCACCGATGCACCCCCTGTCGTTCTGCGTGACATGATTGGCTCCCTGAGATTTGCACCTTCCTGCCCGGGAGGGGGCGGGCGCCCCCCCCCGGCAGGGGGATCATCACGGCATCAATAGACCACCGTGCCGTCGCAGGCCGGATCGACCGGGCCCACGCCCGGGCCGCCGGCGCAGCCGATCAGCACGTCCAGGTCGTCCATGTCGATGTCGCCGTCACCGGCGTAGTTCGGGTGGCGGTCCATGCACTTGCACTCCTGCGAGAGGGCGTCGAAGCCGGCGCCCGGATCCAGGCAGCGCTGGAACGCGGCAAAGTCGTCAGCGTCCACGTCGCCGTCGTCGTCCACGTCGTACGCCGGATTGTGCGGGCAGCACACATCGGTGCGCTGGCACTCCGAATCGGCGCAGTCGGCGTTGCCGTCGGCGTCGTCATCCTCGCCGTTGTCGCAGATCTCCGGCGTGGGCGTCAGGACGTTGCCGTCCGGATCCCAGGCCGCATCCGACGAGAAGCGGATGTAGTCCAGCGTGGTATCGGCCAGCTGGCTCTTGCCGTTGTCGTTGTGCGGCAGGTAGTTGCCGTCGTCGCCGGGCACGTCCATCCACCAGTCCTCTTCGAGGTTCCAGCCGCCGCCGTCCTCCTTGACCCAGGTCTTGAGGTGGACCTTGGTGAGATCCGCCGGATCGATGTAGTGGATCATGTGCACGGTGTACCAGGTGCCCGGGGTCAGGACCTTGTACCACCGGGCGTCGTAGACGCCGTTGGAGTCCGTGTCCACGTTCAGGTTCTCCTGCATCAGGACGATATCGGTGCCCTGCCCGTTGATGGCGCCCGGCGGCGAGTGGGCAAGATTGTGGTGCAGTTTGGTCCGCAGGATAACGTTGGTGCTGCCACCGCCCGTGGTTTTGGTGACCAGCGGCGCATCCTTGAGGATGTGGTCGATGCGGATGAACTTGTGGCGGCGGTTGGGGTCTGTCGAGAAGTTCTTGTAGTTGTCGGCCTTGAAGCGGTAGACCAGCGTGGCCCCGCGGCTGCAGCGCGGCGGCGGGTTGAGCGGATCCCACCGCGGTGCGGCGTCGTTCTTGCTGCCGCCGTACTGCGACTGGTCCCAGAACAGGTAGTTCGAGTCCGGGTGGGCGTCGTAGATCCGCATGCCGTCGTTGCCTCCGCCCAGCGAACCCGCGTTCAGGAAGCAGCCGTTAGGCGTACTTCCCGAGAACCTGTTGAAACGCACCCGCCACGGCCGGTTACCGACGATGTTGTACACGCCGTCCGGCCAGGTGGAGCCTTCCCAGGTCCAGTACCAGTCGACCTTCTTGCCGGGCGGCAGGCCGCTCTTGTGCGGGGCCCCGTCCAGGGCCTTGTCGTTCAGCCAGACCTCGTCGATCAGGCCGTCGATGCCCTGGTCGTAGACGCCCGAGGCGTTGATGTGCGAGCCGATGATCAGGTCGCCGTTGTTGGCGCTGTTGGCCGGGTTCACGCCGGTGACGCGGTCGCCGTCGAGGTCCAGCATGAAGATGACCTCGCCGGTGTCGGCATTGTACGAGACGGTGATCAGGTGCCAGTTGGTGTCGGCGATCTGCTTGTTGCTGACCACGACGTCGTAGCCGTTGCCGGCGCCGCGGCCGAACAGCAGGACCAGTTCGTTGCCGTTGTAGCTGCCCTGCTTGCCCCACTTGTTCAACGCCGAGGCGGCAATGTCGCCCGAAACGACCAGCACGGCGTAGTCGGTTTCGTCATCGGCGGCCACGGCCTTCTTCTGGGCGAGCCACTGCTTGGTCAGGCCGTCCGGGGCGACGTTGAGCTTCACCCAGGCCTCGATGGTGAAACTCTTGTCGCTGCCCATGTCCAGGGCGGCGGCGTCCGCCACGGTCATGCACTGGCCCGAGGCGGAAGAAACCTGCAGCGAAGCCACGTTCGCCGCCCCCCCGTGCAGCATGACGCCCGTGAACGCCGGGTTCACGGTCGGGCAGATGGGGGCAACCGAAGCCGAATAGCCCGCGGCGTTCTGCAGCGTTCCGTTGTAGCCGCCGATCACGTCCGTGGTGGAGTTGTCCAGCGGCCAGTGCGCGATCTCGGTCGCCTGGACCGTCGCGCACCCCAGGATACCAATCACCATCAACCACCGCGCGGTTCTCGTGAGACCCTCCTTCGAAAAACAAGACATGATTTACCTCACTCCCGGTTCACATTTCGGCTGAACCTTTCCGTTGGTCGTCGCGGCGCCGCAGGCTTAATCGTTTAACTCCAGACCACATCAAGAAGTGCCTCTTGCCCGGCACTTTTGTGAAGATTGGCCTCCGACTCCGACGGCGATCGAGGTGACGCGACGATCGCACCCTCTGGGATTAGATCGGTCCAACCACCGGCAGTCTAACAGGTTATTCCGGCCGTTTCAAGCCTGTAAATCAAAAACCAGACAAAAAACCGCCTGATGATCCCACCGGACGGACAGGCCCCCGGCCACCTTTCCGGGCCGACCGGGAGGCCCAACCCCAGGCCAACCGCCCTGGCCGATGCGGTCGAGAGCCTCAAACCGCCCGGACCAATCCGCACCTACAAAGGTTGGTGTATCGTTGTAGTCCCAATCCACACCAGATCATCGACTTAAGCTCTTTTTAAGTTGATTCTGCCTCTCCTCCTCATCCGCCGGACCGTTACAGGCTGTCAAAACGTGAGGTCATGAACGTCCCCCGGCAGGGATGCTCGCCAGCGGTTCCCCGGCACGGAGACTCCGCCGACAGGCCCTCTCGGGGGTTTCACCCTGGCGACAGGCCAGCCGCGGCCAGCACGGCCTCTGCCGGGGGCAACGGGGCCCTCCGACCGGGACGTCCCTGAAAGCCCAGGCGGGCTGTCGGACCGTCCCGGCGGCAGGAGCCGGGCCGCCCAGGGCCGGGGCGAGGGTGTGTGGCCGGGGGCCGGGTATCTCCGTGTCCGGCAGGGTCCGGATATGGCCACGAGCCGGATGTTATCGGCCCGGGCGGGCGGTCGATCGGCGGGCTTTGGACGCCGGCGGGCGGATCGGACGTTCCAGGAGGTCCACCTCGACGACCTTGCCGCCGGCCGGGCTGATGCGGAGGGTCTTGACCTCGAAGCCGGCCAGCCGCACCGTCGTTTTCACCCCGGCAAACGGGATCGACAGCCGCGTGGAGCGGGGTTGGCCGGTCGGCTCGAAGAGCCGCACGATCAGATCGTTGCCGTCCTCGGCCAGCTTGAGCGCCGGCATCTGAACAACATCGTCGCCGAGCACCACGCCCGGGCGGGGGGCGCGGCCGCGTCCGCCGGGGAAGAACGAGAGGGCGAAAGGCCGCTCGTTGCGGGCCAGTGCTTCGCGGTCGATCTCCTGAAGCCTGCGGCGGGCGGGACCGGCGTTGAACCAGAACCTGAACACCCGCTCGCCCTGGTCGATGCGCGGCAGATAGCGGTCCTGTGGGACGATCGGGCGCTCCAGCAACGGGTGGCCGGAGTAAGCCGGCGAGCGCAGCAGCGACAGGCGGAGCACCCCGCCGGAGAAGTCCGAGCCATACACGCCGTCATTGATGCATGTCAGGGCCCGGCCGGTGTTCTGATCGACGACCGCGACCCACTTCTGGGCCACGGCCTCATCGCCGTTGTCGGGCAGTTCGCCGACGCCGAAGGCCACCTGCCCGAGGTAGCGCGGCTTTCCGGCCCGGACCGGCACGGCGAGCTTGAGCATGCGGTTCTTCTCGTTCCAGTGGACGCGGGTTTCGACCTCGATCTCCGTGCCGCGTCGCGGCAGCCGGTAGTGCTGACAGATGAAGGAGTCCCCGCAGCGCATCAGCACCTCGACGACCATGCGGACCGGGCCGTCCTCGATCACCCGCACCGGGGCCAGGCGGGCGGCGCGGACGCCGGCGAAGCGTGCGGCCTGGCGCGGGGACATGAGTTCGAACGCCGCGACCTGCGGCCCGAAGCGGCGGTCGAGCATGCCCCAGGGATCCTCGTTGTCGGCCAGCACGACCGGCTGGAAGGCCCCGGGCCGGAGGCAATCCACGCCGCGCACGCGGTAGCGGTCCACCAGGCCGGTGCGGGTGTTGATGACCACGTCCAGGTCGTCGGTCCGCCACCGGATGCGCGGGCCGGCCGGCGGCGGGGGCGGGGCGGGCCTGGCCGGCAGGGTCTTCAGGCGGCAGTCGAAGCGGTTCATCTGCGCCGGAGCCAGCTCGGCCTGGAAGACCACGCGCTTGCGCCAGTCGAGGTTGAGGTTGCTGAGTTCCTTCTCCAGCTGGCAGGGCACGGGGCGGCCGCGCTGGAAGACGGTCGGCACGGTCCAGGTCTCGCCCCAGTTGGCGTCGGCCAGCTGGAACTCGCATTCTACCAGCGTCCGCACGGGATACGGATGCGGGTTGTGGACCAGGATCGGGATCTCGCCGTCGCGGGCGGGCTTCTGGCCGCGGGCGAGCACGAAGAAGGCCCGGGCCTTCACGCGGGAGAGGATCTCCAGGCCGTGGTCCATCAGCCGCAGCGACATCTCCTCGACCGGCTGGATGGACGAGCCGGGCAGGATATCGTGAAACTCGCCGGTCAGCAGGTCGCGACGGGCCTGCTGCAGCTCGGACCGCGGGTAGGGCATCAGCCCCTGGCCGGCAGCGGCCACGGCCATCTTCTCGACGGCGTAGAGCTCGTTCTCCAGGCGGCGGTGGCGCTGCTTGATGCGGATCTGCGAGGTGTAGCAGCCGACCCCCCAGGGATTCAGGTCGGCGGCGCGACGCGGCAGGCGGTCGCGGATCCGGGCCAGCTCGCGGAAGTACGCCTGCGGGGTGGAATGGAGGATTCTGAAATCCCGCGTGCTGCGGATCAGCCGGCCAATGCGCTGCAGATCCGTCCGCGAGGGCCCGCCGCCGTGGTCGCCGACGCCCCACAGCACCAGGCTGAATGCGCGGTCGGGAGCGTCCTTCATGCGGGCGAGGATCTTCTCGTGGGCCTTGCCCAGGGGCGAGTTGTACCAGCCGAGCACGCGCGAGGCCAGAACCTCCGAGCCGTCGTAGCCGACCCAAACGAAGTCATCCGCCGGCAGGGGGCAGTCCTTCTGGTCCGGGCGGCAGAACAGGTAGGCGTCCGAACCGCTGCGGGCCAGGATCTGGACCAGTCCGCGGGTGTGGCCGAAGGGGTCGAAGTTGATGGCCGTGGAGACCTCGACGCCGAACTTCTCGCGGAAATAGCGCTTGCCGACCAGGGCCTGGCGGACGAACGACTCGCCGGAGGGCATGTTGCAGTCCGGCTGCAGGAACCAGCCGCCCATGATGTTCCAGCGGCCGCGTCGCACCAGCCGGACGATCCGGCGGAACAGTTCGGGTTCGTGCTCCTCGACCCACTGGTAGAGGATCGCCTCGTTGTGGTTGAAGATGAAGCCGTCGAACTCCTCGCAGAGGTCCGCGGCGGTGCGGAAGGTCGAGATCGCCGCGGCCACGCCCTCCTCCCACTCCCAGAGCCAGACCGGGTCGATGTGGGCGTTGCACAGCAGGTGGATGCGGCGGGTGGAGGCGTCGGCCGTCTTCAGGTTCGCAGGTTCGGCGGTCTTCAAGGTCGTTCCTCGGGATCGGGGGTCAAAGGGTTCCGATGCGGCCTGCACGCCGCTCAGGCCGGCATCCGCCAGGGCGGGCGATACGGGCGGGAGGTCATCGCCTGGGCCGCGTCGTCGCCCACGATCATCTCGGAGGCCGGATCGAAGCGCAGACGGCGTCCGAGCACGGCCGCCAGGTTGCCCAGGTGGCACAGGATGGCGCTCTTGTGTCCGTCCTCGATGGCGGCGGCGGGCCGGCCGC
>CAZSYS010000035.1:0-20929 GCA_964611365.1 uncultured Planctomycetales bacterium
GGCTTGCGGATCAGCCCTCCTCGATCTCCCGGGCCTTGGCCGCCACCATCGCGTCGATCTGGTCCTCGAACTTCTTCGTCAGCTTCTGGACCGCCTCCTTGCATCGCTCGGCGTCGTCCTCGGCCATGGTCTTGGCCTTCTCCTCCGTGTCGATCTGGCGGTTGGCGTCACGGCGGGTGTTGCGGACCGCGACCTTCTGGGCCTCGCCGAGCTTGCGCACCTGGGCGAGCAGCTGCTGGCGGCGCTCCCCGGACAACGGCGGGACCGGCAGCCGGATGACCTTGCCGTCGCTCATCGGGGTGATGCCGATCGCCGAGGCCTGGATGGCCCGCTCGATGTCCTTGATGATCGTGGGGTCGAAAGGCTTGATCAGCAGCTGGTTGCCCTCCGGAACCGAGATGCCGGCCAGCTCCCGGATCTCCATGGTCGAGCCGTAGGACTCGACGTTGACCTTGATGTGCTCGACCAGGGCCGGCGAGGCCCGCCCGGTGCGCAGGGCCCGCAGCTCGCCGCGGAGGTACTCGACGGCCTTCTCCATCTGCTCTTCGCACTGGAACTCGATCTCGTCGCCGGGCATACCCTCATCTCCGTGCGGCCGGTGCTCAGGGCGCCGGCCGGGTTTCCGGACGGCTCCGCCGCGGCTCAGCGGCGGGTGTAGAAGGAGACCATCTCGCGGCAGCTGATCGCCTTGATTTTGTCGGCATGGCCGGCCTGGCCGAAGGCCACCATGCGGGCCACGCACTCCTTGCGCATCGCATCCCGGGCGGGGCCGAGGTACTTGCGGGGATCGAACTCCTCCGGCCTGGTGGCGAAGACCTTGCGGATGGCCCCGGTCATGGCCAGGCGGTTGTCGGTGTCCACGTTGATCTTGCGGACGCCGTGCTTGATGCCGCGCTGGATCTCCTCGATCGGCACGCCGTAGGTTTCCTTCATCTGTCCGCCGTACTGGCGGATGACCTCCAGCAGTTCCTGCGGCACGCTGGAGGAGCCGTGCATGACCATGTGGGTGTTGGGCAGCTTGGCGTGGATCTTCTCGATGACGGTCATGACCAGAACGTCGCCGGTGGGCTTGCGGGTGAACTTGTAGGCCCCGTGGCTGGTGCCGATGGCCACCGCCAGGGCGTCCACCCCGGTTTTGGCCACGAAGTCGGCCGCCTGGTCGGGGTCGGTGAGGTGCTTGAGGGCCTCGTCGGCGCTCATCCCCGCACCGTGCCCGTCCTCGATGCCGCCGAGGCAGCCCAGCTCGCCCTCGACGCTTACCCCCCTGGCATGGGCGGCGTCCACGACCTCCCGGGTCACCTTGACGTTGTATTCGTAAGGGGCCGGGGTCTTTCCGTCCTCGGCCAGCGAGCCATCCATCATCACCGAGGTGAACCCCTGCTCGATCGCGCTGAGGCAGGTCGCCGGTGAGTTGCCGTGGTCCTGGTGCATGGCGATCGGAATCTTCGGGTACAGTTCCACCGCCGCCAGCATCAGGTGCCGCAGGTAGGCGTCGTTGGTGTACTCGCGGGCCCCGCGGGAGGCCTGCACGATGACCGGCGAGTTGGTTTCCTCCGCGGCCATCATGATCGCCTGGATCTGCTCCATGTTGTTGACGTTGAACGCGGCCACGCCGTAGCCGTGCTCGGCGGCGTGATCCAGCAGGATGCGCATCGGGACCAGTGGCATGGTGATCGATCTCCTTATCAGCCGGTGAACAGGCTTCCGGCCGGCCCTTCGGAGGCCGGCGTTCAAGGGCGGAAGTCTACCATCGCCGGGCCGCGATTGCACGCCCCGGGGAAGGTGGGGCTTGAGCATGCCGGAGTCCGGCTCCGGTTCGCCGCATGCGTGCTTCGGCCGGCCGGGAGATGGCCGGGCCCGGCCACAGCGGTCCGCGGGCCGGGCAATCTCCGCCCCGCGAGCCGGTGCCTCCCCCGACGTCTGCCGTGCCCCGACGCCGGCCGGGCGGGTGCCGGACGATGGCCCGGGAACCTTTCCTCCGGGACGCGCGCCGGCCGCCGGCAGGGGGGCTATACTTTCCTGTCGCCGGCCGTCGGGACGGCTGGCGGAATCACCGGGGCACGGGCTAACCGCAGTACGCAGTACGGCAGGCAACCTCATGGCCGCATCCATCGAGAGCGGGTCCTCCACCCGGCATGCCCCCGCGCCGGCTCGTGACGCCCGGCCGACGGGCCTCGCCGGAGCCGCCGCCGGCGACGGTCAGCCGGCGGAACCCGGCGCCGCCCCGCGGGAACCCCGGCCGTCTTCTTCCCTGCGCACGGCCCGCCCCGGCGCTCCGCCGGCCAGAAGCTACCGCTATTACGACCTGATCATGGCCGCGTTTGTGGCCGTGCTGCTGTGCTCCAACCTGATCGGGCCGGGCAAGGTCTGCATGGTGCTGGGCGTGAGTTTCGGGGCCGGCAACGTCTTCTTTCCCATCAGCTACATCTTCGGCGACGTCCTGACCGAGGTCTACGGCTACGCCCGCACCCGCAAGGTCATCTGGGCGGGTTTCGCGGCCCTGGCCTTCGCGGCGGCGATGGGGCTGGTCGTCGTCCACATGCCCGTCGACCCGGGCGAGCCGTTCAACGCCCGGATTCAGCCGGCTCTGGAACTGATCTTCGGCAACACCTGGCGGATCGTGGTGGCCTCCATGCTGGGCTACTGGGCGGGCGATTTCGCGAACTCCTACGTCATGGCCCGCATGAAGGTCCTGACCCGCGGGCGCTGGCTGTGGACCCGCACCATCTCCTCGACGGCGGTCGGGCAGGCCGTGGACAGCGCCATTTTCTATCCGCTGGCCTTCCTGGGTCTCTGGGGCGCCGGCACCATCGCCGGCGTGATCGTCTTCAACTGCCTGTTCAAGGTGGCCGTGGAGGCGGCCTTCACGCCGGTGACCTACGCCGTCGTCGGCTGGCTCAAACGGGCGGAAAACGAGGACTTCTACGACGTGGGCACCGACTTCAACCCCTTCACGCTCAAAGACGCCTGACCTTCCGCCGCAAAGGCGGTGACGGGCGATCGCGGATCCGCCCGCGGCGCGGACCGGCTGGTTCCCCGGCGCATCTGCCCTCACGGATCCCCTGCGACGGGGCGCGGCTTGCATCCGGCCCCCCTGAGGTCTATCTTCTGGACCTCGCAGCGGTTTCACGCACGCCCCGGCGGAGTCGAACCGGGGCCACGGGTCCTCCAGGAGGGCACGGCCGCGCCGGGCAGCCATGCTGGATGAACTGCAGAAGAATCTGGACGAAGCTTCCGCCGAGGCCGACCGGCTGATCGCCGGAGCCGCCGGCCTTGACGAACTCCGCCAGGCCGAGAGTCGCCTCACCGGCAAGACCGGCGCGCTGGGGCGGTTGCTGGGCACCATCGGCCGGCTGCCGGTCGAACAGCGCGGACCGGCGGGCAAGGCCATCCATGCCCGCAAGGCCGAGATCCTCGCCCGGTTCGCCGAGGCCCGGGCCCGGCTGGAGGCCGCCGGTCCCGCTCCGGCCGCCCCCGGCGAGCAGACCTTCGATCCCTCCCTGCCCGGGGCGTTGGTGCCGCGGGGCAGCGTGCACCCGGTGACCGCGGTGCAGTGGGAGGTCGAGGAGATCATGGCCCGGCTGGGCTTCGTGGTCGTCGGCGGCCCCGAGCTGGAGACCGAGCACTACAACTTCGAGGCCCTGAACATCCCGGCCATGCACCCGGCCCGGGACATGCAGGACACGTTCTGGCTGACCTGCGGGCTGCTGCTGCGGACCCACACATCGCCCTGCCAGATCCGGGCGATGGAGCGGCTCGGTCCGCCCCTGCGGGTGATCGCTCCGGGGCGGGTGTTCCGCTACGAGACCGAGGACGCCTCGCACGCCAACACCTTCCACCAGCTCGAGGGGCTGCTGATCGACCGGAACATCTCGATCGCCAACCTCATCGCGGTGATGAAGCTGATTCTCGCGGAGGTGTTCCGCCGCGAGGTCAGGGTGCGGCTGCGGCCGGGCTTCTTTCCCTTCGTCGAGCCGGGCTTCGAGCTGGACATGCAGTGCGGCATCTGCGGCGGGGGCGGCTGCCCGACGTGCAAGCGCAGCGGCTGGGTCGAGATCCTGCCGTGCGGGATGGTGCACCCCAACGTGCTGCGGGCCGGCGGCATCGACCCGCACGTCTACACCGGTTTCGCCTTCGGGATGGGCCTGACGCGGCTGGCGATGATGCGCTACGGCGTGCGCGACATCCGCGGGCTCAACAGCGGCGACCTGCGGGCGGTCGTTCCTCCCGAGCGGCGCCGGGGATTTGCCATCGTGGAGAAATGAGTCGCGCCGCCGGCCGGCCGGCCGCCGGTCCGCTTCGAGTCGCAGGGCATGCTGATCTCGCTCAACTGGATTCGCGATTTCGTGGACCTCCCGCCGGACCTGGATCCCCGGGAGCTGGCCGGGCGTTTCACCGTGACTACCGCCGAAGTCGAGGGCGTCGAGCACGTCGCCTGCGCCGCCGCCGGCCTGATCGCCGCGGGCATCGAGGCCGTCGAGCCGCGGCCCGGCACCGCCGACCTGTTTACCGCCCGGCTGGATCTGGGCGGCCGGCACGTGGTCAGCGTGACCCAGGCGGCGGGATTGCGGCCCGGCGACCGGGTGGTGTATGCGCCGCCGGGAGCGATCCTGCCGGACATCGGCCCGATCGGCCAGCGGGACGTGGCCGGGGTCTCCAGCGTGGGCATGATCGTGGCCGGCGAGGCCCTCGGGCTGGCGACCGTGGGCCAGCGGGCGGTCCGGCTCCCGCCGGATACCGTGCCCGGATCGGCGATCGACCTGTCGGTACTGGACGACTGGATCATCGAGGTGGACAACAAGTCCATCACCCACCGCCCGGACCTCTGGGGTCACTGGGGCATCGCCCGCGAGTTGGCCGCGATCTGGGGCCGCCCGCTGAAAGACTGCCCCATGGCCGCCGCGGAGGAACTGGAGCCGCCGGGGCTGCCGGCGGTGGAGATCACCATCGACGACCCGGAATTGTGCCCGCGCTACAGCGCCCTGCGCCTGGCCGGCGTGCGTCCGCAGCCGGCGCCCTGGTGGATGCAGGCCAGGCTGGCGCACGTGGGGCTGCGCCCGATCGACCTGCTGGTCGATCTGACCAACTACATCATGGTCGAGCTCGGCCAGCCCATGCACGCCTTCGATGCCGCCGGCATCGACCGGATCGAGGTGGCCGTCGCCGCCCCGGGCGAGAAGTTCCGCACCCTCGACGGCGTGGAGCGGATCATGCCGCCCGGCGCCCTGATGATCCAGTGTCGCCGCCGTTCGGTCGCCCTGGCCGGCATCATGGGCGGCGCCGAGACCGAAATCACCGACGCGACCACCGAACTGCTGCTGGAAAGCGCCAATTTCGAGCCGGCGACCATCCGCCGCTGCGCCGCCGCGATGGGGCACCGCACCGACGCCAGCGCCCGCTTCGAGAAATCCCAGGATCCGCACAACACCGTCGCCGCGATCCGGCGTTTCGTGTATCTGGCCCGGCGGGAGCTGCCCGGGATGCGGCTGACCAGCCGGCTGTCGGACTGCTTCCCGGCGCCGCCGGCGCCGCGGGTGATCCGCGTCGATCCGGCCTTCGTCGGGCGCACCATCGGCCGGCCGGTGACCGTCGAGGAGATCACCGGGATTCTCGAGCCGCTGGGCTTTGCGGTCTGGCCCGACGGCGATCAGCTCGACGTCCACGTGCCCACCTGGCGGGCGACCAAGGACGTCACCATCGAGGCCGACGTCATCGAGGAGGTCGCCCGCTTCGTCGGCTACGGCTCGATCGAGCCGAAGCTGCCGGAGGTGACCGTCCGATACGCCGAGCCCGACCCGCCGGGCCGGCTGGAGCGGCGGACGCTCGCGCTGCTCTGCGGCGGCATGGGTTACGCCGAGGTGCACCGCTACATCTGGTTTGACGGCGACTGGCTGGGCGTCCTGGGCTGCGACCCGGGCCCGACGCTCAGGCTGCGCAACCCGCCGGCCGCGGGCATGGACCGCCTGCGCACCACGCTGATGCCGGGCCTGCTAGCCTGTGCGGACCTGAACCGCCACGCCTTCGCCCGTTTCGAGCTTGTGGAGATCGGCAGCGTCTTCCCGCCGCCGGCCGGCGATGATCCGACACGCATCGAGCGCCGCCGGCTGGGGCTGATGCTGGTGGCCCCGGGCCGCAAGGCCGCCCAGGAGGATGCCCTCCTGCTGCGGCTCAAGACCGACCTGGAGACCTGGGCGATGCAGACGCTGCAGGCCCGTCTGCACTTCGCGCCGGCGGAGCCCTGCGCCCCCTGGGAACACGCGGCCAAGACGGCCCTGGTGCGTTGCGGCCAGGTCGATCTGGGCCGGCTGACCGCCGTCCCCGCGGCCCTCAAGCGGCGGATTACCGAGCACCTGGCGGCCTGGTCGATCGTGGCCGCCGAGATCGACCTCTCCGCCGCGGTTGGGCTGCCGGTCGAGGTGCGGCCGCTGCCGCCGCTGCCGGAGCATCCGCAGACCGAGGTGGACTTTTCCGTCCTGGCGGATGCGGCCGTGCGCTACACCGACATCGAGCGTATGCTGGCCGGCTACGACCACCCGCTGCTGCGGCGGCTGGCCTTCGCCGACAGCTACGAGGGCGGCTCGGTGCCCGCCGGACGCCGCAGCTTCACGTTCCGGGCCGTGGCCGGCGATCCGGAGCGGACGCTGACCGAACAGGACATCCAGGGCTTCCGCGAGGATTTCATCGCGTTCCTGGCCCGCCACGGCCTGACCCTGCGGACCTGAGCGGCGGACGGCCGCCGGGAGGTTGCTCGGATGAACACCGCTGTCGGCCGATTCGTGCTTCGTGGCATCAGCTGGCCGGCGGCGGTCTGGGCTCTGCTGGCGTTCGTCCCGGCCGGCGCCGCCGACGCCCGGAGCTTCCCCGCCCGGGTCGTGCACGCCGACACCCGCTGGGAAGGCACGGTCAGCATCGATCGCGACGTGGCGATCATGGCCGCCGCCGTCGAGGTCGCCCCGGGCACGACCATCCGCTTTGCCGGCGGCACGCCGTCCGGCGAGGGGCCGTGCATTCTGCTGAACAGCCCCGCGGTGGCCGCGGCCACGGCCGAGTCGGCCCGCCTGCTGCTGCTGGGGACCCCTCAGCACCCGATCGTCGTCGAGACTCCGGCCGGCTGCCCGCCGGGGGCGATCACCGCCGGGCCGGACACCGCCGCCTCGATCGTCGCCCGGCATGTGATCTTCCGGCGGCTGGGCGCGCCCCAGGGCCAGGGCCGGGCCCGGCCGGCGGTCTTCGTGCAGCTGGCTGCGCCGGCCAACGACCTGTGGCTGAGCGAGTGCCGCTTCGAGGAATGCGGGCCGGTGCACGCCGAGGCTATCGGACCGGCCGCCAGTGTCGAGATCAGCCGCTGCACCTTCCAGCGCACGGTCGGCGACCGGTGGCTGGTCCTCGTCGGCACCGGAACCGGCGTAAAGGTCGTGGCCGACAACATCGCCGAGACCGGCCTGCTGGTGCAGTGTCCGCAGGTGCTGCTGACGGGGAACGTGCTGATCGGTGAAACGGCCTCGATCGCCGTCGCCGGCGAGGGTTTTCAGGGCCTGTCCGTCCGCGGCAACTATGTCCACTGCACCACCGCCGAGGACCTCGGCCGCTACGCCGTGCGGTGCGGCAACGCCGGGGCCCTGCTCGAGAACAACGTGCTGATCGGCGGAACTTACGTGGTCGAGACCGCCCCGTCGCGGGTGACCGGCAACGTGCTGATCGGCCGTGCAGGGCTCAAGGGTCGCCTGGATCTGCCTGGACTGCGGACCGGACTGGGCGAAGTCCAGACCACCACGCATCACCTGATCGCCGAGCCTCCCGCGCAGGGCGTGATTCGCGACAACCTTCTGCTCGGACCGGCCTATGCGGCGCTGGTCGTGACGGGGGGAGTGCGGAGCCTGGAAGTGCAGAACAACGTCTTCGACGGCTGGAACGCCGCCCGCTGGGCGGTTCGCATGCTGCGGCCGGAATCGGCCTCGGCGGCCCGCTTCGGCGGAAACGCCTTCGGCGGTTACCGTGAGGGCTGCCTGGCCGCCGGGCCTGTGGAGGCCGGCGGGGCGGGTCAGGTCGTCCCGGCAGAACGCCCGGAGGGTTTCGTGCCGCTTTCCGGAATCCAGCCTGCCGCCACCCAGCAGGCCCTGAACGCCGAGGACCGCCTGCGGACGCGATCGACCACCGTCGAGCAGGTTCGTAGCGCGTGGATGGAGTGCTATCGGCGGGTCCCGTGAAGCGGCCGCAGGCCGGCACGCCCGGCCGCGGCGGCTGCCCGGACTCCGGCGGAGCCGCCAGATGAAGCTCCCTGGCCTGACGGCCTTTCTTCCCTGCCGCAACGAGGAGGCCAACGTCGAGCGGACCGCCCTGGCCGTGCTGGAGGCCTGCCGGTCGGTGGCCGACGATGTCGAGCTGATCATCGTCGATGATGCCAGCACCGACCGCACCGCCGCCCTGGCCGACCGCCTGGCGGTGCAGCACCCCCAGATCCGCGTGGTGCACAACGCGGTCAGTCGGGGCTACGGAGCCGCCCTGCGGAGCGGTTTTGCCGCCGCGACCCGGGCGTGGGTGTTCTACACCGACGGTGACGGCCAGTTCGACCCCGGCGAACTGCCCCGTCTGGTGGCCCTGCTGGACCGGTACGACATCGTCAGCGCCTTTCGGCTGAACCGCTGCGAGTCGTGGAGGCGCAGGCTCAGCGGTCAGGCCTGGACGGGGCTGTGCAACCTGCTGCTGGGCACGCGCCTGCGGGACATCGACTGCGCGTTCAAGATCTATCCCCGGCGGCTCTTCGACGAGATCCAGCTGCACAGCGAAGGGGCGCTGATCGACGCCGAGGTGCTGGCCAAGGCCGCCCGCCGCGGGTACCGTATCGGCCAGATCGGCGTGCGCCACTACCCCCGGGCGGCGGGCCGTTCCACCGGGGGCAGCCTTCGCGTCGTGGTGAAGGCTTTCATGGAGCTGTTCAGGCTGCGTCGCAGCATTGTCTCGGGGACGTCGCGTTGCCAGGAGCCGGATGCCGACGGGTTGTGATCTGCCTGCTCGCCGCGGCGTTCCCGGCGGGGTGCGGGCCGGGCCCCGACGCCTCCGGCGACCTCCGGCTGCCAGCCCTGGCGTCGCTGGAGCGCCCGGCCGACGGGCCCGATCCGCGATGGCGCGCGTGGCAGCCGGTGCGGGGGCGGATGACCGACTCCACGGCTCGCCGGCACCTGCCCCCGGAAGACGGGCCGCGCGAGATCCTCGCCGACGACTTCGAATCCGCCACCGAGCGGGAGGTGCCCGGCTGGGAGGTGACCGGGGGAGTAATGCTCCGGCCGCTCCGCCTCGAGGGCCGCGGCGGCGTGGAGCTGACCGCGCCGGCGACGGTCCCGGAAACGTGCGGCATCGAGCGAGGGATTGACGCTGCGGCGGTCCGCGGCCGCGATGTGCGCATCGAACTGAGCCTCTCGATTCGTTCCGCGCGCCGCCTGGCGGCGTTGAAAGGTGTTCGCATCGCGGTGGTCGGCCGGGATGCCGCAGACCGCAGCCTGAGCCTGGATCTGCCCCTGACGGCGGACATCAGTCCGGGCTGGGAGACGCTTGCATGGTGGGTCCGGGTCGGGCCGGCCGTCGAGCGGGTGGCCCTGCGCGTCCTGACTTCGCGTCCGGGGGCCATGATCACCCTGGATCGCGTGGCGGTGCTGGCCTGGCCGGAACCGCCCGCTCCGCCGGGGGTGCAGGTCGATCTGTCCCCGGCCGCGACCGGTCCGGCGGCCACCCGCCCGGCGCCGGTCGTCAACCTGATTCCCGACGGCGATTTCGAGACCGGACACCGCGGCTTCCTGGCCTGCGCCTTGCGCCGCTGGCCGGGCGGGGACGAGTACGCCCTGCCGCTGCGGTGGTCGCTGGACGGCGAAGCCGCAGTCGGACGCACGACGCTGCGCTTCGAGCTCGACCGGGAAACGGCGCGCGTGGGCTTCGGTCCCCTGCGGCTGGACGCGGCGGCCGGGGCCGAACGCCTGTATCTGGCCTTTCAGGCCCGCGCGGATCGCCCCTGCCGCGGCACGGCCACGCTGCGAACGCCGGACCGCCTGCTGGGCCGCGGGACCTTCGAGGTCGGGCCTGGCTGGCAGCAGTTCAGCCATGCGTTCGAAGGCGAACCAGGCCGGACTGCGGAGGTTGCCGAACTGCTGATGGACTTCAGGGAGCAGGCCCCCCAGGCCGGGGATTCGCCCACCACCTGCTGGCTGGACGCCGTCTCGCTGACCGACGCGCCGCCGGCCGGACGGTCTGTGCGGCCGGCCGGGCCGCAG
Source organism: uncultured Planctomycetales bacterium (assembly GCA_964611365.1). Classification (GTDB taxonomy): domain Bacteria; phylum Planctomycetota; class Phycisphaerae; order UBA1845; family PWPN01; genus CALLOB01. The sequence goes on from CAZSYS010000035.1 coordinate 10,263, forward strand.
GTCGGACTGATCATGCCCGAGGTCAGGCCCACGGACCTCTGCAGTCTTCTGGACGAGGATGCCGAGGCGACGTTCGGCCTGCGGGTCGTCGGAGCTCCGGACAGGCCCCCCGGGCAGGCCTCGCGCCTGGCCGTGGATATGCTGGACGGCTTCGACCGTGTCGTCTGGACCAAGACCATCGACGTGGTCACCGGTGCCGAAGGCCTGTTCGTCGATGAGATCCGGCTCCGCATGCCCCGGGGCTACTTCCGGCTGCTGGCTACGCTGTGGTCGGGCGAACCGGGACAGTCGCGCATGCTCTCCCAGGCCTGCGGCGCGGTGGGGGTGATTGCGGCCCATGACCCGGTGCCGTCGCGGAACCGCTTCGGGCTGATCACCGAAGGTCCCCTGATCTCCATGCGGACCACCCACCTGGGGGCCGGCTGGGTTCGGGCCGACCTGCTGCCGGCACGCCTGCAGGTGGCCCCGGGGACGTGGGACTTCAGCCCCTGGTCGGGGCCCGGCGGGCTGCTGGCGATGTGCGAACAGGCTCAGGTTGAGCTGGTCGCGGCCCTGACCGTGCCTCCCGGAGACAGGGAGCGGCAGGGGCTGATCCAGCAGTGGCTGGCCTCCGGCACGATCGAGCCGATCGGGCTGGTGGTGGCCGAGCCGGTCCACGCTTCTGCCCGGGACGACGCCCGGTTGAGCTGGCTGGCCGAACTGCTGGCCGCCCGGTCGCCGTCCACCCGGCTGGTACGCGACATCTCAGGTTTCACGGGCACCTCCGTGCTGGCGGCCCTGGAAACCACACGCGGCGCGGGGCTGGCCGCGGGACTGGCCTGTCCGCCCGAGCCGTTGCCGGAGTCCGCCGAACCTCTGCTGGAGGCGATCGGGGCACGAGCCGGCGGGGCGGAGATCTGGGACCTGGCCGTCCCTGTGGATCTCGATGACGCTGCCCGCCCCCTCTGGCCGGGCCCCGACGTGCTGCGTCCGGCCGGCGGCGAGGGCATGCTGCAGCTGCTGTCGGCGCCGTCGGATCCGATGGTGTCCGCTTCGAGAATGGTGCGGGCGGCGGTGATCCGCGTCCTGGCCGGAGCAAGCATGTGCTGCTGCGACGCGGCCGTCCTGGCTCCGCCCCGGTCGGTGTTCGAGCACAACCGCCGACGGCTTCACGAAGCCGACCTTTCGCCGCGGCCGGCCATGGTGGCTTTTGACGTCGCGACGTCGCTGCTTAACGACGCCCGCTGCCTGCGGTGGGTCGAGCAGCGCGGCGGGTCGCGGGTGGTGTTCTTTGCGCGGTCCGACGGATCGGGGGTGGCGGTGTGCTGGCGACCCTTCGGCAGCCAGCCGACCACACTGTCCTTCGCGGGGCTGCCCCCGGGAACCCGGCTGCTGGACTGCGTCGGGAACCCCGAGCCTGCGACCACCGCCGGGGAACGCCTGATCATCGAGGTCAACGAGCTGGTCCGCTACCTGGTGTCCGGCCCCGGAGGGGCTCAGGCCATGGCCCGGGCGATGGACAGCATCCAGTTGCTCCACGAGGCTCCGCCGACCCAGCCGGTCCGTTGACGCCGGATCGCCGCGCGTTATGATGCCTCCGGCGGTTCGCCGGCGGTCTACCGGCCGCCGCCGAGGCCCGTGCCGGACCGGCAAGGAGACGGACATGAAGAGCCTGATGACGGTACTGATCGCGGCGCTGCTGCTGGTGGCCTGGACCGCCGGATGCGAGGACAAAAACAAGACGACCGAGCCGCTGGCCCAGGCGCCTGCGCAGGAGCCGGCGCCGGACTTCCCGGAGAACCAGGTGCCCCCGCCCGAACCGCAGCCGGTCGCCCAGAGCCCGGCGTCCATGCCGCCGCGGGATGCGGTCCAGGCCGGTCAGGCGGAGGCTGGTCCGGCGGCCACCCCTGTCGAAGAGCCGGCTCCCCGGACGGCCGCCAGGCCCAAGGCCAAACCCAAGGAGAGCTATGCCCCGGCCGCCAAGGCGTCACGCACCCACGTGGTGGCCAAGGGCGACACCCTCCAGAAGATCTCGAAGAAGTTCTACGGCACGACCAAAAACTGGAAGAAGATCTACGAGGCCAACCGCAGGACACTCAAGGGTGGCCCCGACTCCCTCGTCGTCGGCACGAAACTGATCATCCCGTGAAGCGGTGAACGCCGCGCAACCGCCAGGCAGCGCACCATCCGTCCCCCCGCGGCCTTCGCCGCTGGACAAGCCCGCCCAGTACCTTCGCGGCGTCGGTCCTCACCGGGCCAGGTGCCTGGCGTCCATGGGGCTGGTCACCGTCGGCGATCTGGTGGAGCATTTTCCCTTCCGCCACGAGGTGGAGCCGCCCCCGCAGGCCATCGACACGCTGGTGCTCGATGAGCCGGCCACGGTCATCGCCGAGGTCCAGTCCGTGCGGCTCTCCGGTCCCATGCGCCGGCTCGGCGTACGGGCCATGCTCCGCGACGCCACCGGTCGGATGAGCGCCGTGTGGTTCAACGCCCCGCACATGGCCGACCGCCTGCGGCCCGGCGGGCGGGTCAGACTCTTCGGCAAGGTCACCGAGCACAACCAGCTGGCCGAAATGGTGAACCCCCGCGTCCAGTGGCTGGACGGCGACGGCCCCGGACCGCCCTCCGCGGCCCGGCTGATCGCGGTCTACCCGGCCACCGGGCAGCTGCCCTCGCGCCAGATCGCCGCCATCGTGCAGGCCGCGCTCCGCGAGGCGGATGCCGCGATCGTCGAGACGCTGCCGCCTGAGCTGCTGGCCCGGCGGGGGCTTCTCGGGCGGCGGGAGGCCGTGCTCTGCATGCATCATCCGCCGTCGCTGGAGGCCGTTCCCGAGGCCCGGCGGCGGCTGGCCTACGAGGAACTGCTGCTCATGCAGCTGGCCATCGCCCTGGGGCGCCGATGGACGGCCACACACGCCCGGGCGCCGATCCTGGCCGGCTCGCCCCGCATCGACGAGCGCATCCGCAGGCGCTTTCCGTTCCGCCTGACCGACGCCCAGAACCGTGTGATCGCCGAGATCGCCGCCGACCTGGCCCGGGAGCGCCCGATGACCCGCCTGCTCCAGGGCGATGTCGGCAGCGGAAAGACCGTCGTCGCCCTGTACGCCGCCCTGCTGGCGGTGGCCAACCGCCGGCAGTGCGCCATCCTCGCACCCACGGAAGTCCTGGCCGCCCAGCACTTCAACGGCATCAACCGCTACCTCGAGGGCAGCCGGGTCCGTCGCTGCCTGCTGGGAGGCCGCGGGCCCAGGACCGGCCGGGCACGCCTCCTGGAGTCCATCGCCGACGAGGCCATGGACCTGGTCGTCGGAACCCAGGCCCTGCTGGAGGAAAAGGTCCGCTTCGGCGCCCTGGGACTCGTGATCGTCGATGAACAGCACAAGTTCGGCGTCGCCCAGCGGGCGACCCTGCGCTCCAAGCCGAAGGCCTCGGCCGACTCCCCGGCCCGCTTCGTGCCGCACTACCTGGTGATGACCGCCACGCCGATCCCGCGGACGCTGTCGATGACCGTCTTCGGCGACCTCGACGTGTCCGTGATCGACGAACTCCCGCCAGGCCGCAGCCGCGTCGCCACCGCGCTGGTGCGTCCGCCCGACGAGGCCCGCGCCTGGCTGGAGGTGCGGCGGCGGATCGCCCGCGGCGAGCAGGCCTACATCGTCTACCCGCTGGTCGAGGAGTCCGAGGCCGTCGATCTCAAGGCCGCCGTCCAGGAGGCCCAGCAGATCGGCCGGACGCTGCTGCCGGGGGCCGCGGTCGGCCTGCTGCACGGGCGGATGAAGAACCCGGAGAAACAGGAGGTCATGAGCCGTTTCGCCGCCGGCAGGCTGGACGTGCTCGTGACTACCACGGTGATCGAGGTCGGCGTCGATGTCCCCAACGCCACCGTCATGGTGGTGCAGCACGCCGAGCGCTACGGACTGTCGGCCCTGCACCAGCTCCGCGGACGCGTCGGCCGCGGCTCCAAGCCGGGCCTGTGCCTGCTGTTCGCCAGGGGAGGGGGCGAAGCCGCCGCCCGGCGGCTCGATGTGCTGTGCCGGACCTGCGACGGATTCCGCATCGCCGAGGAGGATCTGCGCATCCGCGGTCCCGGGGAACTGCTGGGTACCCGCCAGCACGGCTGGCCGGAGTTCCGCGTGGCCAGCCTCATCGAGGACGTGGAACTCCTGACCGCCGCCCGCGACGACGCCGCCCGGCTCGTGGCCGCCGATCCCCGGCTGGCCGCCCCCGAGCATGCCGCACTCCGGGCCGAGCTGCGACGCCGCTTCCGCGAGAAGGTGGCGTTCATCGACGTGGCCTGATACATTGCCCGGCACCGGCCCCGGCGACGGTCGCGGCGGCCGGACGCGGTTTCACACAGGGGGTCCGCATCCGGATGCGGAGCACGTCATGCAGGGTCTTGACCAGCTCAAGTACGACGCCGACGGCCTGATCCCGGCGATTGTCCAGGACGCCGACACCGGCGAAGTGCTGATGATGGCCTACATGAACAGGACCAGCCTGGCCGAGTCGATCCGCACCGGCCGGACGCACTTCTGGTCGCGATCGCGCCGCAAGTACTGGATGAAGGGCGAATCCAGCGGCCATGTCCAGGAAATCCGCGAGATCCTCGTCGACTGCGACGCCGATACCCTGCTGATCAGGGCGACCCAGCACGGCGCCGCCTGCCACGAGGGCTACAGGACCTGCTTCTTCCGGGTTTATGACGGCGCCGACGAACAATGGCACGTCCGCGGCACGCGGATGTTCGACCCGCAGCAGGTGTACGGCGGCAAGTGACCCTTTCGCGCCGTCGGCGGTGTCGCCGGGCCGCGGCTGCCGGCCACCACGACCGGCCGGGAGCATGGATTCACCGCGATGACCCCGAGACCCGATCGGATCGGCCGGCCGGCGCGATGGGCCTGGACCCTGGCGTTCCTCGCCGGAGCCTGTGGGCTGGCCCTGGCCTACGGATTCCACGAGCCCCCGTTGCCCGACTCCAGCACGTGGATCCGCAGGTTGCTCCTGGCCGCCGCCGCCGGCTTCGTGCTCTCGCGCCTGCTCCTGTTCCTCCCGCCCTCGACGGCCGGGCCGCGGATCCGCCGCCGCCTTGTGGATTTCGTGGTGATCGCGGCTGCCGCGACGACGTGGCTCGTGCGGCCCTCGAGCGAACCGTTCGTGCTCGCAGTCGTCTCGGCCTATGTGATCGCCTCAGCCCTGGAGACCGTCGCCCGGGCCGGGCTTGACGGCCTGTGCGACGGCCTGGCCGAGGGACGGATCCGGCCGGCGATGCTGACCGTGCTGGCCGGATGGACTGCGGCCGCCGTGCTGGGCGCCGGCCTGCTGGCCCTGCCGGTCAGCCGCCAGGCGTATGCCCCGGTCGAGCCCGGACACCCGCTGGCGGCGTATCTGGCCGGCATGTACCTCCTGGATACCCTGTTCACCGCGACCTCGGCCGTCACCTGCACGGGCCTGACGCTCGGCGAACCCGGCACCGAGTTCAGCCGCTTCGGCCGGCTGGTGCTCCTGATTCTTATCGAAATCGGCGGCCTGGGGATGCTGCTGGCCGGTTCGGCGCTGGCCTGGCGCCTCCGCCACATGCTCGGCTGGAACGCCCCGCACGAACAGTGCGACCCGGCCGCCGTGCGCCGCCTGCTGCGGTTCCTTGTGATTACCGCGCTGGTTCTGCAGACCGCCGGCGGCGTCGCCTTGTACGCCGAAAGCAGTGCCGCGCCGGCCGCGTCTTCCGGATCCGCCGCCGGACCGTCGACGTGCCCGGCAGGAGGCGGCGCGGGGGAGTGCTGGTGGACCGGCCCGCAGGCCGGCCGGGCGCTCGAGGCCGCGTTCCATGCTGCCGGCGCATTTTGCGGATCCGGCCTGACGCTGTCGCGCAACAGCTTCATCGCCGCCGGCGACCGGACGCTCCTGGCGGTGGCTCTTCCGCTGATGCTCCTGGGCAGTCTGGGAGGTCCGGTGCTGTACGACCTGATGCGGAGGCTCACGCGCCTCGGGGGCCCGGGCCGGCTCGCCTTTGACAGCTATGTGACACTCATGCTGACGGTGCTGTCGGTTGCGGGAGGCGCGGTTCTCCTTGTGGTCGTCGAAACCAGCCGGGACTGCCAGCTGCGATACCCCCGGGACCGGACTCCCGGGCGGCTGATGGTCCAGGCCGGCGAGCCCTCATCGACCGCCCCTGCCGGTGCGATCGTCTTCGGCGCCGCGGGCTCCGGGCGGGCGGAACGCGAACGGCTGGCTTCCATGCCGTCCGCCCAACGCCATGGCCGGGCGGTCTTCCAGGTGATCGCCGCCCGCGGGCCCGGCTTCCGCGCCGCCCGCCTGGATGAGCACTCGCTTTCCCCCGCCTCCCATGGGCTGCTGGCGGCGGTGATGCTCGGCGGCGGCGGACTCGGCGGGGCCTCCGGCGGCGGGCGGCTGACGCTGCTGGCCGTCCTGGCCGCAGCCTTCTGGCGGACCGCCAACCCGCTTGGCGCACGAAACCCGCCGGCACGCGAGCTCGCCCGCCATTGGGCCATCGGCGTCGCCGGCGTCGTCCTGGCCGGCACGCTGGGCCTGCTGCTGGTCTGTGGGTTGCTGCTGATTTACCGCGAGCCGGCCTCGCCGGCGGCCTGCCTTTTCGAGGCGGTCAGCGCCTCCTGCAACGTGGGCCTGACCACCGGCATGACCGCCGCGCTTTCCGTACCTTCCAGGATCGTGCTCACGGCCACCATGCTCCTCGGGCGGGTTCTGCCGCTGCTCGTGCTGATGCGGTGCCTGTCGTGGATGCCGCCGGGAGCCGGGCAGCCGGACCGTCGACCCCCGGCGGTCCTGCCCGTTCGCGACGAAGGCCCCATCCCCCTGGCCTGAACGCGGCGGTTGCGATCAGCCGCCGGAAAAAGGGTCGGGGCCTCAGTCAGGCGGTCGTCGCCCGTATGTCGCCACAGCGCTGCCCATCCACCGGCTCGGAATCAGCCGGCGGGGGCGGAGGCCGCCGGGGCCGGACGCGTGACACGCCGCGAGACCGGCCGGGTCGCGGCCCCGCCGGGGGGCTCGTTGGCCGCGCGGGCCGGCATCGTGGCGGCCTGCGGCTCCTTCCCGGGCGGGTAGACGATCGAAGCCTTCTCCTTGAGTTCCTGGGTCAGCCGGCGACCGCGGTCCTGCACCGCCCGCTCCTCCAGTTCCGCCTGGATCTGGTCCCTGACCTCCTCCAGCGAGGACTCCTGGGGCATGCGCTTCTCGGCCAGCTTGATGATGTGGTAGCCGAAGCGGGTCTCGACGATGTCGCTGATCTGGCCCGGCTCCAGGGCGAAAGCCGCCGCGGCGAACGGCTCCACCATGCGTTCATAGCGGGGGAAGCCGCCCAGGTCGCCGCCCTTCTCCTTGGAAGGGCAGTCGGAGTGTTTTGCGGCCAGGGCGGCGAAATCGGCGTCCGGCTTGCGGGCCGCCTCCAGGACCTCCTCGGCCTTCTTGCGGGCGGCGGCCTTCTCTTCGTCGGTTTTGGCGTTCTGCGTGCTGATGAGGATGTGGCTGGCCCGGGCCTCGCCGGGATCCTTCATGAAGCGGCGGGTCTTGTTGGCCTGGTAGAACTCGGCGATCTTGGCGTCGTCCACCGCGAGATCCCCGGGGTGCCTGGCCCGGACGTACTTCTCCAGCATCACCGCGTGGCGAAAGCCGCTCTGCCCCAGGACCTTCTGGCGAAACTGCTCCAGGTTCAGGCCCTCCTGCTTCTGGATCACCTCGGCGAACTGCTCCCGCGTCCAGTTGCGGGTCTTGAGCATTCTCTCCAGCATGCGTTCGAACTGGGCGGAGAGCTCCTCCGGCGTGCAGGTGATTCCGGCCTCCTTGAATGCCTCCTCGAGCACCTGGTCGGCAATCAGCGAATCGATGACTTGGCTCCGCCAGCGGTCGCGCATGGCGGCGACCTGCTCCTCGCTGGCGTTGCGGCTCCGCAGACGGCTGCCCATCACCTGGTCGAAGAGGCTGTTCACCTGGCTCTCCATGATCTCGTGGCCGTCGACCGTGACGGCCACGCTGTCCACGAAGGGCTGGGAGCCGGCCGGAGCCGTAGAGGTCGCCGGGGCCGTCGCCGGAGCCTGGCCGGTGGCCTCAGCCGCCAGGACGCCCGCCGGGAACAGGCCGGCGGCGATACCCAGAATGCACACTGCACGCAGGGACATGATGCTTGCTCCTTAATGTAGTGATGAACCGTGACGCCAAGGAAGACCTTCCGGATCACCGTTCGAGAAAGCGGAAGGCTTCGAGGTGATTCGCCGGGCCGGACGCACGCCTCACCGGGCGGGCGGCCGCCGACCCCTCCGGGCCGCTGCCAGACTCGACAGTGAGCTCGACAGCTTAGCCGGTTCCGCAGTCCGAATCAAAATCCGCCGACCGCGGCCGTGCGGCCGCCCGCGCCTGGACTTGCCTGTCGCCCCGGAATGCCCCGCAGACCGGCGGTGACCAGCATGATGTCGCCGGTGTTCAAGGTCAGGCCCCAGGAGGCCGGAGTGACCGCCGCCGCCAGGGGCCAGAGGGCTCCCGCTCGCAACTTCAATACCAGCAAAGAGTAAAGGATCTGCCGAAGGCTGCGGGCCACCCCCGTCGACCGGATGTCCAGCACATCAAAGCCGCATCGCTCCAGCAGCCGCGTCAGCGTCCGGCGGTCGAAGAAGTGCAGGTGCGTCGGCGGGTGGATCATCCGCCACCGCCGGCCGCGCAGACGGGCCAGCAGGCTGCCGATGTCCCCGGTGGTGATGAACAGCAGCGCCCCGGGCGCCGCCAGCTCGGCCGCCTTCATCAGATAGGCGTCCGGCCGGTCGAGGTGCTCGATCACGTCCCACATCACCAGCACGTCGGCCGGACCGCCGATCGACTCCCGCGTCGCCTCCAGGAAATCAGTCTCGCGGACGTCCAGCCCCAGCCGCTGACGGGCGTGGCCGACCGCCTCGGGGTTGACCTCGAAACCCACCGTGCGGAAATGGGCCCGGGCCAGGTCCAGGAAGAAGCCGTAGGCCGCGCCGACCTCCACCAGGAGCCCGCCGCGCCGCCGGGCCAGCACCTCCTCGAGCCGCCGACGGAAGTTGCGCTGGAAGAAGGCCTGATCGCCGGCGTAATCGAGATACTCGCCGCCGCTGAAGTAGTCGCCGCGGTAAAGGTCCCGCGCGTCCCCCGAAAATCCGACCACCTCCGGGGCGGCGGTCACAAACCCGCAGGCCCGGCACCGGACCAGCATCCCCCAGCGCGGTTCAAAAAGGGTGCCTCCGCAGACCAGGCAGCCTGGGCCCATCAGCGTTTCTCCCGGCCGCACCCGGCCGTCCCGCCGTTCATGCCCGCGGCAGGGGCTCGTGGGCCTTGCGGCCGTAAACCCGCTCGTAGGCCCGGCAGAATGGGCAGATCCGCCCCTCGACCGATCGCACGACCCAGTACGCCAGACCCTTCTGCCGCCGACGGGCCCGCGTGCAGACCGGGCATTCGACGCACTTCTGAGCCATACGCCGGTCGTGTTCGCTGATGGTATGCGCAGGCATGCTCGCGTCCTCACGGCCGACGGGCACCACAAAAGCGGCTCAACACCCCCGCGGCCGACGGGCGGCTTGAGACCCCCCTGGCCGGGGCTCCACCGGCGGTTGTATCCGGGCCCCACTCAGAGATATCATGACCGGCGCTGCCTGTCCAAGGGAAGTGGGGCATCATCAGAGGCAAGCGTTTGGTGGGAAGCGGGGACCGGGGATGAAACCCAATCGCCTGACCGCCTGGATGGAGGCGACCGCCTGCCCCCGGCTTCCGCCGGACCGCGACCGGCGCGTCGGTGACATCGCCCGCCGACTGGCCCGGTCCATGGTCCGCGAGGGGCACTTCTTCATCTTCCGCGACGCCGTGGAGTTCCTGGCCGTACCCCCGGAGGATGTCGATCCGGTGCGCGACCGGGTCTACGAGCTGGCCTTCAAACGCCTGCTGGAGCAGGGCCCGGCCACGGTGGAGGCCGGCCGGCCCGGCCTCCGCTGGATCGCGCGCAACCTCGGCCTTTCCGGGGAACAGGCCGGATGGGTGGAACTCCGCGTCGGGCGACGCCTGTTCGAGGAGTACCTCGCCTTCGCGCTGGCCGGCGGGCGGCTGGACCCCGATGAACTCGAACACCTGCGGGCGATCGCCGACGGCCTGGGTGTCGGCACCCGCCGGCTTCTGCTGGGCTGCCTGGCCGAGTCGGGCGGACGGCTGCTGAAGCGCTTCCTCGAGGGCCTGGCCGGGAACGGACGGATCGACGACCGGGACTGGGCCCTGCTCCTGGAGACCGTCGCCGCACTGGGCGTGACGCCCGATGAGTTCGCCCGGCTGCTGCGCCCGCACGCCCGCCGACTGGTGGATCGGCTGGAAGTCGAGGGACGCCGGCGGACGTCCTCGACCGGCCGCGTGCCCGCTGCCCAGGCCCTGCTCCAGCGGCTCTGACCCCCGACGGACAGCCACGAAGTCCCGTAGACCGGATGTCAGGCCGGCCACCGACCTCTGCCCCCCGACAGACAGCCACGCAGAGATTGTAGTAGGAGGCTGTAGTAGTAGTAGATAGTAGCAGTAGTAGTAGTAGTAGATGAGTAGTAGGACACCCATAGACTATCCGAAGCCGATCAGGGGCACCCATAGAGTCGGCCCGGGCCTTGGCGACATGGCGGGCGCGCCGTAGCGGTCGGCGCCGCGAAGCGCCGTAGCGGGCCGGCCCCCGG
>CAZSYS010000036.1:0-12155 GCA_964611365.1 uncultured Planctomycetales bacterium
GTGCGGGGAAGGCGACGGCCACAGGATCGTCCGGTCTTTCTTGCATGTTCATCAGGATCCCGGCCGGCGGCTGCGCCTGCCGGCAGACCGCCTAGGATTGGACCTCGGCGGCGGGGGCGTCCGTCCCGGCCGGCGCCGGCGCGAGGATGCGGGCGCTGTCCACCACATCGCCCCGGAGATTGATCTGCTGCAGATCCATGTGCCCGGCCTGCACGTCCAACACCGTGAAACTGAACTGGCCGGCCACCTGCTTGCGCAGGTACGCCGGAGCGTCCGGGGCGGTTTCGTAGAGTTCGCCGCCGCCGGCTCCGCTGACCAGGTACACCGTCCCCTGCCCCTCGGGCACGATCCGGCCGCCGCGCATCGGATAGGTGCATTCGTACATGTGGTTGTGCCCGCTCAGCACCAGGCCGACGCGATGCCGGTCGAAGATCGGAACCAGCAGCTCACGGAGTTTGCCCGAGGGCGGATACTTGCCGTGGGTATACGGCGGGTGGTGAAAGAAGACGATCTTCCAGGGACCGGGTGCCTCCGCAAGCACGCCGTCCAGCCAGGGGGCGGCCACGTCGCGCAGGTGCTCGAACGGCGGATTGGAGTCGAGGCTGACGATCCGGATGCCACCATGATCGAACCAGTAATGCTGCTCGGACGCGGTCGCGCCCGGCGGGCCGTTCTCCGGAAGCACGAAGGTGCGGTAGTAGGGGCGGCCTTCATCGAAGTCGCTGTCGTGGTTGCCCGGGCAGGGGAAGAACGGCGCACGGTTGAGCAGCTGCGCGTAAGGCTGGAAGAACTTGGCGTCGTACCACTCGTAGCGCCCCTCGAGATAGACCAGATCGCCGGTATGGAGAATCAGATCGGGGCGCAGGTCCGGCATGAGCGCGGCCAGCGCGGCCTGGCTGGTGTCGCCGCTTCCGCTGTCGCCGAAGACCAGCAGTCTGCAGGGGCGCTCCTGGGCGGTCGCGCCGGGATCGCAGGTCCGGAAGCTGCCGGTCAGCAGCGGCCTGCCGCCCGGGTCGCCGGCCCGACTCGCGGTGAACCGGTAGGCCGTCCCGGCGGCGAGTCCGTCGAAGGCGGCCTCCAGACGGCCGTCCGGCTCGACCGTCGCGGTCACCTGGGCGACCGGATCGCCCCCGGCGGTAGTCAGCTGCACCAGCCAGGGAGTGAAGTTCCCGGGAGATCGCCCGACCAGAACCACGCGCCCCGGGGCAGGCAGCTGGATCATCATCACCGGCTGCGACGGGGGACTTCCCTTGGGAATCCAGATGGCCGTGCCGATGGCCGCCGCCACCAAAAGCAGCACGGCCAGATAGACCACACGCCGGAGCTTCACGCTCTGCGGCTCCTTTCGATTCCTCGGGGTGCGCGTTTCAGGGACTGCCGGCCGGACCGGTAGCTGCCGGCCGCTGGATATCGATCGCCACGGCCTTGACCTGTTTGGTCTTCTTGTTCCAGGTGCCTCGGACCGTGGCACGATCGCCGGGGACGATCCTGTCCAGGCTGGCGGCCTGGCCGCCAATGCGAATCGGGCACTCCGCCGGCACGACCCCGGCGATTTCGACCAGATGTCCGTCCTTGGGGCTCTTGACCTCCAGGGAGGCCTGGCGGGTGGCCACGTCCACGAAGGTGACGGTGCCCTCGACCGTGCGGACCTTGTACGCCGAAATCACATCCGGCAGCACCATGACCGCGATCGTCACCAGGACCGCCAGCGCGGCCAGGGCGCTCAGGATCCATACTTTGTGCTTGTGCATACGGCCTCCTGGCGGGCGGGAACATGGGCGCCGTACCCGCGCGGCGGCGGGCATCGTAAAGGGGCGATCAGGCACGGAAAAGGGGGCAAAGGCCCTCCCTGCACGGTTTAGCAGAAAACAAACACGCTCTCAACATCCCGATAAAGGATCCCGGCGAATCTGATCGGCACGTACCGGTCATCCCTTGGATGGACGATGCCGGTGCCGCGCCGCGTCGGATTCCGGCAATAGCCGCCCTTCGCAGGCATGGCACCCCGCCCCCGAAAGGAGGTGCCGGAGATGCCTCCCATGCGTGCCCTGCCCCGGCGTGCGACCATCATGCTGGCGCTGGTGGTGCTCGGCGCGTCGGCTTCCACCCTCGCCGGTTATCTGCTGCGCTACCACGTGCTGCCCCGCCGTCTGGCCGTGGTGGAACCGGATCGGATCTACCGCTCGGCGTTTCTCAGCCCCTGGGCGCTGGAAAACGTCATTCAGGACAAGAAGTTGCGTACCGTGCTGACCCTGCTAAGATACTGCCCGGGCTCCGACCGCGACGCCAGGGAAGAGGAGATCTGCAGCCGGCATCAGGTCGAAGTCCTGCGGGTGGGGATGCCCGGTGACGGACGGGGCAGCTTTGAGGCCCTGGACGAGGCAGCGGGCTTGCTGGCGGATCCCCGACGTCAGCCCATTCTGGTGCACTGCTCGGCGGGCGTGAGCCGCACCGGCGCGGTTGTGGCCGCCTACCGCATGCGGCACTGCGGGTGGACACTCGAGCAGGCCCTGGAGGAGAGTGAACGATTCGGCTGGTCCCTGCGCGAAAAGCCGGAGCTCTGCGCCCACCTGCAGCGGTACTACGAGGAGCGGATCCTGCCGCAGCGCGAAAGCCCGGTCCGCGCGCAGAGCTGAAACCTCCGGCCGGGCAGCCCCGGCCCCCGGCACCGGCCGCCGGCCGATGCAGCCTGATCGCAACCCCGACGGCCGCCCCGGCCCTGCTCATCCTGCTCACCTGTGTTCTTCATCTGCCCGGGCTGTGCGTACTCCCCCCGATCGACCGGGATGAGCCGCGATTTGCCGATGCATCCCGCCGGATGCTCCATGCCGGACGCTGGGCGGACTGGATCGTGCCCGTGTATGACGGGCTTCCCCGGCTGAACAAGCCGCCGTTCATCTACTGGGTCCAGGCGCTCACGGCCGCAGCCTGGGACCGGCTTCTTCCGGGTTCGGAGCCCGCGCTGCCCACCGGCGGCATCGGACGCTTCCGGCTGGCCTCGTACCTGGGCACGCTTGCGGCCGTGCTGACTCTGTGGTGGATCGGCCGGTCGATGTGGGGGCCCGGGCACGCGCTGCTTGCGGCCGCCCTCTTCGCGTCGTGTGCCCTGGTCATGTTCGACGTGCGGCAGGCGCGCACCGATCCGTGGCTGACCGCCTGGACGGTTCTGGCCATGGGGGCCCTGTGGCGCATCGTCCGGGACGCTGCCCCGGCCCGCGCCTGGGTCTGGCCGACGGTGTTCTGGCTCGCAGTGGCGATGGGCGTTCTCACGAAAGGGCCGGTATGCCCGGTCGTCTGCGGCGGCGCCGTGGCGATGCTTGCCGCCTGCACTGCCGACCGGTCGTGGCTGCGCCGGTTGCGCCTCGGCCGGGGGCTGGCCGCGGTGGCCGCGGTCCTGGGCGTGTACCTTGTGTCGCTGGGGTACCTGGTGGGCGCGGGCACCGTCCTGCGGACGTTTGTCGATGAGGTGTTGTGGCGGGCCGCGGCCCCGAAGGAACGCCACTTCGCGCCGCCCGGTTACCACCTGCTGCTTCTGCCGGTGCTGTTCTGGCCCGGTTCGCTGGGCCTGGGGCCCGCGCTGCTGCACCTGGCGAGGCTGTGGCCGGCCCCGGGACCAGCTGGGTCCGGTGCAGGCGTCTGGGCCTCGGCGTGGGGCCGGATCGCCGGCCTCTTGCGGGCGATCCGAACGGCCACCGCGTCGCACGGCGTTTCGCCGGAGCTGATGTGCGTCGCGTGGCTTGTGCCCGGCTGGCTGGTCTTCGAACTGTCCGTGACCAAGCTGCCGCACTACCCCCTGCCGGTCTATCCGGCCGTCGCGCTGCTGTGCTCCCGCGGCCTGCTGGCCGCTGCGACCGGATGGCAGCCGTTTCTGCGAAGTCGTCCGTCCGGCCCGTTGCTGCGGGGATGGCTGGGGCTGACGCTGGCGTGCAGTCTGGGTGTGCCGCTGGCGGCGGTGCTGCTGTTCAGGCCGCGGATGAACGGGGCCGCGTGGACGGCGGTCGCACTGGCGGGGGTGCTCGTCGGCATCCTCAACGTCGCCGTCCGCTCGGCGGTGAAGCAGCGCCAATTCGTGCGCGCGCAGGTTCTGGCCGTGCTGCTGACGGCCGTCGCCCTGCCGGCGACGTTCCACTTCGTGCTGCCGAACGCCCAGAGGCTGTGGATCAGCCCGCGGCTGGTTCTGGAACTCCGGCGCATCGATCCGGGCGGGACCCGCCCCCTGGCCGCGATCCACTACCACGAGGACAGCCTCGTGTATCTGACCGGCGGCCGCGTGCAGCGGCTGCGCTGGCGCGAGGTGCCCGAGTGGATCGAGCGGCACACCGACGGCCTGCTGATCATGGCCGACGTCCTCCTGCCGGGGGGGAGACGCGTCCGGCGACTGGCCGAGGTCGAGGGCTACAACCTGGGGGGAGGCGGCTACGAAAGGCTTCTGATCGCTCAACCCGTTCCGGGCGGGCAGGCGGAATCGGGCACGGATCCCGCGCCGCAGCAGGAGACCGTGCTTTCCCGGCGCGACGGGGCGAACGCGGCCGCGCCGAACCATCGCCACGGCAGGTAGACCCACAGCAGCGCGACGGCCGCCGCAAACAGCGTGTCCGACAGATAATGACGCTCCTGGGCGACGCGTCCCAGTCCCACCAGCACCGCCGCCGGCCACAACACCCACCGCGTCCGGCGCCAGTAGCAGCCGATGAGCAGGGCCAGCAGCACGGCGTTGGCGGTATGCCCGGAGGGAAAACTGTCCAGCATGCTTCCGCTGCCTCCGGGAAAGCCGACGTGGAAGGGGCCCAGTCCCCGTTGCGGCCGGGCCCGTGCGACCAGGAACTTCAGGGCATACACCGTCCCGAGCATGCCCAGAAGGCTCACCGCGCCGGCGATGAGTCGCTGCCGTGCGCCGGTCTGCCGCAGCAGGAGGAGGGCGCACAACACGACCGTCCACCACTCGAACAGCCACCGCGGCCACTTCAGCAGCCTGCGGGGCCACATGCCGTCGCCCGCCCAGGAGTTGATCCAGGTGACGAACCACGCATCGATGCTCAGCGCAGCGACGGAGAGAATCAGCAGCCCCAGGGCCGCCGCGGCCATCCATCGCAGGTCGGGCCGGTTCGCGGCCGGTGGAGGCGACTGGGCCCGTGCACAGGTCGGGGTCATGAGGGCATCCCTCCCGACGGAGAAACGCGTGCCGCCCGGCGGTCCAGCACGCGGAACGTCCAGCCGGCGACAAATGTCCCCAGCAGCGCGCCGGCGGCCACGTCGCTGAGGTAATGGGCCGCCTTCAGGAGGCGCGAGCCGGCCGCCACGGCGGCTGCGGCATAGAAAAACCACCGCCCGCGCGGGTAAAGGATCGTCAGGATGGTGGCCAGCGCGAAGGCCGCCGTCGCCTCGCCGGAAGGAAACGACACCCCGGCGTCGGCCGCGAAGCCCCGCAGCGGCGGCAGAAACACCAGGTGCGATCCGGCCGGCGCCTGGTTGGGCCGCACGCGCCCCACGATCATCTTGAGCAGCGATCCGGCCACTCCCGCCGACAGGCATGCGGCCAGTCCGGCGCCCAGGCGCAGCCAGCGGCGCGGATCCAGCAGCAGCAGCAGGAAGAACACGGCCAGACCTCCGGCCGCCGACGCCGGCAGCCGCATCACCGTCCACAGCCAGGCCGTCCGTTCGTACAGCGCCCGGTTCGTCGGATCGGGCATGGTGTGGTCGCGACACCAGGCATACAGGAGCGGATCCAGCCCGGCCAGTCCGGCGGCCACCAGCAGGGCGCCCGCCAGCCAGGGCCAGCCTCGAACGACCGCGCCGCCCAGCGACTCAGAACGCATGCCGCCCTCCAGGCGCTCCGCCGAACCCGGCATACGACGCACAGGCGAAGATCGACCAGACCCGCACCCGCTGACCGCCCACGACGTGCTCGACCGTCCGCACCAGCCGGAGACCGGGCAATGCCGGCGGTGAGCCGTCCTCACCAGTCAGGCGGGGGCGCCAGGAACCGACGTACAGACAGGGCCTGCCGATGAACCGGACGGCATCGCGGACGGGATTCTCCCAGAGGTCGTACTGATTCATGCGGTGTCCCAGCGCCGACTGGATGTTATAGACCGTCGGCTGCCCCGGACAGTAGAACGCGATCTGGCTGGCCAGCTGATAGTCGTCGGCGACGATGAACGGATCTCGCCCGGCCGTCCGTTCGGCCGCCAGCACCTCGCCCACCGCCCGCCCCAGCTGCGACCAGCCCCGCAGCCGCGAGGCCGGATCGTACCTGGCCACGGGGGTCAACTCCCAGGGGGCGGCATCGCGTGCCAGACGCGCCCACAGCGGCATGAGCAGATCCGTCCGATGCATGATCAGCGTGGCGGCGGAGCCCAGCAGCACCGCCGCGGCCAGGAAGACCTTCGCCCCGGCCCGTCCTCCCGCGGCCGGCAGGCGCAGTCGCCGCCCGAGCCACAACGGCAGCAGCACGATTCCACCGACCAGCGAAACCACCGGCCAGTTCGGCTGGATCTTGGTGATGAAACTGAAGGGCAGGAAGGCAAGCCACGGCACAAGCGTGGCACTGCTCAGCCAGATGGCCGCGGGGGCATCGTGCGTCTCGAACGGCTGATCCACCGGCCGGCGCCAGAGGTCCACGGCCCCCCAGACCATGCCGACCGCCCACAGGCCGACGACCGCCAGCTGGCCGCCGAGGTAGATCAGCGGTCCCAGCGGATCAAACCCCGACGTGCCTCCCAGGCCGGCCTGTCCGGCTACGTGGCGGAAACTCACCCAGTCATGGGCCGCGTTCCACAGAACGATCGGCACGAATCCCGCCAGCCCCAGCAGCGCCGCCAGGCACGGGCCCGGTCGCATCAGGCGCCGCCGGACCGCCCGAGTCGCCAGCAGCGCCAGCCCCGCCACGGGATACATCAGCACCATCGTGTACTTGGCGAGGATGCCGACCGCGATCAGCAGGCCGCCGAGGATCCACGCCGGCAGAGACTCCCGGCGGCTTGCGTGAACGAACGCTACCAGCGCCCACGTCCACGCGCAGACGAACGGGGCGTCGATGGTCATGAGCAGCGCCCCCACGGCGAAGATCGGCACGGTGAACGTGATCGCCACCGCGGCCAGAGCTGCTTGCGGCCTGCCAGGCGTGGTCCGCGAGAGGACATAGATGCCCAGCCCGGTCAGCACGGACAACCCCACGGCCGGGAGGCGTACGGCCAGCATTTCCGTGCCCACCACCCTGCACGACCACGCACCCAGCAGGGCGCGCGAGCCGGCAATGATCCAGGCGACCAGCGGGCCTTTGCTGTAGTAGCTCAGCGCCGGTCTGCGGGCCCATTCCCAGTAGTGTGCTTCGTCCCCCGCCAGGTCCAGCGGGCAGTCATTCACGAGGTATGCAATATGTCCGGCCGCACCGGCGGTCAGCAGAAGCAGGCAGAAAACCAGATACGCCCGGTCTCTTTCCAGCCTCGCGTTTGCCCGGCAGGGGGCCGTGGCAGGTCCATCGGTTCCGCCGTCTGCTGGCTCTTGGGGCATTCGATGTCCCGGTGCGTGCCCAAGGGTGCTGGCCGTCGCGCTCCGCCGCTGCCTGGCTCAACCTCCGGCCACTGTCGGTGCGACCGCCGTTTCTGCAAAACGGCGTGTGACGGCAGATCGACCCGCGGGAAGCCGGGCAGGCAGGCCCGGACGTCCGCCCGTCCGGCTCGCCGGCTGCCGGCCCGCGGCGTGTTACCGTCGGCCAGTCAGGGCGGCAGTCTCGTATCCATTCCCCGGGCCCGGCAGCCCGGCTCCCCCGGCCGGAGCGGTCGTCGCCGGTGCAGAAGCACTCGCCGCCGGACAGACATCGCCAGCGGCGCTTCTGCGGATATCCACGGCCAGCAGTTTCATCCCCGTCCGCTTCAGCAGCACCCGGTCGCCGACCTGGATCTCGCCGAAATCCGCCGGCTTACCGTCAAGGGTCACAGGGCATCCCTCGGGAAGCTGGCCTTCCATCCGGAAAGTCTGGCCGGTCCTGGGATGGATAATCTCCACCGAAGCCGTGCGGCGGGCAAGGTCGAGGCTGCGGACCGTGCCGACGTTCTCACGGTACAGATCGCGACCCTGGCGGAATCTGCTTCCGGCCACGATGCCGCCAACGACCACCAGCCCGGCAACCCCGACGATCAGGCGTACGGTGTGGATCTTCATCGCTTTGCACCTGAGCCTCCTGCCGCGCCTCAGGAGGACGGGTCGAGGGCCGACAACGGACGGAAGCGGTCTGTCCCGGGCAGACCCACGCTTCGCGCGATCGGCGGGTATGAGCAAGGATTGTGGAATCGGACGGTTAAGTTCCGGTTATGACAGCGCTGCTCATTTATTATTTCTGCACGGATCGTTTCTGCAACATAGGCTCCGGATGGCTCGCAGCCGCCGCGGGCCTCGGCCGGCCGGCAGCTCGCCGCGACAGCCCGGTCGGGTTCTGCGGACCCCGGCGTCCGGAGGCGCAGGAAAGCACCCCAAACAAGACCCCTGGCCGGATTCCGCCGAGGCGGCCGACACCGCGGCCGACAGCATCCCCGCCGGCACATCGGCAGGCCCGGCACGGCGCGCGGGATCATCGGCCGCGGGACCGGCATGCCGGAGACGGCGCGCGGGCTGCCGGTGCCGGTCGATGGCGGCCGCTCTGTTGCGCCGGTGGGCGGTGCCCCGGGTCAGCCCGGCGTGCCGGCTCCGTCCTGGCTGTTGGCCTGGTTGACCAGGAACAGCACGGCCATGCGGATGGCCAGGCCGTTGGAAACCTGGCGGAGGATGGAGCTGTTGGGTCCGTCGGCCACGTCGCTGGCCAGTTCCACGCCGCGGTTCACCGGCCCGGGGTGCATGACCAGGATGTCCGGCCGGGCCCGGGCGAGCCGCTCGCGGGTCAGGCCGAAGAGCCGGACGTATTCCTCGGTGCTGGGGAACTCCTGGCTGGTCATGCGTTCGCGCTGGATGCGGAGCATGTTGACCACGTCGGCGTCTTTCAGGGCCTCGTCCAGGTCGTGGCTGATCCGTGCCCCCAGGCGTTCGAAGGCCCGCGGCACCAGCGTGGTCGGCCCGACGAACGTCACCCGGGCGCCCAGCCGGGTCAGCCCCCAGAAGTTCGAGCGGGCCACCCGCGAGTGGGCGATGTCGCCGACGATGACCACGTTGAGCCCCTCGATCCGCCCCTTGCGCTCGCGGATGGTGAAGATGTCGATCAGCCCCTGGGTGGGGTGCTCGTGCTGCCCGTCGCCGGCGTTGACCACGCAGCAGCGCGAGTACTGGGCCACGGTGTGCGGCGCTCCGGCGGCCGGGTGGCGGATGATGAACGTGTCCACCCCCATGGCCTCGATGTTGCGGATGGTGTCCCGCAGCGATTCCCCCTTGGTCACCGAGGACCGGGCGGCCGCGAAATCCAGCACGTCGGCGGCCAGCCGCTGGGCGGCCAGGGTGAAGCTCATCCGCGTGCGGGTCGAGTCCTCGAAAAACAGGTTGACCATCACCCGCCCGCGCAGGGCCGGAGCCTTCTTGACGCTGCGGGTGGAGATCTCCTGGAGGTTCTCGGCCGTCCGGAAGATGTACAGCAGCTCCTCGGCCGAGAGATCCTCGAGCCCCAGCAGGTGCTTGCGCGTCCAGACGAAGGAGCCGCCGCCGGCGGTGGCGGTCCCGGCGGACCGGTCGGCGGCAGAACCGGGGCTCATCCGATGCGTACCTCGTCGATGCCGTCGGACTCGGTCAGCAGCACGGTCACCGGAACGCCGGGCTGGTGGTAACGCAGCCCCACGAAATCGGCCTGAATGGGCAGTTCGCGCCCGGGACGGTCGATCAGCACCGCCAGCCGGATCGCCTGCGGCCGCCCGAGGTCGACCAGGGCGTCCATCGCCGCCCGCACCGACCGCCCGGTGTAGAGCACGTCGTCGACCAGGATGATGCACCGGCCCGAGAGATCAAAGTCGATCTCCGTGCCGCGCACCCGGGCCTGCGGGCCGATCTCGGCCAGGTCGTCGCGGTACAGGGTGATGTCCAGCGTCCCGTGGTCGATCGGACCGACACCCGTGCCCTCCAGCAGCCGGATCAGCCGCCGGGCGATCACCTCGCCGCGGCTGCGAATGCCGATCAGAGCGATCGGCACGCCCTCCGGCAGGCCGGCGCGGATCTCCGCCGCGAGCCGCTCGAGCACCTGGGCGATGCCCGCGGCGTCCAGCAGCACTTGTGAGGCCGAAGCAGCGGTCATGATGCCCGGCAGCCTATCGCCGACGGCCGCGACAGGCAAGACGGCCCCGGGACGCTCGGCCGGGACTCGCGCCCGCGGGTGCGGCCGCCTGGCCGGGCCCGTCTGGGTCCCTGGAGCCGTGCACTGCGCAGTCCGCCGGGCAGCCTGGGGGCGACAAGCCCGGCAGGGGCGCCGGGCGATGCGGCGCGAGGCGTGCGAATGAGGGGCTCAGCCCGACGGCGGGGCGTAGCAGGCGATCAGGACCTCGGCGGTCCTCAGGCCGTCGCAGGCGGCGCTGACGATGCCGCCGGCGTAGCCCGCGCCTTCGCCGACCGGGTACAGCCCGGCGCAGGAGCAGGCCTGGCGGGTCACGGAATCGCGGGGGATGCGCACCGGCCCGCTGGCCCGCGATTCGGGGGCGGTGAGAATCGCCTCCGGACCGGCGAAGCCGGGCATCATGGCGTCCAGCTGCCGCAATCCGCGGGCCAGCGCGTCGGCCACGACCGGCGGCAGGATGGTCCGCAGATCCGCCCAGCGTCCGCCCAGCGGGAAGGTCGTCTGCAGGGCTCCATCGGAGGCACGCCCGGCCAGGAAGTCGCAGGCTCGCTGAGCCGGGACCTGCCCGCTTTCGCCGGTCGCCCGGAAGGCCGTCCGCTCGACGTCCTCGATGAAATCGAACGCCGCCAGCGGGTCGGATTTCGACGGCGGGTACACCTCGCACGGGTCGAGGGTTACGACCAGTCCGGCGTTGGCGAAGGGGCCCTTGCGGCCCGAGCGGCTGGCGCCGTTGGTGGCGATCAGGCCCGGGGATTCGTTGGTCGGCAGGATCATGCCCCCGGGGCACATGCAGAAGCTGAAGAGGTCTTTTCCGGCGCCGGCTGCGCCGCGGGCGACGAGGTTGTACTCGGCCGGCGGCAGGCGGGCGTGTCCGCACAGGTCGGCGTACTGCCAGCGGTCGACCATCGACTGGGGGTGCTCGATGCGGGCCCCCATCTGGAAAGGCCGGCTCTGGAAGGCCACTCCGCGCCGGGCGAGCATCCGCAGCGTGTCGCGCGCGGAGTGCCCCACGGCCAGGATCACCGGGCCGCAGCGGATCTGTTCGCCGTTGACGCGGATGCCGGTCAGCCGCCCATCCTGAATGGTCACGTCGTCCAGCCGGGCGCCGAAACGCACCTGGCCGCCGAGCGACTCGATGTGCAGGCGGATGCGGCGGCAGATGCCCGGCAGCTTGTCCGATCCGACGTGCGGGCGGGCGTCGATCAGGATCGCCGGGTCGGCGCCGTGGCGGACCAGCGTCTCCAGAACCACCTGGTTGCGGGGATCGCGCACGCGGGTGTAAAGCTTGCCGTCGCTGTAGGCCCCGGCGCCGCCCTCGCCGAACAGCAGGTTCGATTCCGGGTGAAACACGCCGCGGCGGTAGTAGTCCAGCAGGATGTCGCGGTGACGGGTGGTGACGTCCGCGCCGCGCTCGAGCACCACCGGCCGGTAGCCCCGGCAGGCCAGCATCCAGGCCGCGAACATGCCCGCGGGCCCGAACCCGACCACCAGCGGCCGCTCCGGCAACGGTTCGGTCCCCGGCGTCGGGGTCGGCGGCGCGGGGGCATCGGCCGTGGCGACGTCGGGGCGGTGCAGTCGCCGGACGATCTGCCGTTCCCGGGAAGGCGGCCCGCTGAGAGCGGCCTCCACCGTATACACCAGGCGGATGTGCCCTTTTTCGCGGGCGTCGATCGAGCGGCGGACCACCGCCCAGTGCCGGATGTCCTCCGGCGGGACGCGCAGACGCCGGGCGGCCCGCTCACGGAGCAGGCTTTCGGGCTCGTCCAGGTCCAGCGTCAGGCCCCGAAGCACGATGGGCATGGCCGGAATGTACTCGTGCCGGCCCGGGCGTGCCAGCAGAGGTTGGCGGGCCGTCCGCAGTGTACGGGCCGGCCGGCGTCGCCGGACCGGCGGCCGCCGGGTTGGCAGAGGA
>CAZSYS010000036.1:12165-20918 GCA_964611365.1 uncultured Planctomycetales bacterium
CCGCCGGTCAGTCGGCGCAGGCCGGGTTGCCGGACTGGTTCGGACCGGTCATGCACCTCAGAAACACCGTCACGTCGTCGAGGTCGACGTCCCCGTCGCGGTCGAGCCGGGCGTTGAAGCAGGCCGGGTCGGTCGGCGGCAGGGTCGCGCCGGTCAGGCAGCGCTGCAGATGGGCGAAGTCGGCCTGGTCCACGTCCTGGTCGCCGTCGAAGTCGCCCGGAACGCCGCGCGGGGCGGTCAGGTAGTCCATCACCAGGCTCATCACGTCGATTCGCCGTGCCTCCGGCGAGATGGTCTCGAACGGAACGCCGAAGCTCACCGCCCGGTAGGTGCCCGGATCGAACGCGATGCCGGCGCTGTCGGCCGTGCCGCCCAGGTAGGTCAGGATCGTTTCGGCCCCGGCCCGCGGGCCGATGCGGTCGGGCCAGTCGGCGTCGTAGGGCGCGCCGGACGGCACCGAAAAGCTGAAGCTGCCCAGGCCCTGCAGGCAACCGCCGGATCCGACCGCGCCGTAGGTACCGGCATCGTCGCCGATGAAGCTGCCGCCCAGCACGTTCTGGAAAAACGCCCGGCCGTGGTCGAGCCAGTCCAGGTCCCAGGCCAGCTCGGCGCCGCTGATGAACAGGCTTCCGCCGGCGTTCAGGTACGCGGTGAGGGCGGCCTGCTCGGCGGCTCCCAGCGTGGGCGTGGAAGCCTGGCCCTGCTCGCCGAGGATCCAGACCACGCCGCGGTAGCCCGACAGCGACACCGTCCCGTCGATGATCGCCTCGTTGGCGCAGGCGTCGAAGCTCCATCCGGCGGCCGCCAGGGCCGCGGCGTGCTGGACGGTGTAGTCGAAGGAGTTGACCTGCCGGGCGATCGGGCGCTGCATGGCCCCCAGGGGGATGGTCTGCACGGGATTCTGGAAGCGGCTGACCACGTCGAAGCCGCTGACGATCAGCACCCGGGCCTGCCCGGATGCCGGACGGCGCACGGCCAGCGTCTCGCTGGGCATGGATTCCCCGCCGGCGACACGCAGGTAGACGGTAGTCTCCGGAGGGATGTCGGCCAGCGTCACGGAGGTCGCCGCGCCGACATCGACCCCGGCGTCGAAGCCGTAGCCGTTGGCGGAGCGGTAGACGCGGTAGCTCGTCGCGGGCCCGCCCCAGGCCTCGCCGCTGGGCGGAGCCTGCCAGGTTACCGTCACCCCGCCAGCGCCGTCGTGCACCGCCTGCAGACGGCGGGGCCGGTCCGGCGGGAAGGCCAGCGGCACCGCTCCGCCGGAGATGTTGTGGAGGAACTTGATCAGGGCGTGCACCGACGAGCGGCTCACGGCGTCCCGGACCTTGGCGTCCAGGAGCAGCTGGGCGTCCTGCACGTTGTCGTGGAACGCGACTTCCAGGATCGTCGCGTCGAACTCGTTGCCGTTGTTGGCGGTGCTGATCGCTCCATACGCGCTGGTGTAGGTGTTGGCCCGCGAGGCCCAGGGATGCTCGAAGGGCACCACGTTCTCCAGCAGCTGCATGTCCTCCTCGATTTCCTCGCCGACGATGTCGGCCAGCAGGGCCTGGTGGGTGGTCTCCCCGGTGGTGGTGATCAGCGCCACCGTGCCCCGGGCGGTGCCGGTGTGGGCATTGGTGTGAAACTCCAGATAGACGCGGTTCCAGCGGTTGCCGACGGCCTCGTTGTTCATTTCCCTGGCCCAGCGGGCGGCGGTGCCGACGTTGTCGTCGCCGTCCGAGGTGCAGCAGTCGTAGATCGACGACGGCAGGCCCGCGGCGTTGATGTCCGCCTCGCTCTCGGCCCAGTAGCGCGAGGCCTCCTCCTCGCGCGGATACCCGCTGACCGTGCCGTTGCGGCCGATCACGTCGCCGATCCCGTTGCCGAAGCGGATCGCGTCGGCGATCACGTTGCCGGAGACCGGCGACTGGTTGCTGATCTCCACGTAGCCGGAGGTCCCGGCGTTGAAGTGGTGGTTGCCCAGCCAGACCCAGCCCTTGCCGACCATCCGGTGGTCGATGATCACCTCGGCCGCGCCGCCGCTGTGGACGATCCGGTACTTCTGGGTCGTGCGGTTGCTGCTGTTGAGCACCCAGGTGTAGACCGGGTAGAAGCCGGCGTTCGGCAGGTTGGGCGTGTAGCGGGCCGTGGCGGTCTCGCTCGCGGAGGTCACGGCGTAGCGGTAGGAGACGCCGCTGACCGTCCGGCCGTTTTCGTAGTACGGGCTGCCGGTGCTGCTGGTCCAGACGCCGGTGTAGGTGACTTCGGGGTCGTCCTGGTCCAGGACCACCTCCGCGGACTGATACCCCACCGGGCGGTAGGGCACGACCGTAGCCCCGGCGTTGAAGCAGTACTCCACGAAGGTGTCGAGCTGGTCGATGTTGCCGTAGTCCTCGTTGAGGCTGTGCAGCAGCCCTCGCTGCAGGTACCAGCCGGACGTTCCGGCCGTCCAGCCGTGCCCCGCGGAGGCGTAGACGATCACGCCGGACAGGGCCCCGGCGGGCTGGCGGCCCGGCGACAGAATCACCTGGTCGGCGGGGGCCTTCGGCGGCGGCATCGGCCCGGAGTCCGGCGGGGGAGGGTCGTCCGGCTCCATATACACCCCCGGCGGCGAGACCGGAAGAAACCATTCCAGAGAGCGCCACGGCTCCTCCGGGCTTCGCCGGCACAGGATCCGCACGCCGCCGACGTCGCCATCGGGGCTGGCCGCCCAGGCCAGGAGTGCCGCCATCCGCTCAACGCCGGTGGGGCTCATCGGCAGCTGCCGGTCCTCGAACGCGGCGGTCAGACGCAGCTCCAGCACGCCGTCGGCCCAGTCCGCGCCGTCAATGGCGACCTGGCAGGGCAGCAGCGCAGCCGATCCGTCATCCGGCGGCTCGCACAACGCCTCCAGCGCGGCCGACAGACGCTCCTGAAGCCCGGCCATGCCGCGGATGGCCTCGATGCGGTCGGGTTCAAGCCCTGTCCAGGACTGCGCCCGTGCCTGCGACGCTGCCCCGGTCACAAGCCATCCCGACAAGACCATCACAAGTCCCGGTCGCAGCGCCCTGCGCGACCGGGCCGGGATTCGCTGAAGGGTCGGGATTCGCTGGAGGTTCATGTCGGCTCCTTTCCTCGCTCAGAACCGCCGGCCGGGGGATTACCCGCGGCGCGGCAGGCATAAGCTCATGCAAGATCGATCGTTGCAACCAGGTCGGGCCGGTCGTCCATGGCCGGATCACGTCCCCCTTGCGCCCGGAAACGGGCGTGGCTGCCGAAGATGTCGGCCACCATCAGCATAGCCGCCGGCTGGGCCCGGCTCAATCAAAAACCCCCGCCGGCGGCCAGACATGCAGCAGGAACAGCAGCGAGACCGTCCCGTCGATGATCGGCTCGTTGGTCGAAAAGTCCGCATAACAGTCGTGGTACACCCCGACCTGCGACTGGAACTCCGCCAGCGGGTCGTCCCCGAAGTCGTCGAATTTCAGGCTGTCGTTGATGTCCTTGCAGACCGGTCCGTCCACCAGCCCGCCGACGGGCAGGATGCCGGCCAGCCTGTGGAACATATGGTGGGGCTTCGAGGCACAGGGGCCGCCGGCGGGCACGCCGATGACCATCGACACGCCCCAGGGGTTGCGCCCGAAGATCCAGTCGCGGGCCTCGGCGGCGACGGTGCGGAACCTGCGGTCGCCGGTCATGCGTTCGTAGAGCACCGCCTGGATGGCGAATGCGATCACGTTGTTGGTCGAACACCAGACCAGCGGCGTGCCGAGGCGGTAGGGGTTCTTCTCCGCCCGTCGGGCGACGCGCTCCAGCCCGGCGCGGTAGAACTGCGCCAGTCGGTCCCTGGTCTGCGGATCGGCGTGCGGAAACAGCCGCCAGTGGGCGAGGTTGACGTAGGGAAAGAATTCGTAGTGGCCGTGGCGGTCCCGGCCCATCCAGGGATTGTCCCCGGCCTCGAGAGCGAACCGGACCGCATCCTGAAGGTCACCCTGCCGGCCGGTGGCGATGAAGAGCTCCGCGGCCGCCCACTCCAGGTCGTCGTGCCAGGTGCTCTCGCCGTAGTAGTGCGGGGCCCGCACCGGCACCGACATCGCGCAGCCGGGTCGGCGCAGGGCCAGTTCGTACAGCGAGCGGGCGGTCGGCAGGTCGCCGGCCAGGGCCATGGCCGCGGCCGCCCGGCCCGCCAGGCTGGCGACGCCGGAGGAGGCGTTGCGGTACCTGGGCCCCTCGGGACGGCCGGTGGCCGGCCAGGCCGCCCGGGGACCGCCTTTTCCCCAGCCGTAGTCCGACTGGTCGTCGTGCCACAGCGTGGCCGGCGGGAGGTGGTCGCGGTCGTCGCCGATCTGGACGTAGAGGGTGTCGGGGTCGGGATGGATCTTGCGGACCAGGGCGGCCCCGTGGCGGGCCTCGTCGTCGGCGCCGGCCAGGAACAGGACCGCCACGCACCAGGTGGTGGTGATCATGTGCTTGAGACGGTCGGCCGCGTCGTGCCAGCCTCCGACGAGATCGACTTTCCGGCCGGTGACGGTGTCGATGCCGTCCTCTCGGTGGCAGGGGCGGCCGAGCACGGGGTTGTCGCCGCAGCGCTGCAGCCGCATGAAGTCCAGCAGCCTCTCGGGCACCTCGCGCCAGGCGTCCGGGCCGATGGAGAACGGCGGCGAGACGATTTCTCCACAGGCCACGCGGTATGTTCCGGGCGTCTGCTGGGCGGTGAAGTCCAGACGGTAGTTGTGCTCGAACGGCCCCCACGGTCCGCAGTCCGGCCCCAGGCCGGCCGAGAAATCGCCGACCACGAATCGTCCGCGCAGCGGCGTCCGGGACGAGAGCACGGCGATCTTGGGGTCCTGCGGGAGGTAGCCGACGTTGTTCACCCGGATCCAGGCCCAAGGCGCCGGCCGGGTGTCCGGTCCGGCGCCGGGGATGACGGCGATCCGCGTCAGCAGGAGCAGAGCGTGCATCAGGGGGCTCCGGTGCTTTCCGGCTGCGTGGAAACCGGCTGTTCTCGCGGTCCGTAGCGGGCCTCCAGGGACGTCCGCAGCCATGCCAGGTCGTCGTGCATGGTTGGCTGCCCGGCTTCGTGGTTTCAACCGCCGGCCGGTCCCGTCCGGGGCCGCGGCTCAGCCCGCGCAGGCCGGATCGGCCGCAGCGCCGGGAGCCCCCAGACATCGCAGGAACAGCGTCATGTCATCGGGATCCACGTCCGCGTCGCCGTCGAGCCGGGCGCTGGAGCAGGCCGGGTCATCCTGCGGCACGGAAATGCCGGTCAGGCAGTTCTGGAGGGCGGAGAAGTCCAGCTGGTCCACGTCCAGGTCCGCATCGAAGTCGCCCGGCGTCGTCACCCGGAGCGTGACCGTCAGGGTGGTCGTCGGGGGCGAGGCGGCCGGATCGGAGACCTCGATCGCCGCGACGTGGGTTCCCGGAAGCAGCCCCGCGGTCAGATAGCGGATCGTGATCGCATCGGCCTCGCCGGTGCTCGTGCCGGAGGCCGGATCCGTCGAGAGCCATTCGGCGTCGTCGGCGATGGCGTAGACCAGCTGCCCGTCGCCTCCGTTGCGCACGGTGAAGACGTCGTCGGCCGGCGGACGCCCGTAGAGCGTGGTCCGTTCAAACGCCGGGGGATCGACCACGATGGTCGCGGGGCGGGGATTGAGCGTCAGGTCCTGGCGTCGCACGCCGCCGGGCGGCACGCTGATGCCGGTGTAGGTCACCGGGCTCAGTCCGCCGGCCGAGGCGGTCACGTCGTAGTCCGTGCCTCCGGGCGCGGCCGGCACCAGCGTCGCGACATACCAGCCCGCGCCGTCGGCGCGGACCTCCGGCAGGGCCCCGACGCGCACGACCGCGTCATCCACCGGCAGGCCGGTCTGCCCGTCGATCACCCGGCCGAACAGCGTGCCCTCGGTCGCGGTGGCCGCGGACCGCCAGGGCATCGCCGGAGTCGGCACCGGCGAGGTGAACAGGCCGGCGGCGATGAAGGGGTACCAGTCGCTCCAGGCCGCTCCGCCGTCGTTGGTCACGTTGTACGAGTAGGTGCACAGTCCGTGGGCCCCGGCGTTGCGCGCGTAGCTCATCTGCGTCAGGCTGTCGGCGAAGGTGTTCATGTAGATGCCCGGTCCGATGAAGGTCTGGCGGGCGTAGGCCCAGACGACCGAGTTGTCCACCCACTGGCGGTAGGTGGTCGGGTAGGTGCCCTCGTCGAAGTAGGCCATGGGGATGGAGGCATCCAGGTAGCCGCGCTGCATCCAGTCCTCCCAGTCGCAGTAGGTGTCGTAGTACGGCCGCGTCTGGTGGAAATCGCTGCTGGCCGGATACCAGGTCACCAGCGCCGCGGTGTAGCGCAGGGGCTGGCGGGGGTTGGAGGTGATCGTCGGCAGCTCGGCCCGGACCCGCCGCACCAGCTCGGTGATCGTGCGCCGCCGGAAGTCGTCCCACTGGGCGTCGCCGGTGTAGGCCGGCACGTCGCCGCGCCCCGTGATCCGCTGGAAGCGGCGCAGGCTCGATCCGGCATAGTCGAGGTCTGCGGGGTAGCCGGCGTCTTTCTGGGTGTAGCGGATGTAGTCCCAGTGAATGCCGTCGATCTCGTACTGCGTCGCCAGCTCACGCACGATCGAGACCAGGTAGTCCTGAACGTCCGGCGAACCGGGGTCGAAGGTGTACGTGCCGCCCAGCGAATCGACCGTGCCGATACTGCCGGAAGGCACCATCAGCCATTCCGGGTGGGCGGCCAGCAGGGGGTTCTGCACCGGCGGCCAGGTGGTCGAGCAGCGGAAGGCCACCAGCCAGGGGTGGACCTCCAGCCCGTGGGCGTGGGCCTGCTGGACCAGGTAGCCCAGCGGGTCGAAGCTGCCGGTGACGTAGCTGGACTGCGGGACGATGCTCGACCGCCAGAACGCGCCGTGCGAGCCGACCTCGACGTCGTGGTAGGCCAGCACCTCCGGGAGGATGGCGTTGTAGTTGCCCTGCAGCGCCAGGGCGATCATCTGGTCCACCTCCGCGGCCGTGCGGAAGCCCGGGTGGAACACGTCCGCCCACATCCCCCGGAACTCCGGGGCCGGAGGCGGGGCGGGCTCGAAGCGCACCGCGTCGGCGGCGATGGTCTTGTTCTTGCGGGCCCGGTCGCTCAGCCGGACGTATCCGCCGGCGCCGGCGGCAAAGTTGAACGTCCCCAGGGCGACCCACTGCCCGCCGTTGATCTGC
This sequence comes from uncultured Planctomycetales bacterium, assembly GCA_964611365.1. Taxonomy (GTDB): domain Bacteria; phylum Planctomycetota; class Phycisphaerae; order UBA1845; family PWPN01; genus CALLOB01. Next base: position 19,321 of record CAZSYS010000036.1, read on the forward strand.
TGGTTGACCGTGTGGATGTTCGATCCGCCGGCGTGATATACGGTGTACTGGGCGTTGTCCGGCGCACTGCTGCCGCGGGAGGGATACCACACCGATACGATGTAGTCGCCGCCGGCCGGAAGGTCCGGCCGCCATTCGACCGACCCGGCCGCGCCCGTGGTCGTGGTGGTCTTGTACCGGTGGTTCGTGCCCCACTGGTCCGTGGCCGTGCCGGTGTTCCACGTGCCGGAGATCACCGAGAAGCCGGCGTCGACGTTGTCCACGACGACCGGATCGGCCTGAAGCGTTCCGACGGCCAGGGCGATCCACAACAGCGCCGGCCCGCCGCACCACCCGTGCCTGATTCCCCCCATGGCATACCTCCGTCGTGCAGGAAGTGTCTGCTCGCCGCCAGGCGAGGCCACAGGCGACCCTCGCGGCCGGCAAGCCAGTGGCCAAGGCGACCCAGAGCCATTGTAACGACTCGGACGCTGGGCCCCAATGCCCGTTGCGGATAGAATTCTGCTGCCGTGCCGCGGGACGGCGACCGGTATCGCGCGATATCCGTCGCCCGGGAGCCCGCCGGTCCGGGGAGAACCATGCCGCCGCCGCTGGTCGGCATAACCTGCGGCTTTCGCACCAACACGTCGCCCCTGGGCGTGGAGTCGCCGACGGTGTCGCTGGACGCACGCTTTTTCGACCTGCTGCGTCAGGCGGGAGCCCGGCCGGTGATCGTGCCGCCGGCCCTGGCGGAAGACGACCGGCTGGCCGATACCCTGGAGACGCTGGATGCGCTCATCCTCAGCGGCGGCCCCGACCTGCCGCCGCAGCGCTACGGCGCCCAGCCGCATCCGCAGACCCGGCTGATGCACCCGCGGCGGGTGTGGACCGACTTCACCGCCGCGGCGTTCGCCGACGGGCGCGGCCTGCCGGTGCTGGGTATCTGCGGGGGCATGCAGGAGTGGAACGTGCTTCGGGCCGGAACGCTGCATCAGCACCTGCCGGACCGGGCAACCTCCCCGGTGGTCGCCCACCGCCACGCCGACGGCCAGGACTTCGAGTACCATGAGGTGCGGGTCGAGGCCGGAAGCCTGCTGCACCGGATCGTGGGCTGCCTGCGCCTGCGGGTCAACAGCTCGCACCACCAGGGCGTGGACCGCCTCGGAGGGGGGCTGCTGGCCTGCGCCTGGTCGGAGGACGGCCTGGTCGAGGCCTTCGAGGACCCCGCGCGGCGCTTCTGCCTGTCGGTGCAGTGGCACCCCGAAGACATGCCCGGGGATCCGCTGCAACGTCGGATCTTTGAGGCCCTCGTCAAGGCCGCCGCACGGAAATGAGCCTCGATCCGCGGGCCCGGAGCCGTGACCGTGGAAACCTGCAGCCTGTCAGACTGGACGCTCGACGACCGGCGGGAGCCGCGGATCCGGGTCGGCCTGGTGCTGCCGGAGGACGCGATGCCGGAGGTCTCCTTTGTTCTGCCGGAGGGCCGGTGCCGGGCCTGCGGCGACGGCACGGAGGTGCGGCTGGCGGTCAAGGCCGGCCGGGTCACCGCCGAGGGCCGTCGCGTGCGGCTGGTGGCCGGCGCCGCCCGCGTCGGACCGGCCGAACGCATTGTCCTGCGG
>CAZSYS010000037.1:0-20882 GCA_964611365.1 uncultured Planctomycetales bacterium
GGCCCAGGCGGTGTCGCTGGAGCGGTTCAAGCGCGAAATCCTGCTGTCGGCGGGACTCCAGCACCCCCATATCGTCCCGGTAATCAGCGCCGGCGAGGTGGACGGGCTCCCCTGGTTCACCATGCCCTACATCGACGGCGAATCGCTCCGGTCACGGCTGCTTCGGGGCCCGCTGTCGGTTCGTGAGACGGTGGCCGCGCTCCATGACCAGCATCATCCGCGTCTGGTGCAGGAAGTAGCCGGTTTCGTGCGTCTTGTTCCAGGCGCCCACCCCGCGGAAGTGCTCCATCAGCGAGAGATTCTCGGTGTTCAGCAGCGAGGGCAGGGTGTTGAAGTACGCCCGGACGAACGGGCGGACGTCGTCGCGCAGGGCGTGGATCTCGGCGATGCGGCAGTAGTAGGGCTGCACCTTGGCGAATCCTCCGAGATTGCGGGGATCGGCCCGCGACCGCTCGGCCGGGTAGTCGAACCAGCCGCTGGACAGGAACTGCACGTCCTCCATGTGGTCCACCATCGCGGCGGTTTCGGGGGCATCGGCCGGCAGGATGCCGAAGGGCACGAGATGGTGCGCCCCCACTTCCACGTCGTAGCACCAGCTGCGGTTGGCGTCCTCGCCGGGAAAGAACCGGCCGATGGGCCCCGGGCAGTGGACCTGCGAGGGATAGCCCCGCACCCACGAGCCGTCGCGCAGCCCCACCACCGGCGTGCGCCGGCAGGTGCGGCGGAACGCGGCCAGGATGTCCTCCCGGAAGGCCTCGGCCTCCCGGCGGAACCGCTCGGCCTCCGGATGTCCGATGCCGGCCAGGGCCTCGGCCGCCGCGCGGAGCCCCGCGCAGTGGTAGCCGTTGAAGCAGAAGTAGTATGCATAGGCGTTCCAGTCGGCCATCACCGCCGGCGGCATGAGCCCGTACTCCGGCACGCGCGCCCCGGAGGCGTCGCTGCGCATGGTCTTTTGCCGCTGCCGGCAGATCCAGTCGCACACCCGGGCGACCTCCCCGGCCACGGACCGCAGCCACCCGTCGTCGCCGCAGCGGGCGACGTGCTCGCCCAGCGTCCAGAGGTGCCAGCCGGTGCCCATCAGCGTGTAGCCGGTGGTCAGGAAGCCCTCGGGGCTGTAACGCTTCACGAAGTAATCCAGGCTGCGCCGGGCAAAGTCGTGATGCCCCAGGCCGTCCATGCCGCGGATCACGGCGTGGGCCTCGCTTTCCAGGGGACCGTAGTGCATTGAGGCGATCCAGGCGGCCACGCGCCGGCCTTCGGCCTCCTGGCGGGCGGCGATCAGACAGTGGACCTGCGACGCGCGGATCACGTCCGACAGCAGTTCGTCGGGCACCGAAATCCGCGCCGCCGGGGCCAGAGCCTCCTCCCAGTGCCGCCGGGTCGCGGCCGACAGATCCTCGGCCGACCAGTCCAGGCTCTCGCCGGCGGCGGCACGCCACAGCGGAATGGCGATCTGCACGCGGGCCGCCGATCCGGGAGCCACCGTGCCGGCCAGGGAAACCCGCCCGGGCTCGATCGCCGCCGGCAGGTCGGGCCCGGCCAGGATGCGCAGGCGGGCCAGCTGCCGCCCCAGCCTGAAGACTTCGGCGCCGTCGGCGGTGGGGCGGGTCTCGGCGGCCTCGCCGCGTCCGGCATGTGCCAGGAACCGCCACTCCAGCCGCGCCTGGCGGGGCGAATCCGTGGGGTTCTCGGCGGTGATGTCCAGCAGCCCGATGGCCGTCGCCCCGACGGGCGGAGAAACGAAGGGGGCCACGAACGCGCGCTGTCGGTAAAGGATGCCATCCCGCTGGATGGTGGTGACCGGCACCGGCAGCCAGCCGCCTTCCAGCTTCCGGGTGCACGTCCCGTTCGAGCCGCCGCCGTAGACCGGCACGACCCGGCAGGCCAGCTCGGCGGCCTTGTCCACCATCCGGTCGTCGGTCTCGGGAGACAGGCTGAACTCCACCATCCCGTCGCGGTGCACGATCATCTTGTGGTTGTCGCAGGCCAGAGAAAGCATCGTCGGACTGGCGTCCTGCTCGACGGCGTGGACCGCCCGCATGGCCTGTTGGAAGGTCTGGTCCTCCTGCTCCCGCACCTCGGCCAGCACCGTGCGGCGGCCCGACAGACCTGCCCGCCAGGAGGCCAGTGTCTGGCCGAGCCCGGCCTGGCTGACGAAAAGGTTCGCGTCCCGAACGTAAACGCCGCCGTGCTCCAGCAGGTCATCCAGGGCCACGCACCAGGGCCCGGAAGGCGTATCGATGCACAAGACGGTCCGATCCCCCCGCCACGGCCGGGGCCGCATGGCCCGGACGGACAGCTCCAGCGGGGCGTCCGTCCGCCACTCGACCGGACCTGCTTCAGGCCGGCCGGCGGCGGAAACCACACTGCCGTCGATGACCTGTACGCGGGCCGTCTGCCCCTTGAGACCCTCGTCGGCCTCGATCCGCAGACGCACCTCCGCCATGACCGCCGGACTGGAGGCCGACAGGCTCTGCACATCCACCGAATTCCCCCTTGCCGGCCAGATCACACGGATCTTGCGCGTCGAGCTGCGTGTCTGGGGGCAGGCCGACCAGTCCGGCGTCAGCGTCATCGTCCGGTCTTCCATGCGTACTTCGGCCGGCAAGGCCGTCCAGGAGCCCTGCCACAGTGTCTCGCCCATCCAGCATTCCAGACGCGCCTGGCGAGCGGTGTCGACTTCGGGTGCCTCCGCGAAGGTGAGCCGGACCTGGCGGATCGGTCGCTTCTCCGGCCACGTGACGCCCAAGCAGGCCTGTCCGCCGGGCCAGACCGGCACGGACCAGCCGCCCTGCGGATCGGCGGTCAGCCCGGTCTCCAGGAACACGTCCTCGGCCAGGTACTCCTGGATCCGTGACGCCTGCGCCCCGGTGGTGCGCGCGGGGTCCGAGGTGCAGACCGTTCCGGCGGGCACCGGGTCGATGGCCGCTGCCGGGTCCACCGGGGCCGGCGTCGCGGCCGAAAGCAGCCGGGCCTCGGCCCAGTTGGCCATGTCGCAGGTCAGCCCGTCGCCGGCATCCTCGACCTGCAGCCGCAGCTCCTGGGCTCCGCCGACCGGCACGAGCACCTGCGCAGGCGGAGTGTCCTGATGCATGACACCGCTGTTGAATCGCTCCTGGTCATCGACAAACACCCGGAACACGACGCTTCCGCCGCCGCCGTCCTGCCGCTGCAGGCCCACCTGGGCCTCGAACGTCTCAAAGGCTCCGCCCAGATCGACCACGATCTCACCGGGGGCGTGGTGTCCCAGCCCGCGTGCGTACCGGTGATCCCCGATGCGCAGGGGCGCACCGGGCTGATCCCCGGCCCGGGCGGCCGTGTTGACGCCCAGCATGCCCCAGCCCTGGCTGACGTGCAGGAAACGGTATTCCAGGTCGCCGAGCCAGCGGGCCTGGGCATCGGCGCGGGCGACACAGCCGACGGACAGACCCGCCAGCAGCCACATCCGGGCGGATGATGCGATCCTCTGGGTGAGCGATGGCATGTTCAATCGCCTCCTGACAGTATCGTCGACGACGTTCCGCACGCCTTCCACGTACGGAACGGCCCATTCTCCGGCTCCCGGCGCCAGGCCGCAAGCAGGTTTCATCTGCCCGGGTTCTTCCGACGGCCAGCAACACCGCTGCGACCAGCCGGGAGCGGCAGGTTACGCCCTGGAATTGCAGGAGCAATCCGGGGCCGCGGCGAAGGGGCGGCAGCCCCGGCGGGTTCATGAGTGGGTTTCGGCGGGTACCCGGCGGAGTCCCCCGGCCTACGGGGAGGGCCCGGCCGGCTCAGCGGCGGCGGGGTGGAAGCCAGACGTCCGGAAACAGCATCAGGCCGGCCTCGTCGGCCGGGTCATACTCGCTGGTGCGCGTTTCGAAGGGGTCGGCCTGGGGCTTGCGAGGTTCAGCCGGCCGTTCGGAAGAAGCCGTCGCCTCGCCGGCGGCCGGGGGATCGGCCGGGGAATCGAGCAGTGCCTGCCGTTGGGCCGCTGAGCGGCGTCCCCCGCCGTTGCCGGAGACGCGAACGCTCTCCTCGCCGGCGAGTTTCCTGATGAAATCCAGCAGACGCATGACCCTTTAACCCCCGGAAGCCGACGGGCGCATACCCCCCACGTTGCTCCTCAGTATTATTCAATACGGCCCGGTCGCCGCGGGCACGAAAAAAGCTTCAAACCATAATCCGGGGCAGCAGACCGCTCTCCCGGCCGGTGCCGTGGATAGCCGCAGACCGATAACGACGCCTGACCGGAGCAGCCTCCCGGGCCTCAAGGGGATTGGGACATCTCCCTGACCCTGGATGCGAGGCCAACGCAGCGAACCTGCCGTGGCATTCGGCGACCGCAATGTCTACGCAGCGGCCTCGACGAATCGCATGAATCCACGTCGGGAATATAGGGCAGATCCCCCCTGGAGCATTCAGGTGCGTGGGTGGTCGCCATGCACGGAGCCAGTCAGGAGTCCGTCCGGCCGGTCATCGATGCGATTAGGTTGGACTGCTGGCGATTGGGGCAATGCGTTTCCGGACTGCCTGCACAATCGGCATGCATGGTGGCAGGTTCGATCGGCCCATGGGGCGAAAAACCGTCCAGGGAGGCGTTCGTCAAGTCATAAATCATTTCTTTGAATATTGTTACGATCGAAACTACCTGTTCAGATCCCTTGGCCGTCGCGATGGCACGCATCGTGCAAAACATTGGCGTGTTCGCAAACGCGGACGAATGGCTCTGGGCCTTGGGATGGCGGCAGGCAGTTCGGGCAGCTTGGGCAGCCGGTACCCGGCTGATGCCGCAGGGGTTTGACCGGTTGTTCGGGTGCGATCCGGCAGCCCGGGTAGTGCCGCGAAGGCGGCATGGGCAAAGGAATGCCGGATTGTTGCCCGAGGGTCAGGTGGTGGCGGGTCATGGCGGTGTGTGGCCGCCGCTCGATGCGGATCCCCGATGAAACAGGCGCATCAGGGTTCCGCCCACCACCTGGCCCTTTTTTCAAGGGGTCCCTGGAGCGTTGCGCAGCCTGGCGGGCCCGACCGGCTGAGATGCTCGCTTTGGTCTTTCGCTACGCTTGCGGCAGTTTTTTCGGAGTCCCTACTTGAATTCCGAGGGCCCTGGTGTTAAGAATGCGGGCAAGTCGAAGCTGCCAGCGTTTCGATGAGTCGCAATCAGAGGCGGCGGACGGGTCGGCCAGCGCGGCGCGGCGCGAATCGGCACCGTCGGACAGGTGAAAGAGCCTGGCTGCGGACGGGACTGCGGCGCGGTATGCCGGGCCGGGCGTTTTATTGAGCAGGCATGTGCAGCGTCTCCGCCGGCGGCGGGCACCATGGAACGGTGCGTCGCGCGGCGGTCTTTCTGAAAGCGGCGTCGGCGCGGCGCCGCGCAACAGCTGAAAGGAGATTACGATGAGCCGGATCTTCAAGATGGTGGGCCTGTCGGTCGCCGGCGGCTTTCTGTTCAACAGCTGCATCAGCGACAACCTGTGGGCGAACATCTGGAGCACGACACTGATCGACGGCAGCGCCGCCCTGATCCGCGACGCCGTCTGGAATCTGGTTCCGGTGGTCACGGACGTGATCTGATCGCCCGGCGTCTGATGGAACGGTACGGGCGCCCGCACCGGCCGCCGGCTTTGCCGGCGAGTCATGCGGCGCGCCGGTCCTCCTGAAAGGAGGTAGGATCGCGTGCACAAGCACAGAATCACAGGGCCGCCGGGACGGTGGCTTGCGGTCGGGCTGGCCGCGGGCATCGGCGTGCTGGGATCGGTTGCCGGCGCGACGGCTGCCAATGACTTCGATAAGGCCGAGCCCCTGACCCTGGCCCAGGCCGATCAGCCGGCCGCCCACGAGTCCACCGAGACGACCATGACCCGCGAGCAGGTCGAGAAGACCGAGCCCGCCGAGAAGCCCGGCCTGCCGATCAGTCTCGGCGTCTCCTATTACCTGATGACCGACTACATGTGGCGCGGCGTCAACTGGTCCGAGTACGACGGCGAGGGCCGCGAGAAGCTCAACCATCAGATGACCACGTCGATCGACTGGGATACGGGAACCTGGGGCACATTCGGGTTCGACACCTTCTGGGAGTGGTACGCCGACCAGGAGAAACTCAATCCGTATGCCGCCGGCTCCAACCTGCAGGAGATCGATTACGGGATCCGCTGGACCTACGGCATCGAGCCGATCGCGACCGACCTGACCCTGGGCTACATGTTCTACACCTATCCCAAGCTGCAGAAGCTGCTGCGGCAGGATGGGGCCCGGGGCAACAACAACGACGACAAGACGCATGAGTGGTACTTCAAACTCGAGCACAACGACGCCTGGATGTGGAAGTGGGCGTTCCCGGAGAACGAGGACGGCGTCCTGAATCCCTACTTCCTGTTCGCCCAGGACGTCGGCATCGGCTCCGGCGGAGTGTGGATGGAGTTCGGTATCAGCCACGACTTCGCGGTGCCCGGCGTCGAGAACCTCACCATCACCCCGTCCTACATCATGGGCATCGACGGCGGAGTGCTGAAGCGCTATCTCGGCCGGAACAACGCCAACCATCTGCAGGCCGCCTACCAGCAGATCGGCTTGGCCGTCAGCTATGACCTGACGCCGCTGCTGCACCTGCCGACCTGGGCGGGCAGCATCAGCATCTCCGGCATGCTTTACTTCTCGGATGCCCTGGGCAACCTCGAAGACGAGGATGTCACCCAGGACAACCTCTACGGCGGCATGAGCGTCAGCTGGTCCTGGGGAGGCTGATCGCCAGCGTCCTGACGCCGACGGCATCGGCGGGATCGACACGGTTTCAGCGGCGACGCCCGGTGTTTCCATGGGAACCCGGGCGTCGCGGCTTTTCAGGCCGGCGGAGGCGGACCTCACGCCTTTGCAAGGGCCTCCGGCCGGCGGGCGAACTCCAGCACCCGGTCGTGAGGATCGGTCGGATCGCGGTGGGCACCGGCAAAATGCCAGCCGCCCGCGGACTGGAAAACCTCCGCAACCGCCGCGCGCTGGTCATGGCCGATCTCGACCAGCAGGCGACCGTCCGGTGCCAGGATCGCCGCAGCCTCGACGGCGAACCGGCGGTACATCTCCAGGCCGTCGCCGCCGTTGCCGCTGAGGGCCAGGCGGGGCTCATGATCCCGGATGTGGGGGGGCAGTGCCGCCCAGTCGCGGTCACTGATGTAAGGCGGGTTGGACACCAGCAGATCGAAGCCCCCGTCGGGCACGGCGTCCCCGGGCAGGCGGCATCCGTCGGCCTCCACCAGCCGGATGCGATCCTGCAGCCCGTGGGCGGCCACGTTGCGGGCGGCGACCTGAAGGGCCTCGGCCGAAATGTCGGTCGCCAGAACCGCGCAGTTGGCGGCGAACTTCGCCACCGCCACGGCGATGCAGCCGCTGCCGGTGCCGACGTCCGCCAGCCGCCACCGGCGCTGCGGCTGGCCGCGGCAGAGATCCACCGCCCGCTGCACCAGCGCCTCGGTCTCCGGCCGGGGCACCAGCACCGCGGGGGTCACCTCGAAGTCCAGCGAGAAGAACTCCCGCCGGCCCAGCAGGTAAGCGATGGGGGTGTGTTCGCCGGCCCGGCGGACCAGCTCGCGGAAGGCCAGACGCTGCTCGGGGGATGGCTCCTGGTCGTAGCGGGTGTACAGGTCGATCTTGCGGCAGCCCATCGCCCGGGCCAGCAGCAGCTCCGCGGCCAGGCGGCCTCCTTCGACCTGCCGCTGACTGAACCAGCCGGTCGTCCACTGGATCAGCCGACCGACCGTCCAGGTCGTTTCCCCGGAAGCCGTTTCCGCCATGCCGGGCACTATAGTCTTCAGCGGGCACCGGCGGCAAGACGCAGCCGCACTCCGCCGGCCAGTCAGTCCGGCGCCGGGGCGGAGCGTTTTTCGCCTTTCAAGCCACATGCGCGCGCCGCCGACCGATGGACGCGCCGGCCGGTCGGGGGCCTGTCTGAAGGTTTCGGCCTCGGGTAGAATGCACCGGCCCATGTCCACCGACGGCATTCAGCCCGCGGACATCAGCTTCGCCTCGCTGGCCGCACACCAGCTGCAGTCGCCCGTGGCCACGGCCGTCACCATCCTGCGCACCGTCGTCAGCGGCGCGGCCGGTCCGCTGAATCCCCAGCAGCAGCGGCTGTTGTCCAAGGCCCTGGACCGCTGCGAGCAGGCCGTCGAGGCGTCGCGCCGCATGCTGGCCATCGCCCGCGCCGGCCGGGAGGGGCCTTTGCCCGGCATTGTGAACCTGGCGGCGCTGGTCCGTCGGGCCCAGCAGCGGTACGCCGAGGAGTCGGCGCGGCGAGGCATCGGCCTGGAGGTCGAGGTTTCCGATGCGGTGCCCTGGGTTCACGGGCAGGAGGACACGCTGGCCGAGGTCCTCGATGCCCTGCTGCATAACGCCTTCAAGTACACGCCCGATCAGGGCCGGATACGTCTGCAGGCGCGACTGGACGCCGGGCAGCGAGCAGCCGAGCTGGTGGTCTCGGATTCCGGCGTCGGCATCCCCGAGGGCGAACGCGAGCGGGTCTTCGAGCCCTTTGTACGCGGCTCGGCGGCGGCCGGATCGGCCCGGCCGGGAACCGGCCTGGGGCTGGCCTTTGTGCGGGCGGTGGTGACCGCGGCCGGCGGAAAGGTGTGGGCTGAGGCCGGGGAGCTGGGGGGCGCCCGGATCGTGGTGCGGTGGCCGGCGGCCCGCGTCGGCGAGGATCAGCAGGAGGATCAGGGCATGAACAGGCCCATGAAAGTCGTGATCATCGGCGGCGTGGCCGCGGGCCCCAAGACCGCGGCACGCATCATCCGCCTGCGACCCGACACCGAGGTCACCATCGTCGAGAAGGGCCGCTTCCTCTCCTATGCCGGCTGCGGGCTGCCGTACTACATCTCCGGCGTCGTCCAGGACCACAAGGAGCTGATGAGCACCGCTCTGGGAGCCGTCCGCGACCCGGTCTTTTTCCAGCAGGTCAAGAACGTGCGGGTGATGAACCAGGCCGAGGCGATCGCCATCGACCGGCGGACCCGGTCGGTCACGGTGCGCGACGCGGTCAGCGGACGGGAGTCCAGCCTGCTCTACGACAAGCTGGTGCTGGCCACCGGAGCCTCGCCGGTGGTGCCCGACATCCCCGGCGTCGGGCTGGAGAATGTCTACACCCTGCACGGCGTCAACGACGCCGAGGGCATCCGCGCGGCCCTGGCCGCCGGCAAGGCCCGCGACGTGGTCATCGTCGGCGGGGGGCTGATCGGCGTGGAGATCACCGAGGCCCTGGCCAGCAAGGGCTCGCGCGTCACCATCGTCGAGGCCCAGCCTCAGATCCTGCGGATCCTCGACGGGGAGGTGGCCGCACTGGTCGAGCAGCACCTGGAGGCCCACGGCGTGAAGGTCATGACCGGCACGCCGGTTCTGGGGCTCAAGGGCGGAGCGGACGGCAAGGTCCGCGGCGTGGTCACCGACGGCGGAGCCCTGCCGGCCGACATGGTCGTGCTGGCGATCGGCGTGCGGCCCAACGTCGCCCTGGCGCAGCAGGCGGGGCTGGAGATCGGCACCACCGGCGCGATCCGGGTCGATGACCATCTCCGCACCAGCGATCCGGACATCTACGCCGCCGGCGACTGCGTCGAGTGCGTCGATCTGCTCACCGGGCTCCCCTGCTACGTTCCGCTCGGATCGACGGCCAACAAGCAGGGCCGCGTGGTCGCCGACAACATCTGCGGCCGGGACGAGCGCTTTCCGGGCGTGCTGGGCAGCACGGTGTGCAAGGTGTTCGACTTCTGCGTGGCCCGCACCGGGCTGACCGAGTCTGCGGCCCGGGCCGGCGGCCGCGACGTCGTGACCGCCCTGGCGCCCGCGCCGGACAAGGCCCACTACATGCCCTCGGCCCGGCCCATCTGCCTCAAGCTCGTCGTCGACCGCCCGACGCGCCGCGTGCTGGGCGCCCAGGCCGTCGGTCCGGGAGCCGGCGACAAGCGCATCGACGTCGTGGCCATGGCCCTGACGGCGGGCATGACCGTCGATGCCCTGGCCAACGCGGACCTGTGTTACGCCCCGCCCTACGCCGAGGCGATGGATAACGTCATCACCGCGGCCAACGTGGCCCGCAACAAGCTCGACGGTCTGATGGAGGGCATCACCGCCATGGAGGTCCGGCGGATGCAGGAGGCCGGCGAGGAGTTCGTGTTCCTCGATGTCCGCACGCCCGCCGAAGCCGAGCAGGTCCGCCTGCCCGGCAGCACGCTCATGCCCCTGGGCGCGCTTCGCGGCCGGCTCGGCGACCTGCCCCGCGACCGGCCGATCGTCACCTTCTGCCGGATCTCGCTGCGCGGGTATGAGGCGGCGCTGGTTCTGCGGGCCGCGGGCTTCCGGAACGTCAGGGTCCTGGACGGCGGCATCGAGATGTGGCCTTACGAGAAGCTGTAGCCCGCCGGCCGCCTGACGCCGGAACGGCTCAGTCGTGACAGGTGAACCCCTGGCGTTCCGCCAGGCTGCGGCCTTCCGCGTCGCGGATGAACAGAATCGCGATCTCGCGCGGGCCGTAGCCCACGCCGTCGCTCACGAACACCGCCTGGCCTGCGATGCAGGACGGGTGCGCGCAGGTCAGCCGCCCGCGCCGGATCGATCCCGTGCGGGCGAACTGGGCCTTGCAGAAGTACTCCACCTCGCCGGAATCGGTGACCCGCCGGTGCCGCCCGCCGCCCGGCCGGCCCGGCCTCCGCGGCGACGATCTCTTCGCCGGCCGGGGGGGCCGCGGGGATGAGGGGGAGCCCAGGGGGATGTGGTCTGAGCAGAAGTGTCCCAGGCCGGTGCAGGCCCTGAACTCAACCACGGTCAGCTGCCGGCCGCAGGTGCGGCAGCGGGCCCCGACCTTCCTGTTCGGATCGTCGCTCATGTTCAGGCACGATCTCCCGGGTTGCGACCCGGCATCGGGACGGTCCGGCTCGGCCGGAGCACGTGCTGCGCCTGCCGGATCCGGCTCCTTTTCTCAGAAGGCGGCCTTTCGCCCGACGCGGGAGTGACCATGACCCGCCGGGGGCGGCCCTGCGATGCCCGCAGACCGCGCGAAAGGTGCCCGGCCCGCTCTCCGGCACGCGCAACACGCACCCGCCGGCCGGACCGCCGCCGCCCCGCACGCTCATCCGGCCGTGCAGTGCACCAGCAGGCTGCGCTGCCGCGGCCCGTCGTACTCGCAGAAATAGATCGCCTGCCACGTCCCCAGCACCGGCCGGCCGTCCCGCACCAGGATGGTCTGCGAAAGCCCGGTCAGCGAGGCCTTGATGTGGGCGTCGCTGTTGCCCTCGTTGTGGCGGAAGCCGGCCGCGTCGCGGGGCACCATCCGCTCCATTTGAAGCAGAAAGTCGTGGACCACGTCGGGATCGGCGTTCTCCTGGATGGTGATGCCCGCGGTGGTGTGCGGCACAAAGCAGATCGCGCAGCCGTCCCGCAGGCCGGCCTCGCGCACCGCCCGTCGGACTTCCTCCGTCACGTCGATCATCTGACACCGGGCCTGCGTGCGTACGCTCAAGGTCTGCATCCTGTCGTCTCCGGGCCGGATCTGGGCGGGCTTCCACGGGCCCGCTATAATGCGGCATTCAGTGCATCGACCGGCAACACGACCGGTCGCCCCGGCTTTCTCCCGGAGCATAGCGTGGCCGGCAGTCGCGGCAAAGTGGTGGTCGCCATGAGCGGCGGCGTGGACTCCAGCGTCGCCGCGTGTCTGCTTCACGAACAGGGCTACCAGGTCGTCGGCCTGTTCATGCGCACCGGCGTCGAGGAGCCCGGGGGAGACGGTGGGGGGGACGGCGCCCCACGCCAGGTCCGCGGCTGCTGCGGCGCCCGGGATGCCGCGGACGCGCGGTCCGTCGCCGGGCGGCTGGGCGTGCCGTTCTTCGCCCTGAACTTCAGGGAGGCCTTCGAGGAACTGATCGAACAGTTCGTGGCCGAGTACCGTCGCGGCCGCACGCCCAACCCCTGCGTGCTGTGCAACGAGCGCCTGAAGTTCGGCCGGCTCGCCGATTACGCCCGGGCGGCCGGGGCCGACTTCATCGCCACCGGCCACTACGCCCGCGTGCTGCCCGGGGAGGACGGCCCGGCGCTGTTCCGCGGGGTCGACCGGGCCAAGGACCAGTCCTACGTGCTCTTCGGAATCGGGCGCGAGACCCTGGCCCGCACGTTGCTGCCCCTTGGCGGGATGACCAAGGCGGAGGTCCGGGCGTGTGCCCGCCGTTTCGGGCTGACGCTTTCGGCCAAGCCCGAGTCGCAGGACATCTGCTTTGTTCCGGACGGCGATTACGCCGGCCTGGTGCGACGGCGACACCCGGAGGCATTCGCCGAGGGGCCGGTGCTGGACGCCTCCGGGCGTCAGATCGGCCGCCACGCCGGCCTGCCGAATTACACCATCGGGCAGCGACGCGGGCTGGGAGTGGCCCTGGGGCAGCCTTGTTACGTCGTGGCCATCGATCCGGCCCGCAATGCCCTCACCGTCGGGCCGCGGTCGGCCCTGGCCGGCACCCGGCTGACCGCCTCGGGCATGCGCTGGCTGGTCCCCCCGCCGACGGAGCCGTTCCCGGCCCTCGCCCAGATCCGCTACGCCCACCAGGCGTCCCCGGCCGTGGTCGAACCGCTGGGGCCCGATGGCGTGCGGGTCGCCTTCGACCAGCCCCAGGCGGCGATCACCCCGGGCCAGGCGGTTGTGCTGTACCGCCAGGACATGGTGCTCGGCGGCGGGTGGATCGAGTCGAGCGAACCGCGCGACGGCCCTTTCGGCGGCAGCGGAGCGGTTGACGCTGCCGGAGGCGCCCATTAGACTCCCGCCGATGGCAGGTGGTCGCCGGACGGCCGGCGTCTCGCGCGCCGTCCCGGTCGGTGCGCCGGCCCGGTTGATCCGCGGGTCCCGACCTCGTGGGCGGGCGCGACGCGGTGGACAACAGCCGAGATCCGCCCCGGCCCCGCCCGCGCGAGAGGATCCATGGCCACCCCGGCTTCTCCATCCCCCAAGAGCACCGCCCAGACCGTCAGGGACACCCTCGAGTCCATCCTGATCGCCTTCATTCTCGCGTTCGTGTTCCGGGCCTTCATCGTCGAGGCGTTCGTCATCCCCACCGGCTCCATGGCCGCGACGCTCTACGGCGACCAGGTGACCTGCACCTGTTCGACCTGCGGCTTCGAATACGCCCGGGGGATCACCGAGAACGACATCCGGGCGGTCCACGAAAACCTGAGCCGTTCGCCGCGCTCGCTGACGCTCCGCTGCCCGAACTGCGACACCATGGCCGACGAGATCCCGCCCGAGCGCATCGTCCGGCCCGACAGCGGCGACCGTATCCTGGTGCACAAGTGGCCGTTCGACATCGGTGGGGCCCTGCTGGGGCCCCAGCGCTGGGACGTCACGGTGTTCAAGGATCCGCGCGACGGGCAGACCAACTTCATCAAGCGACTGGTCGGCCTGCCCGGCGAGATCCTGGAGATCATCGACGGCGACGTGTTCGCCGCCCCCCTGCAGACCGTCCGGGCCCGTGATCCGGGCCTCATCGACGCCTTCGAACAGCTGCGTCTGGACATCGCCCGGCACGCCTCCGGAGAAGCGCCGATGGACCGCGACGCAGCCTCCGCCAGGCTCGAGGAACTCGGCCGCAGGGTTCTGCCCATGCTCGAGATCCGGCGCAAGACCCGCCGGGCCCAGGATGCGCTCTGGATGATCGTCTATGACCACGACTTCCTCCCGGACTACGGTCATCTCCGCACCGGCGACCAGCAGGGTCCGCGATGGGAGCCGGTGGGATCCTCGGCCGGGGCCTGGAACACCGCCGGCCGCGAGGTCGTGTTCCGCGTGCCCGACGACAACCCGGCCTACATCCAGTTCGCCGGCCGGCAGATCGCCGACTTCTACGCCTACAACCACCCTTTGCCGGGCCCGTCGCGGGGCGGTGCGGACTGCCCGGTGGGCGACCTGCGACTGCGTTTCACGTGGTTTCCCGAGGGCGGCGACGGGTCACTGGTTCTCCAGATGAACCGCGACGACCACACCTTCTTCGCCTATCTGTCGGCCGACGGCACGGTGCGCATCGACCATCACTGCCCGGCCCTGCAGACCCCCGGAAACCGCGAAATGCTGGGGCGGGAGGCGCGCAGCGGAGCCTTCACGCCGGGCAGGGCGTTCCGCGTCGAGTTCTGCAACGTGGACTGCCGGGCTTCGGTCCGGGTCAACGGAACGGAGGTCGCCGCCGGAACATGGACTCCCGACCTGCAGAAGGCCTACCACAGGGGCCGGAACGGAGAACAGCCGCGTCCCTCGGAGGTGCGCATCGGGGCCCGCAAGCTGGCCGGAAGACTCCGCCATGTCGTGCTGGAACGCGATGTGTACTATCGTTCCGTCATCCAGAACGAGGCCCAGAGTCACCCGGCAGGCCGGATCGGCCCGCCCGGCTCGCGGAACGTGGTGACCAACCCCTTTGTCGGCTGGCCGGGCTGGGGCACGACGGGATGCCCGATCCTGCTGCGCGAACAACCCTTCGGCGAGTACTACATGCTTGGCGACAACAGCCCGGCGAGCAAGGACTCACGGCTGTGGTGGGAGATCGGACCGCACCTGAAAGGTCTGGGCGACGAGTACAAGCCGGGAACGGTGCCCGAGGATCAACTGATCGGCAAGGCCTTCTTCGTGTATTGGCCGGCCGGATACCGCCCCGAGTGGTCCCCGGGGATCGGTCTGATCCCGAATGTCGGCAGGATGCGCTGGATCCGGTAGAATCCCGGTGTTGCTGGGAGGCCATGGCGGCCGGTGCGGTCGGCCAGGCCAGGGCGGGTCGAGCGGCGGCCAGGCGGGCCGAATCCCGCCGGCCGGTGGCGTCTGACGGTCCGGCCGGTTGGAAGGCGGGTACTGGCCGGGATACGGTCGCCGGCGCCGCGGCAGCGTGGCGGCCCGAGGCGGTGAGAGCCCGCCCCGGCGGCCCCGATGTGGGGGCGGCGCTTAGTCCGGCTGATCCATCGGCCTTAGCCGCCAAAAGGCCTGCCGGGCGTCAGGAAGAGCCGCTGGAATCGGCGAGTTATCCACCGTGCGGCCCGAGAAATAGTGCCTGCCTTTACCGGGAGGCACTGATGGGCGGGCGCACCGTATGCTGGTCAGTCTATGGCTTGAGTTATGTCTCTGTAAAGCCTTTTGAAAAAAAGAGTTGCGATGATTATTAGGGATATGTTTGTATTGTCAGGCCGGGCTGGGGCGAATACTCCCGGCCGTTGACAAGGCGGTTTATCGTCGCCCGGCAAGCGCTTTTCAACACCTTTTCCACGAGTTGAAGAGCCTCTGGCCGGGGGATACTTCGGGAGATGACATGCCGGCCTCAGGCGCGCTTCTCGAAACGATCAACCTGGTCAAGAGATACGGCAACCGGACGGTGGTGGATCGGGTCAGCTACCGGGTGCGGCACGGAGAAATCGTGGGCCTGCTGGGTCGCAACGGGGCGGGCAAGACGACCAGTTTCCGGATCACCATCGGCATGATCACGCCCAACGGCGGGCAGGTGATCTTCAACGGGGAGGATATCACCCCGCTGCCGATGTACAAGCGTGCCCAGCGGGGGTTGGGTTATCTGTCCCAGGAGCCCAGTGTCTTCCAGCGGTTGACGGTCCGGCAGAACCTGCTGGCGATCCTGGAATCCATGCGGCTACGGAGGCGGGAGCGTAAAGCCCGGGCGGATAACCTGCTGGAGCAGTTCGGCCTGAAGCATCTTGCCCGCCAGCTGGCCAGGGATCTTTCCGGTGGGGAGCGGCGGCGGCTGGAGATTGCCCGTTCCCTGATTACCGAGCCCCAGCTGATCCTGCTGGACGAGCCGTTCAGCGGCGTCGATCCGATCGCCGTGGAGGGCCTCCAGACGGAAATTCGCCGCCTGCGGGAGCAGCACGGTATCGCCATTCTGCTGACGGACCACAATGTCCGGGAGACGCTTTCGGTAACCGACCGCAGTTACATCATTCACGAGGGGCAGGTGCTGGCTGAAGGCACCCCGCGTGATCTGATCAACGATCCGGGCGTCCGGCGGATCTACCTGGGAAGCACCTTCCGTGGCGACGAGTTTGACGCCCCTGCGGTCGCCCCGGCCTGAAAGCCGGGTTCGGCGGCGGTTGCGTATGCGGGTTCGGTCCGCCGGGCCGGCGTGGTGCAGCGGCCGGGTCTTCAGAAGCGGGCGTCGTCCTTGGGTTTCATGGATACCACCACGTCGATTTCCCGGCCGATGGCGGCCAGCTCGTCCTGAAGCCGGCCGCTGTCCACGAACCGCGGGATTTCCACTTCGATCATCATGACGTACAGCGGCGTCTGGTGGTGGATGACCTCGGTGTGGAGGTTGGTGATGTTGACGCTGCGTTCGGCCAGCCGGCTGGCCAGGCGGTAGACGATCCCCTTGCGGTCGGCGCCGTAGACGTGGATGAGGTGCTTGGGATGGTCGGTCCGCACCTCGGCGGCCTCCTCGGGGCGGAGGTCCTGGATGTGGGCCCGCAGTCCCAGGTCGCGGACGACGCCGGCCAGTCGCTGTTCCAGCTGTCCGCCCACCATGCCCTCGGGCATGCGGATCATGAGCATGCAGGCGAAGTCGGGCCCCAGCCGGGCCATCTGCGAGTCCTCGATGTTGCAGTCGCTTTCCAGCAGCACCCCGGCCAGGGCGGCCACGATGCCGGGGCGGTCGTGTCCGCTGGCGGTGAGCAGGGCATAGTTGGGCATATCGGCAACCTCCGGGGGGCGGGCATCCTGCGTCCGGCAGGGACCTTACATGCCGCCCGCAACACATGCCGCCCGCAACGCTCCGCCGGCCAGTGTAAGAAGCGGTCAGGTGCAATGCAACGCGGCGGCGGCCGGTGGGGCGGGGCCGGCGGAGCCGGCGCGGGGCTTTTTTCCGGACCGGTCCGGCGTCGGTCCGGGGTCGGGGGGCAGGGCCGTCCCGGAAAAGGGCCTGATGCGAGGGAAACGGACGCTGGCGTCGCGGGCAGGGCTTGACCCCTAAGTCCCTGCAACGCAAGGCCGCGACGGGCAAGTCGATTTTTTCGCGGAATCTTTTTTGGCGCGCCTTTTTTATATCTTACCGTTGGTCCGAACCTGATTCTTCGCCGGACAACGTAGGGGACCAAACATGGCACTCTCAGTCGGTATGAACTCTCTGTCCTACCGTATTCTCTCCTCGCTCTCCAAGGTGCAGAGCGACAACGACCGCACCATGGAGCGGCTGGCCACCGGTCAGCGCATCAACCGGGCGTCGGACGATCCCAGCGGCATGGTGGCGGTGAACGCCCTGAACGGGCAGCTGGCCCGGATCAACGCGGCCGTCGAAGGCAACGAGCGGTCGCAAAGCCTGTTGAACGTGGCCGACGACACCCTTACCGAGATCGGCACGCTGACCGCCGAGATCGAACGGCTGGCTTCGCTGGGCACGGGTTCGGGCATTTCCGCCTCCGAGAAGGCGGCCTATCAGGCCCAGATCGACAACACCATCGACCAGATCGACCGGCTGCTGTCTCAGGCCGAGTTCAACGGCTCGAAGATCTTCACCGGGGATAACGTCATCCAGGCGTACACCAACAGTGCCCCGGCGATCAAGGACATCGAGGTCTACTCCCGCAACCCGAACGTCAGCGGCAACCTGACCCTGAACGTCAACGTGACCGCCGTGGCGACGCGCGGCACATCGGGCAACACCTTCAGTGCCGTGACTATGTCCACGTCCAGCACGCTGCAGATCACCGGCAAGCACGGCAGCACCACGGTTACGCTGCTGAGCAGCTACAGCAGCGCCAACATCCTGTCGGCCATCCGCGGGGTCAAGGGGATGACCGGGGTCAGCGCCAACGTGGTCGGCGGCCGGGTGCAGTTCATGACCACGGACACCGGTTCGGACGCCTTCGTGACCGTCAGCGTGCTGAACGGTTCCAACAAGGTCGTCACGTCCGGCAACGTGGCCAAGACCGCCGGCACCGACGCGACGGTCCGCGTGAACGGCGAGACCGCCAACGCCCAGGGCAGCGAGGTCTACTATACCGGCAACGGCGTCAGCCTGAGCTTTACGTTCGCCGGCACGACGACGGGCACCCGGACGATCACCATCACCGGCGGCGGGGCGACGTTCCAGCTCGGGACGGACACCTACTCGCGCACGACGGTGGGCATGGGCGGCCTGAATACCGCCGAACTGGGGCGATCGGGGCTCGGCTACCTGCGCGACATGAAGACCGGCGGAAGCCAGTCGCTCAGTGCGAGCGGCACCAACGCGGTGGCCATCGCCCGCCAGGCCAGCAAGCAGGTGTCGATGCAGGCGGCGCGGATCGGCAGCTTCAACAAGTACCAGGTCGGCACGAGCCTGTCCTCGCTCCAGGCCCAGCAGACCGAAATGACCAGCGCCGTCGACGCCATCCAGAAGACGGATTACGCCTTCGAGACGGCCGAGATGGAGCGGCAGAGCATTCTGCTGAACGCCGGCGTAGCCCTGCTCAGCGCGGCCAACGCGCGGCAGCAGTCGGTGCTGGCGTTGCTCAGCTGAAGGCACATCGACCCGGCCGGCGGGTGATCATCGCCCGCCGGCGGGTCGAAATCGGGACGCACGGGCACGATCCGCCTGAGGATGCCATGCGTCCGGTGCCTTCCGGAGGGAAGCGGAAAGCAGGATCGCCGTCGGCCGGGGGGAAGGCCGGCGGCCCCGGCGGGCCGCATGACCGGGGGGGGGCCCGCGACCGACCGATGGGGAGAGAGCCATGACGAGGGGCCGGGCGGCAGGGGAAACCGCCCGGCTTCTTCGCATTGACGCGGCCTGCCGGCAGCCCGCAAGCCGGCCGCATCGCCGCAGCCGGCCCCGGCCGGTGGTCAGCCCTCGCGGGTATCGATCACCGCCATCCGTCCCAGGATCTCGTCCAGCATCCGGGCCTTGCGATGCACGAAGAGCACGGTGGACAGCCGGTGTTCGGTGTTGCTGTCTCCGAAGTAGAACACCAGCGTGCCGCTGCCCATCAGGGCGTACTCGACGACGTCCTCGATGACCAGCTTGAACCGGGCCTGCGAGGTGGGGTGGCGTTCCTGCTCGTGCATGAAGCCCTTGTGAATGATGATCTCGTTGTGCTCGATTCTCCAGTAGTTGAAGCGGGTGATCAGCCAGGCAATCAGCAGGTTGAACAGCAGCACCAGCGCGAACATGAAGTAGAACGCCGAGTTGGCGAAGACCCGGACCCCGAACACGCCGGCCAGCGACCGCCAGACCGCCCACTGCCGCTGCTCCAGCAGGAAAAGCACCAGCACGACCGAGACGATCAGCAGGGCCACGATCACGAAGCCCCGCAGGTTGAGGTCGTACAGCAGCATGGTCAGGTTGACGGCCAGCATCAGCAGGAAGGCCAGGCCGGCGTAGTGGATCGCGCTGAACCCGGCCGGCGCCGCCCGGTCGCCCCACATGGCCATGACCACCCCGCAGATCACCGCCAGGACCAGGGTGGGTACCATCATCACGATCTTGGGCCAGGCGCGGATGACGAGCACGGAGGGGGGGCGAGAACCGCTCGGACCGGCCTGGGGCGCGGGGGTGTCGGCGGCGGACATGCGCGGTATCTCCTGGCGGCTCGCGCCGGCGGGGCGGCGGGACCGGACCGCCCGGCACGCCGCCGATCGAGGCGGAGCGGATGCGGCGGAGTTTGACCCGGCCGGCCGACCGCGTCAAGCCGGGCCGGGCGCGGGGCGAAAGCGACGGTTCGACTTTGCCCGGTTGCCCGCATAATCTGTGCGTGTGTCGGGCCGGCCGGAGGCCGCGCGGTCCGGACCGGCGTGACGCCGCGTCCCGGTGGCCCGGCCCGGGCGGAAGTCCGGCTGCGGGTCGGGACTCAGGAAGGGGCGGTGCATCGTGGTCGAAAACAGGAAGCGTCAGCGGGCTCGACCGAAGTATCATCGGGTTCAGCTCAAGCTCAGCGGCGAGGGACTGGCCGGGGCCGACGGCTTCGGGATCTGCCCCGAGGCCCTGGCCATGGTGGCCGACGAGATCCGCTCGGTGCATGCCCTCGGCGTTGAGCTGGGGGTCACGATCGGCGGGGGCAATCTGCTGCGCGGGGCGGTGTTCGCCCGGCGGTCCCAGGTTTCCGAGGCCGCTGCCCACTACATGGGCATGCTGGCCACGGTGATGAACGCGGTGGCCCTGCAGGAGGCGCTGGAAGGCGCGGGCGTGCCTGTCCGGGTGATGTCGGCGCTGCAGGTGTCCTCGATCTGCGAGACCTTTGTCCGCCACCGCTGCCTGCGGTACTTCCAGAAGGGCTGCGTGGTGGTGATGGCCGGCGGCACCGGCCGGCCGTTCGTGACCACCGACACGGCCGCGGCCCTGTCGGCCGTCGAGGTCGGCGCGGACGCCCTGCTGAAGGCCACCCAGGTGGACGGGGTGTTCAGCGCGGACCCCAGGAAGGATCCGGGCGCGGTGCTCTACCGCACGCTGACCCACGACCAGGTCATCAATCAGCGGCTCAAGGTCATGGACCTCAGCGCGGTGGACCTCTGCCAGGCGGCGCGCATGCCCATCGTGGTCTTCAACCTGCACAAGCGCGGCAACATCCGCCGGGTGGTGACCGGCGAGGCCGTGGGCACCCTCGTACGGCCTTGAGCCGGGGCTCCTCCGCGGGCGGCGGGCCGCAGCGGCCGGCTCATTCCTCCAGCCACGCCTGGACGATGTCGGCGTGGTCGGCGATGTAGTCGTCGCCGCCCTCGGTGACGATGATGGCCAGTTCCGCGGCCCCGTCCAGCGGCACCTGGAACGCTGCCGGCGGATCGCCCCGGCGCAGCAGGCCGCTCCGCCAGACGGTCCGCGCGTCCACCGCGATCTCGACGGAGACCGAGCCGGTCGCCGAAGCGTTCAGCCCGGCTTTCCCGTGAAAGGTCCGGTAGCGCCCGCCCAGATGGTAAACGATCCTCGCCGGGGCATGGG
>CAZSYS010000038.1:0-20804 GCA_964611365.1 uncultured Planctomycetales bacterium
GATCAGGTCAACACCGCCGTCGCCCAGATGGACAAGGTCACCCAGTCCAACGCCGCGGCCGCCGAGGAGTCGGCCGCCACCGCCGAGGAACTGGCCGCCCAGGCTCAGGCGGTCAAGGGCATCGTCAACGACCTGCTGGTCATGGTGGGGGGTCGTGGCGCGCAGGAGACGGTGTCGGCCTCCAGGCTCAAGACCGGGCGTTCTGCCGCCAGGCGCGCGGCGCCGCAGCCTGCCGCCTCGAAACCGGGGGCGGGCGCGGCTCACGGCCAGCCGACGTCGAAGCCGCCGGTTCCAGACCATGAGCTGCTCAACCTCGACGATAACGAGTTAAAGGGATTCTGAACGGAGCGTGTCGTCGGCTCGACCGTTCGGCCGGCGCCGGCCGAAGGCG
Organism: uncultured Planctomycetales bacterium; assembly: GCA_964611365.1. Taxonomy (GTDB): domain Bacteria; phylum Planctomycetota; class Phycisphaerae; order UBA1845; family PWPN01; genus CALLOB01. The sequence continues at coordinate 392 of CAZSYS010000038.1, forward strand.
GGCCATCGGCCCGTACCCGCCGTCAAGGCCACAATTCCCTCGATCTCCCGGGGCGCCGCCGCCGCGCCCCGGGATTCTCATTTCAGCTTTTAAATTGTTTTACTGGAAACCCGCCTTGTCCCCGGCGGGTTCGGCCGGTACACTGCGCATTCCAGGCCGCGGCCTCGGCGATGGAAGCTGCGGAAGCGCCGCGGATTCCGCGGAGGCCGTATGCTGGCCGGGTCGAGCCCGGCGGCTGTCCGCCACGAGGTTGCATGACGATGCGCTGCGCGTTTCTGGCGGGGATCCTGTTGACGGCGTTGCTGGCGGGCCGGCCGCGCGTCGTGTCGGGCGCGACCTCGGCGGTCATCAGCGGGCCCTCGGGCGCCTTGGCCGTGGAGGTCCTGATCGAGAACTCCCGGCTGCGCTACCGGATCAGCCGGAACGGGCTGGCGGTCATCGAATCCTCGCCGCTGGGCATCACCGTGGACGGCGTGGACCTCGGCACTCAGGTCACGTCGCTGGAAGCCTCGGCCCCGACGGCCGTCGATGTCGAGTATCCCTGGCGAGGCGTCAAGAGCGTGGCCACCAACCGCTATCGCGAGTCGGTGATCACCATCGCCCGGTCGGGAGGCGGGTCGGCCTCCTGGCAGGTGGTCTGGCGGGTCTTCGACGACGGTGCGGCCTTCAGGTGCCTTATTCCCGGCAGCGGCTTGCGGACCGTCGGCGGGGAGTCTTCGGGCTGGACGCTGCCGGCCGGCACGCTTCTGTGGGCCCAGACGGACACCAAGGCCTATGAGGGGTTATGGACTTCGCGGACCATCGGTGCGGAGGGGGGCGTGCTGGGGCTGCCGGTGACCTGCCGGCTGCCGGGAGGTGCATCGGCCGCCGGGTATGCCGTTCTGACCGAGGCGGCGCTGTACGGTTACCCGGGCGTAGCCGCCGAAGCCGTCGCCGGCTCCCGTTTCCTGGGGCTCAGGAAGCTGGGCGAGTCCTCCTGGACCGTTCCCGGGGGCGGATACACGCCGTGGCGGGTGGTGATGGTCACGGCGGACCTTCAGGGGCTGGTTGCCTCGACCATCGTGCCGAATCTGAACCCCGAGCCGGCCGGCGAGCTGGTCGGAGCGTCCTGGATTCGTCCCGGCCGGGCCACCTGGTCGTGGTGGGCCCGGCGGGACATCAAGTGGAAGGCCCGGCTTTCGGATCAGCCCTTCTATATCGATGCGGCCGCGGAGCTGGATTTTGAGTACGTGCTGTTTGACGACGGCTGGGGCAACTGGCCGGCCGAGGAGCTGGAACGGCTGCTGGTTTCGGCCCGGGACAAAGGCGTGGGCGTCTGGCTGTGGAAGCGGTGGACGGACCTGGAGTATCCGGCTGGGCGGGCGGCCTTCTGGGACTGGATCGCGGCCCGCAATGCCGCCCTGGGCGCCGAGGTCATCGTGGGCGTGAAAATCGACTTCATGGAGAGCGAGACCCAGGCGAGGATGAACTGGTACCAGGCGGTGCTCACCGAAGCGGCGGCGCGGCGGCTGATGGTGAACTTCCACGGCACCAACAAGCCCACCGGCATGAGCCGCACCTTCCCGAATCACATGACCCACGAGGGGATCCGGGGGCTGGAGTATCACCTCTGGGGCGACGTGTTGCCGCCGTCGCACAATGCCGCCCTGCCGTTCACGCGGCTGGCGGTCGGCGACGCCGATTACACGCCGACGACCTTCGACCCCGCCCGGCTGGGGGCGACGACCTTCGGCCAGCAGCTGGCGATGGCGCTGGTCATGACCTCCGGGGTGACCCACTGGGCCGACGATCCGGTGCGCTACCTTCCCAGCGAGGCCCGGGATCTGATCGAGGCGGCGCCGGGCGTGTGGGAGGAGACGCAGGTTCTGCCGCCCAGCGAGATCGGCGACCTGGCGGTGTTCGCCCGCCGCAGGGAGGGGATCTGGTTCCTGGCGATGGTCAACGGCCGCACCGACGCCGGCGGGCGCACGGTGCCGGTGTCGCCGGGGTTCCTCGGGCCGGGGACCTGGCGGGCGATCACCTTCTCCGACGTGCCCGGCCGGCCCGACGCCCTGCAGCGCGGCACGACGGACGTGACCGCCGGCAGCACGCTTTCCCCCTGGCTGGCTCCCGGCGGGGGCTTTGCGGCCATGCTGGTGGATTCACCGTTCATCAGCCGCCTGCCCGGGGCGCTGAGCACGACGTCCAGACGCGGACGGAATGTGCCCGACCAGACGTTCACCGTCCGCAACATCGGGACCGGCCTGCTGGAGGTAACCGCCGAGCCGCAGGTTCCCTGGCTTTCGGTGCAGCCGCAGAACGCCACCTCGGCCGGGGAGGATGATCCGGCGGTCTTCAGCGTGCGGCTTGACGTCGCGGCCCTGCCGCCGGGGCCGCACGTCGGCACGATTCTGCTGACCGCCCCGGCCGCCGGCAACAGCCCGCGCAAGGTCCACGTCTGGCACCACGTGGGCGACGGCCCGGTGGTGCCGCCGGACTTTGACGACGACGGCGACGTGGACATGGCCGACTTCGCCCACTTCCAGCGATGCCTGACGGGCATGTACATCCCGCAGACGGATGAGGCCTGCCGCAACGCCGATCTGGACGGCGACACGGACGTGGACGCCGGCGACCTGACGCTGTTCCAGCGGTGCCTCATCGGCTCGGAGGTTCCGGCCCTTCCCGGCTGCGAGGGGCTGGTGCAGTAGCGATCAGGGCGCGGGTGGTCAGCCCGGACCGAAGCCCGCGCGGATCCGCGCGGCCCGCATCCGGGAAGAGATCAGGCGACAGACCGCCAGCAGCGGCAGAAGCCCGGCGGCACCGACCCATCGGCCGACCGGGACGCAGCGCCGGACCATGTCCTCGCCCAGCGTCGTTACTTCCACGGCGGCCGCAGGTCCGTAGAAGACCGGCATGCCGATCTGTTCGCATGTGGCCGAGGGCATGATCAGCACCGTCCCGGGCACGCGGGGGCGCACCAGCAGCCAGGTCCGGGCTCGATCGCCGGCCTGCAGGGTGCCGACCTGAAACAGGACCTTGTGGCCTTCCAGCAGGACCTCCCGGGGCGGATGCTGCACCGCCGGGGAATCCTGGAAACGGGCCGAAAGCAGAAAGGTATTGGCCGCCACCGGCACTTCGACGACCACCCGATTCAGGGCGTGCCCGCCGGTGTTCTCCACGTCGATTGCGAAGGGGATTTCATCCCCGACCAGGGCCGGGGATGCGGGGATCCTGACCTCCAGCCGCATCGGGCCGGCGACGCAGGGCTCGGTCGTCCCGGGAGCGTCGATTTCCGCCGACGCGGCCGGCATGGCCGCGGCCGCCAGCAGCCACAGGAGAGCCTCGGGCCTGTTCCCCGGTCCGGACATGGCGCACACACCTCGTGCTGCGGCCCGGCGAGGCTCCGGAGAGATGGGGAGATCGATGTTCCGGGGGATCGCCGGGGGGTCCGCATCAGCAGAGCCGCCAACCGGATTGTATCGGCTGCTTGAGCCTGCGGTGTGAGAAATTTCTCACCCGGCGTTCCCGGGCTCGTTCGACAGGGAGATGTTATCCAGGTAACAGCAGGTCGCGCTCGCGGCCTGGCTTACGAAACCCAGCCAGTGCAGCTCCCGGAATGCAGGACTGGGATACGCAAGATCGCTCAGCGTTTCGCTGCGGCCATCGGGAAAGTTCACGGTCAACGACCATCCCGAGGCGGCGGCCTCTCCCAGCCCTGCCCGGATGGTGACCCCGAACCACTGCCCGGTGGGAACATCGATGGACGGCCGTCCGGCGACCTCGAGCTTGCCGCCGCGGACCGCCAGCGAAGGGCCGACGTTATAGGGCGACGACTGATCGCGCCACTCGTGCCGGAAGTCCGCTTGCGACTCCACGCGGAGATCGAAACGGCAGGTGGTATATCCCCCCGCATGACCGGGGTGGTAGAAGAAGTGAGGGTTATAGGCCTGCTGGAGCCCTTCGGCATCCTGGATCTTGAGGCTGCGCCGGCCCCCGGCGGCGGTCTCCTCGGAGACGCCGACCGCGTCGCCCTTGTTCTCCGCCACGACCACGGCCCGCGGCGGCGCCGAGGCGACCGGAAGGTTCTCGAAATCCTGGGCCAGGCGCATAGCCATGGCCGGCTCGGGCCCGGCGAACTCGACCGCCGGCCAGTCGACCTCCCACGCGCGTCGGATCCACTCCTGCTCCCCGTAGACGCCGGCCTTCCCGAAATCGAACGGCCGGAAGCCCGCCCCGGCGGCCGGTGAGCCCGGCTTGAGCCGGAAATCCCGGGCCGCGGGGTTCTCGAACAGCGGATCGGCGTTCACCGAGCCGGCGTCGTGGCCGGCGGCCTGCCACTCCCGGAAGGTCCGGCCCGCGAAGTTCAGCGGCCGGCCGGACAGATCCCAGTAGAGATTCGAGTCCATCGCGAACCGGCCGTCATCCCACCGCCCCTCCAGCAGCCGCCCGTTGTCGAACAGCACGATGTTGTGAACGAAGGTGAACGAGCGGTGCTCCTCCGGCCGCGTCCGCTGGAGCTGGTGCTCCAGGCTGAAAGCGAAAATGTTGTTGCGGATCACGTTCTCGCGGCCGTAGTGCTGGTGGTAGCCGCCGGTTTTGGTGTTGTAGACCAGGTTGTTCTCCATGGTGATGTACGAGGAGCCCTCGTCGTTGTACAGCCCCCAGCCGCCGTAGCTGTAGGAATAGATGTCATGGACCACGTTGTGGCTGACGGTGGTGCCCGGCGAGCGTCCCAGCGTGTAGACCGCGCCCATGTCGCTGAGGATCCCCCAGCCCAGATGATGAATATGGTTCAGGTCGATGGTGTTGCGGCGGGCGAGGCTCTCCCCGTAACCCCAGCACCAGCCGACGGACACGCCGGTGTAGCGGAAGTCGGCGATGTCGTTGTGGGTCAGGCGGTTGTCGCCGCTGTGGCCGATCCAGACGCCGACCGCCCCCATGTAAACGTTCCCGCCGGAGCGGATGATGTTGTTGTCCACGACGATGTGCCCGGTCTGCTCCCGGGGATCCTGGCGGATCTGGTTCTCGCCGATGCGGACGCCGCCGGCGCCCAGGTCGTGGATCAGGCTCCGCTCCAGGCGGCAGTCGCGGCAACCGCGCCGGAACCAGACGCCGTAGGTGCCCACGTGGCCGACCTCGCAGTCGCGCAGCACGACCCGGCGGGCACCGTCGGCCATCACCGCCGCGGGGATGCTGAAGGCCGCCTGGCCGTCATTGTAGCCGCCCGGCGATAGCGGCCAGTCGCCGTGGCGGAACGCAAGGCCCTCCAGGCGGATGTCCTCGACGAAGGCGTCGGCCAGCGGGTCGCCGGCGAAGCGGACGAACTCGGTCAGCGTCGGGGCGATGCACTCGGCCGTGGCCGGGTCCTCGCCTTCCCGCGGGATGTAGGACAGAACGCCCCGCCGGTCCAGGTGCCATTCGCCGGGTGCGTCCAGGGCGGCCGCGACGTTCTCGATGTGATAGCGCGGCACGGGGCACCACTGGGTGAACGGCCAGAACGAGGGCGTCGCCAGGATCACCAGTCCGCGCTGCGGATCGAAGCGCGCGATCCGCGAACGGGTGATCTCCCACGACTGGTAGACCACGACCACCGCGTCGTCCAGGTCCGGCCAGGCCTGCACATCGCCGGGCCGGACGAAGAAACCGCGCTTGGACATGTCCGCCGGCTTGCCGGTGGCCGGATCGGGCTCCCAGTCGGCGACGTCGGCGAAATAATGGTAGAAACGGTTGGGGCTCCGCGCCGGGACGGCCCTGCGGCCGTTCACGAACAGAGCCTCGAACCGCGGTCCGCCGGCGGCCACCTGCGGCACGGTGGCGCGATACACGCCGTCCTCGCCCCTGGTGAAGCCGCGGATGACATAGCCCCCGCTGAAGACCGGGCGGGCGCCCGGCGCCGCCCGATAGGTCACCGGGCAGGCCCCGGTGCCGCTGTCGGCCGGCTCGAAGACCACCGGCGCGGTGAGGGCATAGGTGCCGTCGGCGACCAGCACCGTGACCGGCTCAGCGATCGGACCGGCGGCTTTCAGTCGGCGCACCGCGTCGCGGGCTCCGGCCAGCGAGGCCAGCGGGCCATCCTGACTGCCGGCGACCGGCACCGCCGAACGGCCGGAGGCCTGATCGTTGCCCCCGGGCGCCACGTGCAGGACGATTTCGGCCGCCGCCGGCGCGTAAGGCAGCGACAACAGGGCCGTCATGAAAAGCACGATCCTTCGTCGCGATTCGGTCATCGTCATCCCCCAGGCAGGAAGATTTACCTGTGGCCGCAGGGTTGTATCGCATGCCCGGCCGGCGGGCAAGGCCGGCGGCGGTCCGGTATCGACCGGCGGGCAGTCGCCGCTTCCCGGTGCTCATTCGGGGGACGTGGCCGCAGCCGCGATGGCCGGGCCCGATGCCGCCCCGGTCGACGAAGGCCGGCCGAGGGCGGCGCTCAGCCAGTCGAAGGCCGCCTGATTGTCGATCTGATGTCCGCCGCCGTGGAGCAGCAACTCGACCGCCTCGGGCCGCCCGGCCAGTCGCCAGGCGCGCCGGACCTCGTCGAACGCGGCGTGGAACTCCTCCATCGGCAGGATGCCGGTGTTGAAGTTCAGCAGCAGGAACCGCGCGTGGGCCCCAGGGCCCAGGGAGGCGTCCCGGAGGCCGTGCTGGAACTGGACCGCCTTGGGAGCCGCCAGGGCCGCCCAGTCGCACTGCTCCAGCACGTTGCCCAGCTGAGCGAGGATGCCGCAGTCGCAGTGCGGCGGGATTCTCACCCGCCGGCGATAGTGATTCCAGGTGCTCAGCACGCAGCCGACCACGCCGGCCCGGACGCGGTCGTCCAGCGCCAGCACGTTCATCGCCAGGTGGCCGCCCGTCGAGAGCCCGCAGACCGCGATGCGTCCGGCGTCGATTCCCCGCAGGCCGGTCGCGTAGTCCAGCGCCGTCATCGCGTCCCAGGTCCACTCGCCCTGGAGCGTCCAGTCCGGCCGCTGCAGGCGGTGGTCCATGGTCGCCGGCTGGAGCACGGCCCAGCCCCGCCGGGCGAACCAGGCGCAGAAATCGTCGGCGTGGCCTGGGCGATAGGCCTCCGGGTCGGCCTGTCCCCAGGGAGCCTCGTGGCCGTGCAGGGCCAGCAGCAGCGGGGCTTTCTTGACGTTGTGCGGCAGCGAGAGCAACAGCGTGTTTTCGCGGTCCGGGCGGGAGCGGTAGCGGACTTCGCGCAGCGTGAAGCCGGGCAGCTCGCGGGTGTGCGTCACCCGCGGCTCGGCCGGGACGCGCGGTGGAAGACCCCCGCCCATGAGCCGTTCGGCCAGCAGCTGCCGATGCCGCAGGCGCCAGGAGGCGAACCCGGCCGGATCCTCGGGGAAGCGCGAACCGCGCCGCGCCAGGTCTCGCCGGAACCGCGCCAGGTCCAGCGGCGATTCGGGCTGCGGCTCCGGGGGTACGGGCAACGGACGGAGGCTCACCTCCGCCCTGCCGGCCGCGGGCACGCGAAGCTGCAGGCCATAGAGGCCGCAGCCGAGCGTCCCGTCCCAGCCGGGGCGCAGCTGGACGGCGGCATTGAGCAGCGCCTCGGCCTCCAGTGGAGCATCGGCCCGCAGCACGATCAGCGGCGCGCAGGGGCCCGGACAGTCCAGCGTCAGCCGGTGATCCACCCAACCGCTGATCGTGGCCCCGTCGAGGCGAAAGGCCGGATGACCGGTTTCCATCCGGATGCCCGGAGGATCCGCCCCGGCGGCCTCGACCGCCGCGACGGCGGCCACCAGGCCGGCGATCCGTCTGCCCCACAGTCTGTCCGGTTTCATCGCAAGTCCCTCACAACCTGCAGCCGGGCGGGCACCGCGCGCCGGCCCGCCAGCACCGCACCCCTGCCCGCCTGCACCGCGCCCCGACCGGCCTGTGCCTCACCGCGCCCCGACCGGCCTGTGCCTCCAGCCTATCCACCCGGGGAGCCGCGGGCCATTTTCCGGGCAGGCAGCTGCGGCCGGCCGGCGGTGCGTGGCGAGTTCGCGCCGGGCAGGCTACCATGGCCGTCGATGGCTCCGGCAATGCCCTCCGAAAACGTAACCGCCGCGCTGGCCGCGGGTCTGGTGATTCCCGCCCATCCGCTGGCCCTGAACGCCCGGCGGCGGCTGGACGAGCGCCGTCAGCGGGCACTGACCCGTTACTACCTGGCCGCGGGAGCCGGCGGGCTGGCCGTCGGCGTGCATACCACCCAGTTCGCCATCCGCGACCCGTCGGTGGGGCTGCTGCGTCCGGTGCTGGAGATCGCGGCCGAGGAGGTCGCCCGCCACGTCTGCCGGGGTGGCCGGCCGGTGGTCCGGGTGGCCGGCATCTGCGGTCCGACGCCGCAGGCGGTCGCCGAGGCCTGTCTGGCCCGCGAACTGGGCTATGACGTGGGTCTGCTCAGCCTTGCGGCCCTGCCGGCGGCGGGCCTGGACGAGCTGCTGGATCACGCCCGGGCGGTGGCCGAGGTGATTCCGCTGATGGGCTTCTACCTGCAGCCGGCGGTGGGCGGCCGGGTGCTGGGGATCGGGTTCTGGCGGCGTTTCGCGGCCATCGAGAACGTGGTGGCGGTGAAGATCGCGCCTTTCGACCGCTACCGCACGCTGGACGTGGTCCGGGGGGTGATCGAAAGCGGCCGGGGGGACGAAATCGCGCTGTACACCGGCAACGACGATCACATCGTTTTGGATCTGATGACCCCCTTCCGTTTGCGCTGCGGCGAACGGACCGTCTCCAAGCGCATCGTCGGGGGGCTGCTGGGGCACTGGGCGGTCTGGACGCGGCGGGCGGTGGAGCTGCTGGACGACGTTCGCGCCCTGGTGGAGACCGGGTCGGGGATTCCGGAGGAGATGCTGGTCCGGTCGGTGGCCATCACCGAGGCCAACGCCGCGTTCTTCGACGCCGCCCACGGTTTTGCCGGCTGCATCGCCGGGCTGCACGAGGTGCTGCGCCGCCAGGGGCTGCTGGAGGGCGTCTGGTGCCTGGATCCCGCCGAGGGGCTCTCGCCCGGCCAGGCCGAGGAGATCGACCGCGTCTATCGGGCCTGGCCGGAGCTCAACGATGACGATTTCGTCCGCGCCGGCCTGGACGAGTGGCTCTCCTGAACAAGCCTGAGGAAGCGAGCATGGACCTGCCCGCGCGGATCGAGACGCCCGACCAGCTGGACGAAGTGATGACCGCGCCGACGCCCGAGGTGGTCCAGGCCATGCGGGCATGCCCGGGGGACCTGCTGATTCTCGGCGTGGCCGGCAAGATGGGGCCGACGCTGGCGGTGCTGGCCCGGCGGGCGATGGACGCCGCCGGCGTGCCCGGCGAGGTGATCGGCGTGGCCCGGTTCAGCGATCCGCAGCTGCGCGGGCGGCTGGAATCGCGCGGCGTGCGGACGATCACCGCGGATCTGCTGGACCCGGAAGCCGTCGGGCGTCTGCCCGAGGCTCCGCACGTGGTGTTCATGGCCGGCAGGAAGTTCGGCTCGACGGGCGACGAGCCGCTGACCTGGGCGATGAACGTGCTGGTGCCCGCGCGTGTGGCGGAGCGTTTCGGCCGCTCCCGGATCGTGGCCCTGTCGACGGGCAACGTCTACCCGCTGACGCCGGCGGACGGCCGCGGGCCCACCGAGGACGACCCCGTCGGGCCGGTGGGCGAGTACGCCCAGTCCTGCCTGGGGCGGGAGCGGGTGTTCCAGTACTTCAGTGCCCGCCAGGGGACGCCGGCGGTGCTGGTCCGGCTCAACTACGCGATCGACCTGCGTTACGGCGTGCTGACCGACATCGCCGGCCGGGTGGCATCCGGTGAGCCGGTGGACCTGACGATGGGCCGGGTCAACGTGATCTGGCAGGGCGATGCGAACGCCGCGATCCTGCGCTGCCTGGCGCACTGTGCCTCGCCGCCGCTGGTGCTCAACCTCACCGGTCCGGAAAGCCACCGGGTGCGCGACCTGGCCGGGGAACTCGGCCGCCGTCTGGACCGTCCGCCGGTGTTCAGCGGCCAGGAGTCGCCGGATGCCCTGCTGAGCTGCGCCGGGCGGTACGTGCGGCTGTTCGGGCCGCCGCGGGTTTCGATCGAACGCATGCTGGACTGGGTGGCCCACTGGACGCGGATCGGCGGTCCGACGCTGGGCAGGCCCACGCACTTCGAGGCCCGGGACGGGCGGTTCTGAACCCGGCCCGCGGGGCGCCCGGTCCGCCCGCCCGCAGAGCGCCGGCCGAGGCGTCACCGGCCCTCGCGCAGCACTTCGGCCTGCCGGCGGATCGCGGTCCGGGTCGAGCGATCCAGACGCCGCAGATTGCGGATCTGCATGACCATGCGCGGGTGGCGGGCCAGCAGGCGTTCGTGGCGCATGAGAAACGCCCAGTACAGCGTGGTGAACGGGCAGGCTTCCCCGCCCGTGCGGCGGTCCGGGCGGTAGCGGCAGCCGTCGCAGTAGTTGCTCATCCGGCGGATGTACATGCCGCCGGCGGCGTAGGGTTTGGAGGCCATGGTCCCGCCGTCGGCGAACTGGGACATGCCCAGGGTGTTGGGCAGCTCGACCCACTCGACCGCGTCGACGTACACCGCCAGGTACCACTCGTGGACCCGGCGCGGCTCTACGCCCAGCAGCAGGGCGTAGAGCCCGGTGACCATCAGCCGCTGAATGTGATGGGCATAGCCCAGGGCCAGCGTCTGGCCCAGGACCTGCCGGAGGCAGTTCATCTCCGTCCGGCCGTTCCAGTACCACTCCGGCAGCGGCCGGTCGGCGCCCAGGGCGTTGCGCTCGAGATAGCCGGGCATGAACCGCCAGTAGACGCCGCGCACGTACTCGCGCCAGCCGAGCACCTGGCGGATGAAGCCCTCCGCGGCCGGCAGATCGACCTGGCCGCTGCGCCAGGCCTGCTTGACGGCGGCCACGACCTGGCGCGGGTCCAGGAGCTTGAGGTTCATCGCCGCCGAGCAGGTGGAGTGGTACAGCCACGGCTGGTCGGTCCACATGGCGTCCTGCCACGTGCCAAAGCCCCCGAGCCGCCGGGCGACGAAGTCCTCCAGGGCCTGCTGGGCCTGCCGCCCGGTCACCGGCCAGTCGAAGGCCGCCAGGCTGCCGGGATGCCGGGGGAACCGGCGCTCCACCAGAGCAATCACCTCGCGGGTAAGCGCATCCGGCGGAAAACCGCGGCGCGGGGGTATCTGCTGGGGCCCGGCCGGCCCGAAGGCCCGGCGGTTCTCGATGTCGTAGTTCCACCGTCCGCCGGCGGGGCGGCCGTCTTCCTCCATCAGCACGCCAGTCTCGCGGCGCATCATGCGGTAGAAGAACTCCTGCCGCAGCTGCTTGCGCTGACGGGCGTGTTCGGCGAAACGCTCGGTCGGGCAGAGAAAGCTGCGATCCGGCCGGATGTCGATCTCGACCTTCGCCCGGCGGGCGGCGGCCACGAGCTCCTCGCGCACCCGCCACTCGCCGGGTTCAACCGCCACCAGCCTCGACGGCCGATGCCCGGCGACGGCCGCGACCAGCTCCTCGCCCAGACAGCCGCGGTTGCCGGCGTCGTCCAGCCGGCGGTAGAAGACGCGGAATCCCCGGTCCCGCAGGGCGTCGCGGAAATGGCGCATGGCGCTGAGAAAGAGGGCGATGCGGGCCTTGTGGGACCAGACATGCCCGGCCTCGGCGGCCACCTCGGCCATCCAGACCGCGTCGCGGCGGGCGTCGAACCCGTCGAAGGCGGCCGAGTGGCCGTCCAGCTGGTCGCCGAGCACCAGAACGAGGTGGCGAATGCCGCCGGCTGGGGCCATGACCGGCACCGTTGCGCGCAACCCGCCCGCCTGACCGGCGCCGGGCCAGGGCCGCCTCGGCGGGCCGGGCTTGAGCCTATCGCCGCCGGCCCGCGGCGTCGAGGGCGGGCCTCACCCCTGAACCTTTTCGGCGACCGGCAGTCCCAGGGCCGACAGCCGCTGCTCGAGCGTCTCGCGGTGAACCGGCTTGACCAGGAAGCCGTCGCACCTGGCCAGCATCGACATCCAGACGTTGGCCTGCGTGCTGGCCGCGGAGACCATGATCTTCCGGGCCGGCGTGACCCGCCGGAGCCCCTCCTCGTGGACCAGGACCCGCAGCAGGGTCAGCCCGTCCATGCCCGGCATCTCAATGTCCAGGGTCACCAGCTGGTAAGGGTTGCAGGTCTCCAGGGCCCGGCGGAACAGGTCCAGGGCCTCCTTGCCGCAGGTGGCGGCATCCACCGGGCCGTAAGCCTCCAGCAGCCCCTTGAGCTTGCACAGGGCCACTTGTTCATCATCCACGACCAGAGATCTCATGACGGACTCTCTCCGCGTGCGGGAACGCAACAGCTCTCACGAACATATCCGGCCAGGCGCTCACACTCGGCGGTCAGGGACGCCAGCGTCCCGCCGACCCCGTCCACCGGCCCGGCACCCGCCAGTTCCTCCAGCCGCCCGGCGGCCTCGGCCAGCGGGCGGGCCTCGAGCGTGGCCGCCCCGCCCCGGATGGCGTGGGCCTCGCGGCGGACGGCATCCAGATCGCCGTCGGCCAGCAGGCGGTGAAGGGCCTCCACCTGTTGCTGGACACGGTCCACAAACTCCTCCAGCAGACGGTTCACCACATGGTGCGAGCCGAACTCCCGTACCGCGACGGGATAATCGATCGGCGGGTCGCCGGCCTCGCCCGGAGGTGGCGGCACCGGTGCGCCGGGCGCATCGGCGGAGCGGTCCAGCCAGCGGTGCACGGTCGCCAACAGGCATGCCCGGCGGATGGGTTTGCCGGCCACATCATTCATCCCCGCGGCCAGGCAGGCCCGGCGCGAGACCTCGTCGGCGTGGGCGCCCAGTCCGATGATCGGCACGGCGGCGCACGGGCCGCCTCCGGCGCGGATCCGGCGGGTGGCCTCCAGACCGTCCATCTCCGGCATGTGCAGGTCCATCAGGATCAGGTCAAAGGCCTCCTGGTCGCAGGCGGCCACGGCCTGGGCACCATCGCCGACGAGGCGGACTTCGTGCCCGCCGGCCTCCAGATGGATCCGGGCAACCTCGCGATTGGCGGGGTAGTCCTCAACCACCAGAATGCGGCCGCGCCGGCCGTTCGGGAGCATGTCCGCCGACGGCCCGGCCGTCACGGAGGGGGCGTCCTCGGGCGGCCGGTCGCTGATGTCCAGCGGCACGGTGAACCAGAAGGTGCTGCCGGCGCCGGGCCGGCTGTGCAGCCCGATGCGGCCGCCCATGAGCTCGACCAGCTCGCGGGCGATCGTCGTTCCCAGGCCGAAACCTCCGAATCGCCGCGTGGTGCTGCCGTCGGCCTGGGTGAAGCCCTCGAAGATGAAGGGTTGCCGGTCCTCGGGAATGCCGATGCCGGTGTCCCGGACCTCGAAACGGGCCTCGATCCGCCGGGCCCCGGACGGCCGGGCCCGCACCGTGATCTCCACCTGCCCGCTTTCGGTGAACTTGATGGCGTTGCCGACCAGGTTGGTCAGGATCTGCCGCAGGCGCAGGTCATCGGCCAGGACACACGGGGGAAGGGGATCCGCAACGCCGAGTTGCAGGTCCAGGCCTTTGGCCGCCGCCTGAACGTTCATCGAGCTGAGGACGCCTTCCAGGAGCCGGCCCAGGTCGACCGGGCGGGGGCACAGGGCCAGCCTGCCGGCTTCGATCCTGGCCTGATCGAGCAGGCCATTGATCAGCCCCAGGAGCGTCTCGGACTCCCGGAGGATGGCTTCCGCATGGCGACGGGTGTCGGCCGGATCCGTCGAGGTCAGGATGCTCTCGGAAAAGCCGACGATGGCGTTCAGCGGCGTGCGGATGTCGTGGGAGACGTTGGCGACGAAACGCGACTTCAGCCGGTTGGCCTCCTCGGCATGCCGGCGGGCCTTCTCCAGATCCGCGGTGCGTTCGGTGACGAGTTCCTCCAGGTGAGCCTGGTAACGGGTCAGCTGGCGGTTGACCTCCGTCAGGGCGGCGTTGTGCGACCGGTAGGACCAGCGGTGCAGGAGCACGAACGGCAGGCAGATGCCCAGAAAGCCCAGCGCCGTCCCGACCGCCCGGGCGCACGCCCGGCCCACGGCGGCCCTGAGGTAGCCGATGTCGCAGTCCGCGCACGCCAGGTACGGTCGACCGCCCGGCGAAGCCTGCGGCACGGCCACGGACCGGAAGGTGCCCCACTGATCCTCGTAGGTGGTGTAGACCACGCGGCGCTGCCGCATGGCCGTCCGGAAACCTTCAGGCACGTCCTGATAAGGGTAGAAGTACCAGGATTCCCGTTCCTGGAGTTCCTCGGGAGTGACGGTCGGGGCGCTGAAGTAGTAGTTGCCGTCGCGTTCCACCAGGGCATAGACGTACTTGAACTCGGTTTCGCGGGCGAAGCGCGAGACGGCGTCCTGGACGCGCCTGACCTCCTCCAGGTCGATGCTCTCCGGTCCGACGGCCCGATCGTGGTAGTCGGGAGGAAGCAGGTGCTTGAGACTGAGTGCCGCCTGGAGCAGCCGCTGATCGACGGAGGCGATCAGCTGGCGTTCGGCCTGCCGGCTCGCCCAGACCGCGTAGCCGACGACCGCGGCGACGTTGATGCCCACGCACAGGGCAAGGTACAGGCCGTGGCGATGGGGGCGGGCTTCGACCATGGGCGGGCCACCGTACGGCCGGGCCGGTCGAAAACCGGCGCGGCCATCCGCGAGGCCGGTCGCCGGCCCCCGGGCCACAGGCCGCTGCGGGCCGGTGCCCGGGGCGACGACGGCGCCGCCTCGACGAGAGGCCGCGCGGTCGGGGAGGGCAGGTCGCGCCGGGCCGGGCTGCACCGGGCTCCATAGGCGGACGACGCGTCCGCCACCCGGTATAAATCGGTCAACGGGGCATGGGCATGAGTTCCGCGCAGCCCGGGAAGCCGGTTACCGGACTGCCGGCCGGCCCCGAGGGCGACCCCGGAGCAGACGTCCCGGGTTATCGGTCCACGGATTCATTCAGACCAGCGTCGCCAGCAGGTCATCGACGGCGGCATGGGCGGCACAGACCTGCCGGTCGGCGGCACCGTAGTAGACCACCACGCGGCCGTCCGGCTCGGCCAGGGCCCCGCAGGAAAAGACGACGTTGCCGAAGAAGCCGTGGCGTTCGTATTCGGCCTGCGGTTCGAGGATCGGCTGCCTGCTGCGGGCCAGCACCTTCCAGGGGGCGTCGGAGGCGACAAGCAGCAGCCCGAGGCTGTAGCGCTGCCGTTCATCGGCGCCGTGGTAGATCGACAGCCAGCCGCGCGGGGTTCTCAGCGGCACCGCCCCTCCGCCGACCCGGCCGCCGTCCCACCAGCCCGGCCGCGGCCCGCAGACCCGCCGGTGGCCGCCCCAGTGAATCAGATCCGGCGACTGGGCGAACCAGATATCGCAGGCGTCAAACAGCCCCGACATCGGGCGGTGGTGGCAGGCGTAACGCCCGTGGATGGTCCCGGGGAAGATGGTCACGTCCCGGTTGTCCGGCGGCAGGATGACCCCCCGGCGTTCGAAGGAGGCCAGGTCGCGCGTCCAGGCCAGAGCGGTCGCGATGCCGTGCCGCGAAACGGCCGTGTAATTGACGGCGTAACCGTCGTCCAGCGGGGTGATCCGCGGGTCTTCCAGACCGTACTCCTCCAGCGGATCGACCGGGGTCATGGCCGGCTGCGGCTCCACGTTGAAGCGGCGGCCGTCGGCGCTGCGGGCCAGACGCAGATGTGAGATCGAGGTCAGGTAGAGCCGGCCGCGAAAGCGGAACACCCGGCTGTCGATCTCCTGGAGGTCCGGGTCGCCGCGCCGGAGACGCAGGCAGCTCAGTTCGCCGGGGCGTTCGGGATCGAGCATCGGCGCGGCCAGTTCCCCGGGGTCGCAGACCGGCCGCTCGGCCACGCGCAGGAGCAGCACGACCTGCCCGTCAAGCCGTGCGCAGCCGCAGTTGAAGACGCAGACCACCTCCATGCCGGGGCGGGACGGCGGCACGTCGGCCGGAGTAATCAGCGGATTCTCGGCAAAACGCTGCAGGGGCATGGCGGGTCTCCCGGCTAGGCGTGCGGCTCACGAAGACGGCGGATCGGTCGTGTCGCCGTCGGGCATGAGGAAGTCGGCCAGGACCCGGTCGGCGACCAGCCGGCCGGCGTCGGTCAGCGCGATCCGCCCGTCGCTCACGCGGAGCAGGCCGGCGGCCGCATGCCGCCGGACCGGTTCGGCGAACAGCGTCAGCGGATCGAAACCGGTTGCGGAGGCGAAATCGGCGGCGTCGATGCCCTCGACCTTGCGCAGGGCGAGCATGGCGGTCTCGCCGGCCCGCGCCCGCGGCGAGAGGGTCTCGGATTCCGACACGCAGCTTTCGCCGCGATTCAGCCGGCGGGCGTACTCGGCCACGTCGGAGACGTTCTTCCAGCGCCGTCCGCCGAGGTAGCCGGCGGCGCCGGGGCCGACGCCGATCACCGGGCGGTTCTCCCAGTACCTGAGGTTATGCCGGCAGGCACGGCCCGGGCGGGCGAAGTTGCTGATCTCGTACTGCTCCAGCCCCGCGGCGGCCAGGGTCTGCACGCAGGACACGTACATCCCGGCCTCGTCCTCCTCGTCGACGGGCGTCACCTGCCCGGCGGCTCGCCGGGCGGCCAGAGGCGTACCCGGCTCGTAGGTCAGGCCGTAGCAGGCCATATGCTCAGGGGCCAGATCCAGGGCCCGGCGCAGGGATTCCATCCAGCTAGCCGGGGTCTGACCCGGAATGCCGAAGATCAGGTCGAGGTTGAGGTTGGTGATCCCTGCCGCCCGCAGGGCCTTGACGCCGCGGACCACGTCCTCAGGAACGTGGCGGCGCTGCAGGACGGCCAGTTCGTCCGGCAGGAAGGACTGCACGCCGAGGGAAACCCTGTTGACGCCGGCGTCGGCGAGGACGGCGATGTTGGCGGCGTGGAGCGTCTCGGGGTTGGCCTCGACGGTGAACTCGTCCGGCCCCGGCGCGGCCGCCTCGGCCACCAGGGCCAGAAGGCGCGCCAGCAGCGGATCGGGCAGGCTGGTCGGCGTGCCGCCGCCGACGAACACGGTGGCGATCCGTCCGGGCGCTTCGGACCGCCGGGTCTGAAGTTCCATCGCCAGCGCGTCCAGCCAGGTCTGCGGCTCTCCGGCGGACGGTACGTGCGAGGCAAAGTCGCAGTAACCGCACTTGGCGGCGCAGAACGGAACGTGCACGTACAGCCCCAGATCCATGGCGGCGGTCACAGCTCGGTTTCGGGCCGACCGGTCGGCTTGAGCGGGCCCAGGAGGTCCTCGACGCCGGGCTCCTCCCAGGTAAATTCCGCGTTGATGGATTCTTTGCGGCACAGCCGGTGGAGCACTTCGATGACCGCGCCGTAATGCAGCCCCAGCCCGATCAGCTGGCCCTGGTCGTCCACCCGCAGGTTGCCCCCGAGAAACTTGACCAGCACCGGCACCTCCGGCGAGACGGCATACGGCCCCAGCGTCCCGGCCGGATCCTTGCGCAGCACCCGGATCATGCGGTCGCCGGCGCCGGCCGAGAGGGTGACGCCGCGATCGCCTCCGACATACAGCACCGGCGGCGTGCAGACCATGCGGTCGCCGCCGATCAGCGCGATCCGCGGGACGCGCGTCCGGGTGACGTAGATCAGCGGGCGGCTGTCGCAGGGCACGATGTCCAGGAAGAAGTTGGCCGGGTTGCGGCCGACCTGGAAGCGGGCCACGGACTGGCGGTCCGCCTCGAACAGCGACTCGAAGGCCAGCACGCGAATCTTGACGTCCGGGTAGTCCAGCAGACCGCGCAGCGCCGCTCCCGCCCGGCGCCCGTCGGGGGCCCGGGCCAGCTCCCGGATCGCCCCGAGCCGGAAGCGGCTGCGGGAATCCCCGGCGTGCTGAATGATCACCTGCATGGCCAGGGCGTCGCCCAGACGCATGCCGGTGCGGGCCGCGTGGTAGTTGACCTCGCGGCGGGGGCTGGCGTACAGCGGCTGGAGCATCGGCAGGACCGACACGCCGATGCCCTCCAGGCACAGGGCGATCTCGTTCATCGGGGCGTCCAGCCGCCCCATCTCGCCGACCAGCGTCCTGGCCCGGGCCTCCTGTTCGACGGCCGAACCGGTCAGCGGCAGGAAACGGACCAGCTCCAGGAACTGCCCCTCGCGGCCGGCATAGGCCGGCGGGACCTTGAGGTTGATGTTGGACGGGCTGGTGGCATCGGCCACCGGATCAGGACCCCCAAACCGGCGGTTGATGATCTCGCGCATCTGGCGGACGGTGGCGTAAGACTCCATCACCGTCACCAGACGCAGCTCCCGACTCTCGGCACAGGTTCCGCCGCTGATGATCCGGCCCTCGCGCAGATTGATGGTGGTCGCCTCGGTGCCTTCGGCGGTGAACGGGTTGACGAACACGGTGCCGGCCGCGGAGCCCCGGATCTTGCCTTCGAGCACCTGCCCCCCCGCCCCGGCCTGGTAGATCCGCAGGTCGCAGGGCAGCAGCAGGCCGCCGGCGATCGACCTGGTTTCCTCATCGACCGCCCGGACCACCACGTCGAACGACCGGCCCTTGGGTGCGCCGGCCGGGATTTCCCCCTCGACCACCACGACGGCGGTGTCCAGGCTGCGGATGATCTCTTCCGTGGAAGCCTCGGCCAGGTGGGTGTAGGCCTTGAGCTGCCCGGCCTCGCGGGCCCGCCGGATCTCGGTGGCGATCACTTCGCGCAGCGCGTCGCGGCAGCGCGGGCTGCCCTGGTCCAGCAGTCCGATGACCAGCCCGTAGCCCTGGACGCGCAGCAGGCGGGTGCCTTCGACCACCGCTGCCGCCCCGATGGTTCCGCCGAGAATGCGGGCCAGTTCGTCGGAAACCGCCTTGCGGTCGCCCATCGTTCCGCCGGGCCGCTCCAGCAGCCGCGGACCCTCGATCGGCCCGCAGCCGGGAAGCAGCACCGGCACAATCACCAGCGCCGCCGCCAGGCAGGCCGGAAAACCAGGACCGGTTCGCATTCGGATCGACCTCCACGCCGTCGGGGGGTGCGGTTCTTTCCTGGCGAGAGGCCTCCAGCGTAATCCCGCCGGCCGGGGCTTGCAATCGCCCCCGGCCGTGCCGGACGCCGGCGGGCCGGCCGGCGAGTCAGGCAAACAGGCGCCCGATCAGCGGCCCCAGACGGCGGACGGTTTCGGGGGCGACCGCAGACTTGTCGGACCAGACGGCCATCGCCAGGGCCTCCCGGCAGGGGCAGGGTTCGTCCAGGCGGGCGGCCACCTTCGGCAGGGCCGCCCTCAGCAGCGCCAGCCCGTTGGCCGTCACCGCCTGAAGGTTCCCCAGGATCTCCTCGAGCAGCGCCCGGCGGTCCTTGGCGGGATCGTGGGGCCGCCAGCAGTCATAGTCGGTCGGCAGGGCCACCAGGGCATAGCACATTTCCGCCTCGCGGGCGAGCCGGGCCTCGGGCATGCAGGTCATGCCGATGAGATCGCCGCCCCACGCCCGATGCATCCGCGATTCGGCCGCCGTGGAGAACGCCGGGCCCTCCATGCAGACGTAGGTGCCCGACGAGTGCACCGAGGCCGGGATCGCCGGGGCCGCCTCGATCAGGGTCCGCCGCAACTGCGGGCAGAAGGGTTCGGCGAACTCGACGTGAACGACCAGTCCCTCGTCGAAGAACGTGCCCGCCCGCCGGAACGTCCGGTCGATGACCTGATCGCAGATCACCAGGTGACGCGGCTCGATCTGCTCTCGGAGGCTGCCAGTGGCCCCGCTGGCGATGACGTGGGTGATGCCCAGCTGCTTGAGGGCGAAGATGTTGGCCCGGTAGGGCACGGCCGAGGGGCTCAGCAGGTGCGCCGGGCCGTGGCGCGAGAGGAAGGCGATTTCGACGCCCGCGCAGGAGGTCAGCAGGATCGGGCCGCTGGGCCGGCCGAACGGCGTGTCGACGACCACCTCACGCCCGCCGGCCGAGGCCGCAAACGCCTGCCCGAGGCCGGTGCCGCCGATGACCGCGATGCGGGGCGATGACAAGGCCGCTCCTCCGTTGGGGCGCTCGGCGCTCCGCCGCCGGGCGGAGTGCCGCGCACCAATCGGGCGGATTATACGGCCGGGCCGGAGGGCGACCAACGCGCCGGTCAGGTGGGGGTCGATGCGACGGCCACGGCCCCGCGCACCAGCTCCACCAGTCGGCGGCGGTCCACGGGCTTGGCCAGATACTCGTCGCAGCCGGCGGCCAGGCACAGCTCGCGGTCGTAGGTCATGGCGTGGGCGGTGACGGCGATGATCCGGCCGCCGTAGCCGGCCTCGCGCAGCCGGCGGGTGGCGTGGTAGCCGTCCATGATCGGCATCTGCATGTCCATCAGCACGACGTCGTAGGGGCCGGACCCCTCCGTCCGGGCCAGAACCCGATCGACGGCGGCCTGGCCGTCCTCGACCAGATCGACTTCGGCGCCGGCCTTGCGCAGGATGGCCGACAGCAGCCGCCGGTTGTCCTCGCCGTCCTCGGCCAGCAGGACGCGCAGGCCGGCCAGCGTCTGCGC
>CAZSYS010000039.1:0-10947 GCA_964611365.1 uncultured Planctomycetales bacterium
CCATCGGGCTGCCCGGCGGGACGATCGGCCCGAGACGCACGACGCCCGGGCCGGGCACGGTTCGTCACCACAGGCGGGCCACCGCTCAGGCGGCCGGCATGTGCCGGCGTCGGCGGGGGGCAGTCCCACGGTTCGTCAGCGCAGGCGGGCCACCCGGCCGCATCGCTTCCGCACATCCGCCGAAAACTGCGAAAGACCGGGTCGTTCCGCAAGCCGGCGCCGTGACTCAGCCGGTTGATGAACGATGTCTGGGATGAGGCGAAGCGCGTGACTCCGCAGATGGAGAACCGATCATGAACCGCAATCGGAACATGCGGCCCAGGCTCAAGTCGCTCACGACCCACGTCCTGCGCTGGACGCGCCATGCCCTTGTTCAGGGTTACGGCCTGGTGAAACGCCCGGTGTTTCTCCGGGGCGCGCATGGGTCACGCGAAGCGCCGCAGCGGCCGGCACCGCCGCCGGCCGTCGAGGGCGGTGTGGCGTGGTCTTCCGGTCATGCCCGGCGGGTTCGCTTCCCCAACAGGCGGTCACCCCTGCGGGGCTTGATCGGTGTGACAACGCCCGATTCACGGGGCCTATGCGACCCCGGGGCTCACGCGTTCCAGCGGCTGATGCCCCTGGCTGCTGACCTTCGGGGCGATCGATTGGAATGCCTGATGGAACGCCCAAGGATTCCAGGCCCCCTCGCGTTCCAGGGGCTCACGCCCCCTGCCCCAACGTCGATCACGTTCCTTCAGGCCGTCGGCGGCCGGGTGCCCTGCCCGTCCGGGCCCGGGGTGACCGGCCCGGTCGGCGCCGGCGGCCGGTGCGGGCGGGGGATTATGGCCGCGGGCCGGTCAGGGGGGTCAGGGTGATGTCGCGGAAATGGATTTCCGTGCCCTCGTTCTGAAAGGCGATGTAGCCGCGGGTCTCGCTGCAGTCCACGGCATGGTTGACCGTCCGGCCGTTGACCTTCACGATGACTTCCGCGCCCCGACAGGTGATCTCCATGCGGTTCCACCGGCCGATGGGTTTCTCGACATCGTCCAGCAGGTTGATGCCCCGTCGGCCCTGCTTGCGTCCCTCGTCGCCGACCAGGCGGTAGGTGCTGGCCATCTCATAGAAGTCGCCGGCGTCGCCGGCCTTGAGCTGCACCTCCAGCGACCGGGGCCAGGGCCCCTCCATGCGCGGCGTGCTGCAATGGATCATCACCCCGCTGTTGCCGCCCTGGCCGCCGGGAGCCCAGCGCCACTCGAAGGAAAGCAGGTAGTCGGCGTACTCCCCCTGCGTGCGCAGGAAGCCGATCGGCCGGCCGGAACAGATGATCGCCCCGTCGGATACCCGAAAGGCTTCCTCCAGTTTTCCTCCCGGCTCGGCGAACCAGGCCTCCCAGCCCGAGAGATCCGTTCCGTTGAACAGCCGCACCGGCCGCAGCTGCGCGGACTGGGTCACCGCGGCCGCCTGCGGCCCCTGCTCCGCGCAACCGGCGACCACCATCGCCGCCAGCACCGCCCCGCCGACCAGGATCGCCCTCATGTCCTTGCTCCCTGGGATCAAAGCCCCTGATCCGTCCGTTGCCGGCCCCCATCGGGCCTCCCCGGCCACGATAACCTCGCAGCGACTCCGAGACCAGCGTCGCAGGCACCCAACGTCGCCAGCGAGGCCGACGCCGGACAGGCAGAGGCCGGGCCGGGCAAACGGTCGCCATCGATCAGCGGTTTCAACCGGGCGATGCCGGCCGGGTGGTGCCCGGCCTGACCAGCGGGGCGTCAATGCGTGCCAGGCGTGCCGCGGCTGTGTCTCCCCAGCCGGGGGGGATCACCAGGATCAGGTTGTCGGCATCGCGGACCAGCACGATCGCCGCCCCGGCCGGGCCCCGGCCGGCGGCGGAGGCTTCCGGTACCCAGCGCACCAGCTGACCGGCCCGCAGGTCGCGTCCCGGATCGACCGCGGCCGTGGCCGTCCGCGTGGCCGGATCGACGCTTTCGATGATGCCCGCCGGCGGCCAGGCGTCCTCCTGCCGGCTATCGCGTTCGGCCGGCTCGCACTCCCTCAGCGGCGCTGCGGCGTGGTCGAGCATGCGGATATCGACGCCGCAGTAATCCACCTTGACGGTCCGCACGGTCAGCTCCGCCACGTCATGGAGCACCGCAGGTTCGGAGGGATCGGCCCGGCGGACATGGAACACTTCGCCGACGCGGACGCCGTCGTTCTCGCCGGCCGCCAGCAGGCAGTAGTCGCCCTCGATGCGGAAGATCGGGGCCCTCAGCGGTCCGCCGACCTGTCCGCCGACCGCGCGAAGAAGGGCCGTGTCGCCCTCGGCGGGAGTATCCGCCCGGGCATAACCCAGGACCTGGGCCCGGCTCAGCGGTCCGTGCGCGGCGGTCACCACCGCCATGGCCAGGTACCGGCCGCCGCGGAACAGGTCAGCCTGTCGCCCGGGGACCAGTCCGTCGGCGGCGTTGCCCGCCAGCGTGAGCCTTTCGCCGTCCGGGCCCGGCTCGACCGCCAGGACGGTGCTGTCCACCCGGCCTTGCCGCCGCAGGGCCGGCGCCGGCCAGAGTTCGGCGTCGTCGCCGGCCTCGGAAAGCGCGTTGCTGACCAAGGGTTCCAGGGACACCAGGGCCAGTTCAGGTTCGGCCAGAGCGACCTCGCCGACGGCGATGGGGATTCCGTTGCGTCGGATGAGCACGCGGTCGCCGGCGGTCAGGCCGGCCTCCGTGCCGGCGTCGATCCAGCCGGTGCCGCGTCCCGGCGCGACCCGGGTCAGGCGAGCACGGATGGTGACCGCCTCGGGCAGCAGAGCCCGTCGCCTGGCCGGCAGGTCGGCGGGCATGACCACGACCAGGGCACCGTCGGCCACCCGGCCGGACTGGAGGCTCAGGACCGCGGCGTCGTCGGTGACCAGCCGGATCCGTCCGTCGGCGATTACCCGTCCGTCGGCAATCACCCAGCCGGGCTGCCCGAGGCGCACGCCGGCCGACCGGCCGCCGGAAAGCCTGACAAGCCCCCGGGCCGCTGCGGAATCGGTCGCCCGCACGGCGATCAGGTCGTCCTCCGGCGGGTCCGCAGCCGCCGATCCGGTCAGCAGCGCGATGGCGATGATGGCCGCGTTCACGCCGTCTCCGCCCTGGCCGCCAGGCATTGATCCACCCGGGCGAGCACCTCCCGCGGCTCCAGCCCTCGCAGGCAGACATGTTCGTGGGGGCACTGGGCAAGCCGTTTGAAATAGCAGGGCGAGCAGGGCAGGTCGTGCCGCAGCACGGCCTCCGGGCGCCGGTACGGGCCGGTGCGCAGCGGATTGGTCGGTCCGTACAGGGCCACCAGCGGCTTGCCCATGGCCGCGGCGATGTGCATCGGCCCGGAGTCGTTCATCACCACCAGACCGGCGCGGGCCACCAGGGCGACCAGTTCCTGCACCGAGGTGCGGCCGGCGAGGTTGACCACGGCCCCGGCCCGGCTGGCGACCTCCCGGGCCACCGGGGCCTCCGACGGGGTGCCGGCCAGCACCACCGGCCAGCCGTACCGGCGCGAGATGCCGCGGGCCACTTCGGCGAAGCACCCGGCCGGCCACTGCTTGGTCTCCCAGCGTGTGGCGGGTCCCAGGAGGGCGAAGGGCTGCCCCGGCCCGATGCCGCCTTCGGCGAGCCAGCCGGCCACGCGGGCATCGGCCGCGGGGGCCACAGGGATCTCGAAGCGGATGGGCACGTCTTCGAAACCCAGCAGCTGGGCAAAGGCGTAATTGCGGTCTACCGCATGCAGGTCGCGTCCGCGGACCGCAACGCGGCGGGTGTAGAACATGGAGGCGAACTCGCGGGCGTCGGCGAAGCCCAGGCGCTCGGGAGCCCCGGCCGCGAAGGCCAGAAACGCGCTGCGGAACAGACCCTGGAGGTCGATGACCAGGTCGAACGCCCGCACCCGCAGGCCCTGCACGAATTCCCCGAACTCGACCGTGACCCGCAGGTTGCGTCCGATGAGCCCGTAGCGGCGGCGGTCGAAGCGGATGACCTCGTCCAGCTCGGGGTGGCCCTCCAGCAGGCCGGCGCAGCTCTCGGCCACCAGCCAGCTGATGCCCGCACGGGGCCAGCGGGTGCGCAGACCGTGGAGCACGGGCAGCGCGTGGATGACGTCGCCCAGCGAGCTGGGCTTGATGATCAGGACCCGGTGAAAACCGCGTCGGCGGAGATCGTTCATGTCATCGGTGCCGGCGGACGCTTCGAAGGCGGCGGCTGTTCGAACGCCACCTTGACCGCGTCGCCGCACAACCCCGCGGCGGTCGCCAGGGCCCGGCGCCAGTCCTCGAGCCCGAAGCGATGCGTCAGGAGGCCCGAGAGCCTGAGCCGCCCCCGGGTCATCAGGTCGAACACGATCTCGTAGGTGTGCAGCCGACGGCCGGCGTGCTCCTCGATCGCCCGGCCGTTGACGCCCAGAACCGTCTGTTCATTAAACCACAACGGGCAGGTGTCCGCCAGCACGATCTGGGAGGTGCCCACCTGGACCACCGTGCCCCGGGCACGGGCGTATTTCATCGCGTCGGTGAGGCTCGAGCCGGTACCGACGCAGTCGTAGACCGTGTCGAACCCGCCGATGAAGGCGTGGTGCCCGAAGCGGGTGGGCACGATCCGTCCGCCGATCAGGTCGGCGATCGCCGCGTAGCGGTCCGCCTGACCGGTTCCGGCGGGGATCGCGACGGTCTCATCGGCCCCGAAAGCCCGCATCCGCTCGGCCTGGGCCGGGGTACGGGCCAGGCCGACCAGCCGGCTCCGGCAGCCCAGCGCCCGGAGGGCGGCCACCAGCGAGACGCCCATGAAGCCGCCGCCCAGGATCAGGGCCGCCTGGTCGTCGGGCGGCGCGTGCCGCAGCACGGCATGGACCGCCCCGGCCGCCGGATCGACCAGCACCGCCTCCTCGTCGCCCAGGGCGTCCGGAACCCGGTACAACTGGGACTCATGGGCCACGAAGAACGGCGCCCAGCTTCCGCCGGTGAAGCGGTTCCAGCCGATCATGCTTCCGGGGGGCAGTGCCCCGTCGCGGAACCGCTCACAGAGCGTGAAACGTCCTGCGGCGCACGGCCGGCAGACCGGATCGATTCCTCGGGGCACGCAGGAGAGCGTGGGTTCCACCACCACGCGATCGCCGGGGGCGAAACGGGTGACGGCCGGGCCGACCCGGTCGACCACCGCGACGTTCTCGTGTCCGCAGACCGCCGGAAGGCTGCTGAAAGCCTGGAGAATCGAGGCCGGATGCTGGCGCTGGAGGATCACGGCCAGGTCGGTGCCGCAGATTCCCCCGAGGATGGGCCGCAGCCGCACCCAGGCCGGCGAGGGCAACGGGGGCACCGGCACCGAGGCCGGCCGCAACCCCGACAGAGCGGACCAGTACACGCCGGGCCGGACCGCACCGATGGCCTTGCACAGCGCCCAGCGCCAGGGCCGCGTGTCATAGACCAGGGCGCGCATCATGGATGGGTCGTCACGGCTGGGCACGCAGGGGATGATAACCCTGGCGGGGCGTGTCCGCCACGACCGGACCGCTCCGGCCGCGGAAACCGGTGAGCTCAGGGCATGCAGTTCGGGTCGATCGGAACGTCGGCGCCGCGCAGGCATCCCATGAACAGCAGCACGTCGGCCTGGTCCACATCCGCGTCAGCGTCGAGCATCGCGTTCTTGCAGGCGGTCAGCGTCTGGGGCACGTCAGGGCCGGTCAGGCAGGCCTGCAGGAAGCCGAAATCGGCCATATCCACGTCGTCGTCGGCATCGAAGTCCGCGGCCAGCGGACGGGTGGTGAATCGCCAGACCGGCCCGGTGGTGGTGCCGTCGAAGTTGGTCTCGTCGATGCGCCAGAAGTATTGCGTGATCCGGTCCAGCGGCGGAAGCGGAAACGAAGCGGCGGTCTGGGTTCCCTGAAACACCAGACTTTGGGGCGAGAGGCCGAAATACACCCCGTGCGTGATCGACCCGAACCCGGGGTGCCACCGCAGCGAGCCGCCGCCGGGGACATGGGTTTCGCCGTCGGCGGGTTCCGGGCCGAAGGCCGGCTCCGGCCGGAGATCGCCCGGCGGCAGGGCCGACAGATCCTGCTGGAGGAAATCGGGCGGCACGCCCTGCCCCCGGGAAAGGCCGACCAGGCCGTCCTTCGCCGACATGAGAATCCAGGTGAGCCGGATCCGCCCGTCGTCGAAAAGCACCGCCTGGAAGGTATTGGGGTCGATGCCGCCGTATTCGCGAACGTTCATCCAGGTGATCGCCACGCGATCGGACATGATCCGGTAGCTGACGCTGCCGGACACGGGGAACATGTCGTCGTAGCAGACCGAGATCCTGGGCAGCCGGAAGTGGTCCGCCAGCGACTCAATGTAGCTGCCGTCGCCCGCCCCGAAGGTGATGTAGCCGTTGCTGCCCACGTAGAAGCGGTCGTACGAGCTGCCGTAGAAGGGGAAGGTGCGGCCCGCCGGAAGCACGACCTCAACGTACCCGTCGTCGATCAGCGGCAGGGTCGTTGAGCCCGTGGGATCGACCGGCAGGATCATGGTGTTCAGGATGGAGGCGGTGTAGTAATCGATGGTCGGAACCGGCGTGAACAGAATGGTCCTCAACTGCAGGTCGAAGGGCGACTGCGGCGTGAACAGCTGCGTGAAGTGGGCCGGCACGTCGGGGGTGGTGAATTGATGGCACGCACCGCCGTTGTCGTCGATGCGGATGTTGCCCGCCTCGTCGCGGGCCTCCACGCGGAAGAAGTAGGTTGTGTCGTCCTGCAGGCGGGTCAGGGTCAGGCTGTGCGTGGTGGCCAGGCGGAGTTCCGAAGCCTCGGACGCCGTCCCGCCGCACGTCGTTCCGCAGACCACCCGCCCGCGGGCGGGCTCGTCGGTGGTGAAGGCCACGGTCGCCTGGCGGGCCTCCAGGGCGGCGACCTGGACGCCCGAGATCACCGGCGACACGCAGTCGACCGGGACCTCAACGGTGACCGGCACGGAGGTGCCCCCCCGGCCGTCGTCCGCGTCGGTGTAGGCCACCGTCAGGGTGTCGCCGGACTGAACCCGCAGCACCCCCGGGGCGTCCACCGACGACAGGTCCGCATGCCCGACGAATCGCCCGGATTGATCCGCCGTCTCGGTCAGCAGCACCGTTTCGCCCTGCGGCTCGGACGTGCTGAGGACCAGCACCTCGGCCGTGTCGCGAACCTGCGGATCCAGATCCAGATCGCAGTCGATGAGCGTGATGCCGGGAGTGCCTTCGCATCCGTACCGGCCCGCGTCGGTGAGGATGACCCCCGTCGGCGCGCAGAGCCGCAGCTCCGGCGACGCGGCCAGCGAGAACAGCTGAGGCCCGTCGGCCACGCCGTAGCCCCGCACGATGATCGTCCACCGGCCCGGCTCGGGCGCCTCCACCAGGACCTGCTCGACGTTGTTCAGCCGGTCGGGCTGATCCCGCCGGGCGGGGTCGGCCGGGCTGGCCGGGTCCAGCGTCCAGGGGTAAGAGACGATCCCGCCGGAGGGGGCGACAAGCTCGAGGTCCAGGTCGTTCACCAGCTCCGGAACGGTGTTCACCGCGCCCGGCGGATCGTCCCAGGCAAGCGTCGCCTTGAGGACGGCCAGTCCGGGCGCCACGCTGACGAAGTAGCGGCGCTCCTGCCCCTGGTCGATGCTGTCCTCGAGGAAGGCACCCGACCGCATGAAATCGATGGTCTCGCGGGCCCGGACCGCGCCGTAGCCGAACATGTAGTCCGGACCGGGGCTGCCCAGATCCTGGGCATTGTGGACCAGCAGCGCCTTCAGCGTGCTGTTGCGCGGCAGCGGCAGCCCGGGATTCCGCAGCTGCCAGTCCTGCAGCATCAGCGCGCAGATTCCGGTCACCGCCGGCGCGGCCATCGAGGTTCCGCAGGCGACGTCGTAGCCGCCGTTATCAAAGGTGCTCTTGACGCCGAAGTCGCCGCTGGTCTGGCAGCCCGGGGCCACCACGTCGGGCCGCAGCCGGCCGTCGTCCGTCGGACCCCAGCCGGAGAAGTCGGTCATGCTGTCGTCGTTCGAGTTGATCGCTCCCACGGCGATGTGGTTCTTCGCCCCGGCCGGCGGCCCGATAGTGCGATAGCCCGCTCCGCAGCGCGAGGGAAACTGCCGCTCGTTGCCGTTGGCCCAGATGATCCGGGCCGGCGGTCCGAGGCTGCCCCGCACGATCGCGTCAATCAGGGCGTCGGTCAGATTGTAGTCACCCTCCATCTCGCAGGGCAGACCGTTCAGCACGATGTTCGTGCCGATCGAGTTGTTCACCAGCACGCAGCCCAGCGTGTTGAGCCCCTGGTTGTAGTCCGCCTCGAGGTCGCCGGCGTTGTTGTACAGGAAATCCGGCGAACCGTCGTGCTGGAAGCCGAAGCACTCCAGGATCACCGACGGGGCCATGCCGCGGTACTGGCCCGCGCTCAGCAGCCCGTCGCCCCCGATCGTGCCGGCCACGTGCGTCGGATGGTAACTGACCGGTGAACTGTCCCGGTTGGTCAGCCGCCCCCCGAAGTCGGCGTGCGTGGCCAGGGCCGTGCCGCCGTCGTAGACCATCACCCGAATGCCCGAGCCGTCCAGCCAGTAAGGCGGCCCCTGAATCGCCTCCACCCGTGCGGCCTGCCGGGCCGAGTCGTTCGTCGGACCCAGCGGCGGCAGCGGAGGCTCGATCCACTGAACGGCCTCTTCATCGGCCAGGGAGGACAACTCCGCCGCCGGCAGCCAGATCTCCACCGCGTTGAGACTCACGATCCAGCTGCGAATGATCGCCCGATGCCGCCCGACGACGGCGAAACCCTCGCCGGCCAGGTCGACGTCCGGATGGAACTGCACGCACAAGGCCAGCGTTTCTTCAACCAGCGGCTCAGGCAGACCCTTGACCGCATCGAGGCCCTCCGGCGGGAAGGCATCGGGCCCGGCCGGCGTCCGGCCTTCGGCGTCCGCGGCGCCGGCCGCCCGCCGGGCGTACGCCGGAGGCTCTCCCCGCGCCAGGGTGGGGTGCAGCTTCCACTCCGCCGCGATCGGGGCCGCGCCGCGAACCCCCACACGCTTCAGCCAGGTTTCGGCTCGATGGCCCCGCGAGGCCGAGACGAAGTAGGCGTTGCCCCCGAGGTAGCGCAACAGGCGGACGCCCCCGGCCTCGAGGCGCGCACGCTCCTGGGAGGTCGGCAGGCGGGAGAATTCCAGAACCATGCGGCGGTCGCCGCGGTCCAGCAGCCGGGCCATCGCCTCCAGCGGCCGGCCCGGCGGCATCTGGGCCTTGCTCGCGTCTGGCCGGGGGTTCCGCCAGCGCGGACCGGAGGCCTCGGCCGCGACCACGCAGGTCGCCGCCGCAACGATCAGGGCCGCCCCGAGCATCCGCATGCCGCCTGACGGGCCGGACGTCTGCCTTGCGTTCGCCACTCCTGCCGTCTCCCGATACGGGGCAAGCCGCACGCCCGATCCTGCAGTCCAAGGCCTCTGCTGAGGCGCTGGCTGCCCGGGCGGCCGACCGTCTTTGCCAAGGCTCCCGTCCAGTCATCGGCCGACCCGACGGCCGGATCGGGACACAATATGCCCCCGCACCTCAATCAATCCCTTGCTCAATAATATCAACGCCGCTGGCCTGTTTCCGGTTGGCCTTCAGGATAATCCGCCGGGATATAGGAGTCTGTAAAGCCTTGCTTTTTATTGATTTATGTCCCCCGGGGGTCCTATCATCGTTGTGATCGCATCGCAGCGGCAAACTCGCGGACATCCAGAACCGGCTTGGACCGTAAAAGCCGGTTCACCGTCTCCGCAAGGCCCGCCCAACCGGTTGGCCTTGACACGGTTCGGGCAATCCGGCAAGGCGGTGCTCCGTCTGGGCATAGAATGCGTTGAAGAATCATCGCCGGGCAGGTGAGATTCGCCGGTCGCGGACAAGGCTCTTGAGAACATAATTTTTTGCCAGGACGGATGTTAAGCCTGTCCATGCATGCGTCCGTGTTGAACCCGGGTTCTCGTTCAGCTACACTGACGAACGTCTGCTGAGTGCGGCTCGCTTCCAGCGGCAGTGCGAACCAGCAGCGGGTTCTGACCGCGGACGGGTCATGGTATCCGACGTCGGCCAATGCCGGGGAAAACCTCGCAAGGAAGTTAAACCATGAAACGTATCCACGGTTCAGGATTGCCGGCGGTGACGGCCATGCTGCTGGCCGGGCTGTGGGGTTGCGAGGGCCTCCCGGCCGACTCGTTCGACGGCCTGCTCGGCGGGATCGGGGCCATCAATGCCGTGGCCCCGGCCGGCGAGCCTTTGCCGGAACTGGGAGAGGCGGTGATTGTCCGGGTCATCAACCTCAGCGACGACCAGGCCCGGGTGATCGTCCGCTACCTCATCGCGGACTTTGAAGTCCGTCGGACGGATATCCAGGTTCCGGGCGGTTCGACCGCCCAGGACATCGGCCCCGACAACGCCTTCCAGGTAGAGATCACCGCTACGCGCAGCGACGGAACACCTCTGCCCTCGATGCTTCTGACGCTGGGCGTCGATTTCGTCGGAGGCCAGGTCAAGGAGTACGTGATTCGACCGGGAGAGCCGCAGGACAGGTGCCCCGACGATCCGGCCAAGACCGAGCCGGGGGTCTGCGGCTGCGGGGTGCCGGACATCGACACCGACGGCGACGGCACGCCGGATTGCCGGGACGGCTGTCCGCGCGATTCCGGCAAGACCGAGCCGGGGGTCTGCGGCTGCGGGGCGCCGGATATCGACGCCGACGGCGACGGCACGCCGGACTGCCGGGACGGCTGTCCGGACGATCCGGCCAAGACCGAGCCGGGGGTCTGCGGTTGCGGAGTGCCGGACATCGACACCGACGGCGACGGCACGCCGGACTGCCGGGACGGCTGTCCGGACGATTCGGCCAAGACCGACCCGGGCGTCTGCGGTTGCGGGGCGCCGGATATCGACACCGACGGCGACGGCACGCCGGACTGCCGGGACGGCTGTCCGGACGATC
>CAZSYS010000039.1:11047-16685 GCA_964611365.1 uncultured Planctomycetales bacterium
GGGACGGCTGTCCGGACGATCCGGCCAAGACCGAGCCGGGGGTCTGCGGTTGCGGGGCGCCGGATGTGGACGCCGATGATGACGGCGTTGCAGACTGCATCGACAATTGCCCGGGCAAGGCCAACGGTGACCAGGCGGACTGCGACGGCGACGGCGTGGGCGACGCCTGCGTGATCCAGGACTGCCCGCAGCTTCCGGCCTGCGGTGACTGCAACGAGAACGGTGTGCCGGACTCCTGTGACCTGGACGTCGGCGGGAGCATCGATCTGGACGGCAACGGCATACCCGATGAGTGCGAAGGCCCGCCGCCGCCGTGTCGGTTGCACGTCCGGGCGGGCGCGGCCGGGGGCGGCGACGGCAGCGACTGGGAGCACGCGTTCACCGATCTGCAGGATGCCCTGGACGCCGCCCGAAGCCATGGCGGCGGATGCGAGATCTGGATTGCGGCTGGAACCTACAAGCCTGATCGCGGCACCGGAGACCGCACCGCATCCTTCGTGCTGCCCTGCGGGGTGTCGCTGCTGGGCGGGTTCCGGGGCATGGAGACCGGCGCGGACCAGCGCAATCCCGACCCGATGACCAACGGATGCGTGCTCTCGGGCGATCTGGTGGGCGACGACGGACCGGACGGCTGCACCGGGGCTCCGTCCCGCAGCGACAACAGCTACCACATCGCGATCTTCGATGATGACGAGTGCGACGCAGATACGGTGATCGACGGGCTGGCGATCGTCGGCGGCAACGCCAACGGGCCTTCGCCGCACTTCAAGGGCGGCGGCCTGTTGATCAGCTTCTTGCAGGGTCACATCTCCAACTGCCTCTTCACCGGCAACTCGGCGAGCTCCGGCGGCGCGATCTTTCTCTACGACAGCGACCCGGTCTTCGACCGCTGCATCTTCGCCTTCAACCGGGCGGACAACTACGCCGGGGCGATGGAGGTCTACGAGAGCCGCGCGATGCTGTCCAACAGCCTGCTGGTGGCCAACACCTCCGGCGGCAAGGGGGGAGCGATCGACTTCTGGCTGAATCGCTCCGGCCCGCGGCTGGCGGTCACGATCGCCAACTGCACCTTCGCCGGCAACGGGGCGGCGGCCGTCGGCGGGGGACTCAGCGGGCTCGTCGGCTCGCAGTACCAGGGCACGGTGGAGATCATCAACTCGATCTTCTGGGGCAACACCGACGGGCAGTCCGACCCGCAGAGCGCGCAGATCTCGGTGAGCGGGGTGACCCCGGCCATCTCCTACTCATGCATTCAGGGTCTCGGCGGCGGGCACCAGCCCCTCCATATCCGCAGCTGTACCGGCAGCGGCAACATCCACCTGGATCCGGGCTTTACCTCGCCGCCGCCGCCTTCGCCGGCCGGTCCCTTCGGCACGCCCGGCTGGGACCTGGGGGACTTGAGCCTGACGCCCTGGTCGCCATGCATTGACGCCGGCAGCAACGCAGCTCCGTCGGCCGGCGGTCCCCTGGACCTGGCCGGCGGCCCGCGACGGCTGGACGACTCCGCTACGCCCGACACCGGCTGCGGCGACCCGCCCGTCGTGGACATGGGGGCCTATGAGTTCCCCTTCGCCTCGCCCGCCCGCCAGGCCTGCTGCTTCGATGGCGACGACTGCTCGGATCTGCCCGTAGAACTGTGCTTCAGCTGGGACGGCAGCCCTCAGGGGCCGGGGACCACCTGCGCGACCACGGACTGCGCACCGGCGACGCAGGCCTGCTGCTTCTATGAGCACAAGAGTTGCTCGGACCTGCCGGTGGACGAGTGCCGCTACTGGGGAGGTGAGCCGCAGGGACCTGGAACCAGTTGCCCCATGGACTGCGGGCTCTGACCGCCGGCTTCCGGCGGGGGTCGAGGACCGGTCGTTGACGGGGTCTAGGGTCGGGCGCCCGAATCGACTGAGCATCCGGCGGCCGGGGACG
This sequence comes from uncultured Planctomycetales bacterium, assembly GCA_964611365.1. Taxonomy (GTDB): domain Bacteria; phylum Planctomycetota; class Phycisphaerae; order UBA1845; family PWPN01; genus CALLOB01. The sequence continues at coordinate 12,968 of CAZSYS010000039.1, forward strand.
CCGGCTACCTGCGGGTGTCCAGCATGAAGAAGGTCAGGGCCATCAGCTGCAGGACCACGGCCAGCAGCAGGCGGACCATCTGAACGCCCAGCGGCTCGTTCCGCAGCACCGCGAACACCGCCCAGATCAGCACGCCCACGGCCACGATCTGGAGCACCGCGCCGACCAGCCGGCGGAGGCTGTAGTCCTCGCCGCGGCTGCGCCGCTCGGCAGCCCGCAGGAACGCCAGGATCTCCTGCAGCGTGGAGGCCGCGTCCGCCCTCGCGCCGGCGGTGCCGGCCGGCAAAGGATCCGGCCCGCCCGTGCCGCCGCGCGGCCTGGAATACCGCAGCACGATCTGCGCCGCCTCCAGCGGGGAGGAGGCCACGAAGTCCACATCGCCGGTTCGACCGGTGCGCGGCCTGACGGCCGGATCGGTGCTGATCAGGATCGTGCGGCAGCCGGCCGCCCGCCCGGCCTGGGCGTCGCGCAGCGAATCGCCGATCGACCATGAAGCCGCCAGATCGAGGTTGTGCTCCAGCGAGGCCTTCAGCAGCATGCCGGGCGCGGGTTTGCGCAGGTCGCTGTCCCGGCGGTAAGCCTCGACCACCGCCTCGTCGCCGGGCAGGAACGGGCAGTAATAGATGGCATCCAGGCGTGCCTGCTGATCGGCCAGCAGTGCCTGCAGGCGCTCATGGATCTGCCCGAGGGCTTCCTCGGTCAGCAGCCCCCGGGCGACGCCGGACTGGTTGGTGGCCAGGATGTTCAGGAAACCGGCGCCGGCGAGCAGGTGGAGGGCCTCGGCCGCGCCGGGCAACAGGCGGACCTGCCGGGGGTCGCTGAGGTAGCCGGGATCTTCGATGAGTGTCCCGTCGCGGTCCCAGAACACCGCCGCGGTGGTCATCTTCGAGTCCTCGCGGCCGACGGCCCGACGGCTGCGGACGACTTCCCGGAGTTGCCGGGGCTGGGGTTGAAATACTGCCGCCGCGGCCGGCTGTCAATGGCTTCGGACGGCGGCAGGCCGGGTGAGGCGGAACGCGCCGAAGGCGTTCGGCCGGCAGGCCCGGCGGCGGTCACGGCGACTGGACGCACAGCGCCCGGATGTCCGCGACCGCCCGGCGCATCAGCTCCAGACCTTCGCGAGCCTTGGGCCAGGCCGAGGCGTGCGGCCCGGCCAGGAAAGCCTCGATCCGCGAGAGGGTTTCGGCCTGCCCGGGGCGGAGTCTGCGATCGGCCGTCCCGCGCAGCAGCTCGCGCAGCTCCCAGAGCCGCTCGGCCGCCCCGGGAGGCGCCGTGCGACCGAAGAAGCGCGTCTCCACCCGCCGTTTGAGTGCCTCGAGATCCCCGGCCGGCTCCCAGGCCGACTCGCGCCAGACGTACTGCGTCAGCACATAGGGGAGCCGGTCGGTCGGGAAGGGGATGTCGTGATGGAACGAGCCGCTGGCAAAGCCCGGCGAGAACGTCGAGATGGTTCCGGCCAGCCCGGCCAGCGCCGCCCGGCCGGTGTTGGCGACCAGGTTCTCCAGCGGCCGCAGGTCGAAGTACTCCCAGCGCAGCACCCGGGGCGAGAACCAGCGGGCCGGCCGTTGGCCGCCTCCGGGGGCGGGGAAATCCCACGAATCGCGGGCCTCCATCCACTCGATGCGCGGATCGGCGCCGATCTGACGGACGACCTCGTAGTAGGACGCGTCGCGGCGGTGGGGCCCGTAGCCGATGGTGTAGCACAGGCGGGCATGCGGGTGGCGCTGCCAGATCTCGTGCATGATCCGCCGCACCAGCGACAGCTGATGCTGACCGAACATCCGGCCTCCGGCCGCGTCGGACGGAGCCGCGCAGCGCGGGCAGGCGCACGCGCCGTATTCGTCGGCCGACTCGAGGTAAAGCCCGTCGGCCTCCGGCAGACTGTCGAACATCTCGCGGTAATAGGCGACCAGGGCCTCGCGGGCCCGCTCGTCGGCCGGGCACAACGCCCATTCGCTCACGTCCTGGCCGCTCTCGTCGGTGCTGTCCCGGCGCATCGTGCCGGGCGCGCGGTCGGTGAGCATGAAGGTGCCGCACCAGGCGCCCAGGCCGCCGCCGAGGTAGAAGCGCATGCCCAGATCGTGAGCCCCCTGGATCAGCCGCCGCTGGTCCTCGAGCGTGTCGATGCGGCTGTCGGCGGTGCTGTCCCAGTCCCGGTCGGCCAGCCGGAAGGTCTGGGGGAAGGTCTTGCTGGGATAGTGGCCCGAGAGCCAGAAGTAGACGTGCGTCGCGCCGTCGCGGGCGAAGGCTTCGAAGACCTTCAGCCAGTCGTCGGCGCGGTACTGGTCCTCTTCGCCCCAGATGGTCAGGACATACACCGGCCGGAGGCGAAGCTGCGGGGCCCGCAGGATGGGTTCGGCGGCCAGCGACAGGGCGTCGGCGGGGCCGTCGATGAGCGTTTCGGCGGCGTAGACCGCTCCGTGGAAGACCGCGCGGGGCGTCCGGCCGGTGATGATCAGCCGCGGCTCGCCGGGGCCCGCGGCGGGGAGCAGCACGAAAGCGTGGTCATCGAGCATTTCGACGCGGGCTGCGGCCTCCTGCCCCGCGGCGTCCGGGTCCAGGCCCGCAAGCTGCTCCAGCGTCGCCAGGACGACGGCCGGTCCGCCGGGGGGAGGCACCGCGGACCGGGTGCCCGGCTCGCCGATCGGCCGTTGTACCGGAAGGTCCGCCCCGCTCCAGCGTTTCACCGGCTCGGTCAGGGCCCGGACGGCCAGCGCCCCGAGCCGGTCCGACGGCGGCGCGCAGGTCACGATCCGACAGACCGCCTGAGGGCCCTGGTTGAGCGGAATGGCCACGGGCCGGACCTGCTGGGTCGGGATCGGGCAGCAGGCGACGAGCAGCCACAGCCATCCTGGGGTCATGGCGGTACCTCCCGGCGCAAGCGCGTCTCCGGCCCGTCCGGGAGCGCGCCCGGGCGAAGGGCGCGGGCGGAGACCGGCTCTGCCGGAATCAGTTGGTGGTGCGGACCACCGGGTTGAACGGCAGGATGCTGACGGTGGTGAAATCCTGCTCCCGGCACTCCCGGAAGATCACATAGCGGCTCCAGACCAGCGTGCCGTTGGCCTTCAGCCGGATCTCGGCACGGAAGATGTAATCCCAGTAGAGCAGGTTGGGGTTGTCCGGCAGGGCGAAGGCCGGGTCGCAGTTGTCGAACAGCACGCGCGTGGACACCCGCGTCGGCGACAGCGTGAGCACCGGGTCCACGGCGGTGAACGCGATGGCCTCCGTGCTGTAGGGCGTCAGGGTGAACACGTAGGGGCTGAAGCTGCTGCCGTCGGTCGTCTGGACGTAGATATCCGCGAAGAATCGCTGCACGATCGGATCGGTGGGGCTCAGCAGCGGCAGCGTGGCCCGGTCGACGGTGGCACAGACCGCGTCGGGCACCAGGATGCGGCGTGCCGAATCCACCGTGATCTGGAACAGCGTATCGTAGTTGATGGTCCCGCCCGGAGACGTTCCCGGTCCCGGAGAGGTGGTCGGCGGCGTGTACGGCTGGGTGGTATTGAACACCGCCCCGGGCCCGGACGTGCCGCCGGCGGCATAGGTGCCGCTGGCCATGGAGGCCAACAACTCCGAGAACGTCGCCCCCCCGCCGCCTCCGCCGGAGGGGGTGCCGCCGGTGCAGCTGAATACCACCAGCAGGGTTGAGGACGCCAGCAGGGCCCCAAGGGCCGTCCGAACGCGGGTGCCGGTCATGACTTTCACTCCCCGTGGCCGG
>CAZSYS010000039.1:16785-20509 GCA_964611365.1 uncultured Planctomycetales bacterium
CCGTCGTACCCTCGATCCGAGCCTCATCCGCCTTCGAAACCGCCCCGATCCGACGGTTCGGTATGGCCGGGCCACAACCGCATTATAGTGTCCGCCTGGTGACCGCGAAACTGCCCGGTCCCCGGCGGCGATCCGGGGGTTCGCCCCCTCGAAGGGGGGGGGGCCGGGCCTTGCCGGGGGTCAAGGGCCCGAAGAGCCTATGACCTTGCGCAGCAGCATCTCGTAGAACTGGCGTGCCACGGCCTGTTCGGCCTTGACCACCTCGTCGGCCCCCAGCCGCGAGGCCTGCATGCCGCTGGAGGAGTATGTCGTCCGGGCAACGATGTAGAGGCGGGGGTTGAGCTGCTTGGCCAGGCGGGTGGCCTCGAGCACCGCGTTCTCGTCAGGGACGGTGAGCGCCAGGATCGAGGCTTCCTCGATGCCCGCCCGGCGCAGGGTTTCCTCCTCGGCGATATTGCCGCAGATCACCCGCCGGCCCAGCTTCGTCTGCGTCTCAATGGTTTCGGGATTGGTTTCAACCACGACGTAGTCGATGCCGTGGCGGTCGAAGATGTCGGCCACCCAACGGCCGGCCAGCCCGAAGCCGGCGATGATGACCTTGCCGAGCCCCCGGGCCGCCTGCCCGGGCGTCAGGTCCGCCAGCCGCACGAGGACGGGCGTGCCGTCGGGCCAGTCGATCCGGGCGCTGAGCCGCACCAGGCCGTCGCTGTAGTAGCCCAGGTACTCGGCCTTCTCCGGCGGCGTTTCCTCGATCAGGCCCCCGGGGCTCGGATCCATCGCTCACCTCTTGTACGGCACGACCCCGGCCGCGGCCCCTTGGATCTGTCCGGGCGCGATTCCCGGTTGCCGCTGGTGCCTGGGGATTCTGCTCGCGAGGTTCGGCTTTGTCAACGAAAAAGTGTCAACAGGAACGACAATGGTTCCGCAGGCCGGGCGAGGGGTTCCGCGGGGCGGGGCGGTCGGAATCAGCCGGGCCGGCGGCTGCTCAGCCCTCATCGGCAGGCCCGTCAGGGCCGCGGCGGGGGATCCTCCGGGCGGCGGATCGGAACCGGTTCGGGGTGGACGGTCACGTCGGCGTTGCGGGCCAGCTGTTGAATGCGGTCTTCCACGGTCTCGGTCAGGCGGTGGACGGTGTGGAGCGTCTGGTCGCCGTCGACCAGGATGTGCACATCGACGAACACATGGGGCCCGCTGGATCGCACGCGGATCCGGTGGCAGTCGATCACCCCGGGGAGGTCCTCGACGACACGCTTGATGTCCGCGGCCAGGCCGACCGGGGCCTCGTCGATCAGCGACCGCAGGGACCGCTTGCCCAGGCGGAGGCTGACGCCGATGACGATGAAGGCCACGCCCAGCGCCGCCAGGGCGTCGGCGCGGGCCAGGAAGACCTGCTGCGAGGGAAATCGCTCCGCCAGCCGCACGCCGCACAGGCCGAGGATGACCACGGCGGAGCTCCAGATGTCGGTCCGGAAGTGCAGGGCGTCGGCCTCCAGGGCCTGGCTGTGGTGTTTGCGGGCAACGCGGTCCAGGGCGCGCGAGCGGGAGAAATCGACCGCGATGGACACGAACATGACCGCGAAGGCCCAGATGGAGGCATCGACGGGCACGTGGCGCACCGCCAGACGTTCGACCGCCTCGTGGATGATCCAGCCGCAGGTGGCCAGCAGCAGCAGGGTTTCGAACAGGGCGGCAAGGTTCTCGATCTTGCCGTGGCCGTAGAGGTGTTCGGCGTCGGCGGGTTTGTCGGAGGCCCGCACCGCCAGGAGGGTGACCAGGGCGGCGGCCAGATCGAGCCCGGAGTGGGCCGCCTCGGAGAGAATGCCGAGGCTGCCGGTGTGGAGTCCGACGATGATCTTGAGCCCGGTGAGCAGCACCGCGGCCAGGACGGAGCTGAGGGCGACGGCGAACTTTTCCTGTGCGGGCGTCTTCACGGCTGAAGGTCGAGGTCGCTGTCGTCCGGCCGGGCGGCGAGGGCCCGTCGCGGCCGTGATCGGGAGCCTCCGCACCGTCCGGGCCCGGCCCGACGGGCGGCTGCCTTGCGTTGGCGGGGCGTACGCGTTGCCTCCCGCCCGGCAGCAGGCTAGCCTACACCATGCGGCCGGGGGATTCGACCCGGCGTTCACGTCTTGCGAGGCGGTGGAGGTTACCGATGGCCGATCTGAGCAGGCTGTTACCGGAAGTCCGGGAGTTCCTGGCCGGCCGGCCGGTGCGGATGCACATCGGCGGCAAGTGGCTGGAGGCGGTGGAGGGTGGCACGTTCCGCACGCTGGATCCCGGCGACGGCACGGAGCTGGCGACGGTGGCCGAGGGGCGGGCGGCGGATATCGACCGGGCGGTCAACGCCGCCCGCGAGGCCTTCCTGGAGAGCGGATGGGCGACGATGCCGGTGCGGGACCGGGCGGTGCTGCTGCACCGGCTGGCCGACCTGGTGGACCGTCACCGGCCGGCCCTGGCCCAGCTGGAGTCGCTGGATGTGGGCAAGCCGCTGGCCGCGGCCGAGGCGATCGACATCCCCAACGTCGCCCAGACGCTGCGCTGGTACGCGGATCTGGCGGTGCGCACGCGGCTGCGCGAGCCGATCGCCGTGTCCGGCCACGAAGCCTGGCAGGTGCGCACGCCCTACGGCGTGGCGGCCTTCATTCTGCCGTGGAACTTTCCGCTGCTGTTGGTGGGCTGGAACCTGGCCCCGGCGCTGGCCGCGGGCAATACCGTGGTGGTCAAGCCGGCCGAGGACGCGCCGCTGAGTACGTTGTACTTCTGCCGGCTGGTGGAGGAGGCCGGTCTGCCGCCGGGGGTGGTGAACGTGGTGCCGGGCTTCGGCGAGAAGGCCGGGGCGGCACTGGCCGAACATCCGGGCATCAACCGCATGGCTTTCACCGGCTCGCCGGAGGTGGGTCGCCAGGTTGCCGCGGCCTGCGGGGCCAACCTGGTGCCGGTGAAGCTGGAGCTGGGGGGCAAGGGCGCGGCCGTGGTGTTCGAGGACGTGGACCCGGTGGCGACCGCCCGGCAGCTGGTCGGGGCGATCACCTTCAACACCGGGCAGGTCTGCTGCACGGCCACGCGCTGGCTGGTGCACGAGCGGATCTGGGATCCCTTCGTCGCGGCGGCGCGGGAGATGCTGTCGGCGGTGCGGATCGGACACGGTCAGGACTGCGACACGCAGATGGGCCCCGTGGTCAGCGAAAAGCAGCGCGGGCGGGTGCTGGGCTATCTCGAAAAGGGGCTGGCCTCGGGGGCCGAGGCCCTGCTGCCCGGAGGGCGTGCGGAGGTACCCGGGCATCCCTGCGGATTCTACGTCCGTCCGGCGATGCTGACCGGTCATCCGGACAACGTCTGCGCCCGCGACGAGATCTTCGGGCCGGTGGCGTTTCTGATGCGTTTTCGCGATGAGGCCGAGTCGATCGAGCTGGTCAACCGGTCGCCCTACGGGCTGGCCAACAGCGTATGGACCCGGGACCTGGAGCGGGCCGGCCGGGTGGCGGCGTCGCTGGTGGCGGGCAACAGCTGGATCAACGGCCACAACATTTTTCCCCACGGCGTGCCCTACGGCGGGTGCAACCTTTCGGGCATGGGCGGCGGCGTGTTGGGCCCCGATACGCTGATGGACTACCTGCGTCCGCAGTCGATTGTCCGGCCGCTGGACTGAGCCGCCGTCAGGGAACCCCGGACCCGGTGGCCGGGTGACCGCCGGGGAGCCTGGAGCAGGCGCCGGGCGGCATGATCC
>CAZSYS010000040.1:0-20245 GCA_964611365.1 uncultured Planctomycetales bacterium
CTGTTGTAACCGTTCGGACGCCGCGCCGCAACCGCCGGCCGCCGGCGCTGCCGACGGCGACAGGCGGCGCCGAGCCCGCGGCAGCCGGTCCTCACAGTTGTTGACGCGCCGCAAGACCAATGGTTAGAGGCTATTCCCGGGAATTACGGCGCCGTCGAGGTTCCCGGCGATCCCCGGTTCATGCAGCCGCCGGGCCGGGTCAGAGCAGTTCGGCGATCTGCACGGCGTTCAGGGCCGCGCCCTTGCGAAGCTGGTCGCCGCTGATGAACATCTCGATGCCGCAGCCGTCGGGCTGGCTGACGTCCTGCCGGATCCGGCCCACGAGCACGTCGTCGCCGTCGGTGGCGTCCATGGGCATCGGGAAGTAGTTGGCCGCCCGGTCATCCACCACCCGGACGCCCGGCGCGCTGGCCAGTATCTCGCGGACCTGGTTTTCGGTGACCGGCCGGGAGAAGGTGATGTTGATGGACTCGGAGTGAGCCCGCAGGACCGGGACCCGCACGCAGGTGGCGGTGATGAGGATGTCCTGGTCGTGGAACATCTTGCGGGTCTCGTTGACCATCTTGGTCTCTTCCTCGTTGTAGCCGTTCTCCCCGACCTTGGAGTTGTGGCTGAAGAGATTGAAGGCGAGGCGGTGCGGCAGGACCCTGGGCGTGACCGGCCTGCCGGCCAGAAGATCGCGGGTCTGCTCCTGGAGCTCGACCATGGCCTGGTAGCCGGCCCCGCTGGCCGCCTGGTAGGTGCTGATCACCAGACGCCGGATGGGGCAGAACTTGTGCAGCGGCCAGACGGGCACGACCATGAGGATGGTCGAGCAGTTGGGGTTGGCGATGATTCCCTGGTGCTGGCGGACGTCCTGGGGGTTGACCTCCGGGACGACCAGCGGGGTCTTGGGATCCATGCGGAAGGCCGAGGAGTTGTCCACCACCACCGCTCCGGCTGCGGCCGCGGCGGGCGCAAACTTCCTGCTCACCGATCCCCCGGCGGAGAACAGGGCGATGTCGATGCCCTTGAAGGCGTGCTCGGTCAGCTCGACGACCGTGTACTCCTTGCCCTTGAAGGTCATCTTTTTGCCGGCCGAGCGGCTCGAGGCCATCAGGGTCAGCTGATCGAAGGGAAAGCTCCGCTGTTCGAGCACCCGGAGGAACTCCTGCCCTACCGCCCCGGTCACTCCCACCACCGCGACATGTCTGCTCATGGCTGCTGGACTCCCGCGATCCCGGCGCCGCCGCGTTCCACTCCAGGGCCGCGCGGCCCGGCGGGCGGCTTGAACGCCCCGGCCGGCTGCCCTGCCTGGCCCCCATGGGCCAAGCCGCGTCAGGATAGCCGATCGGCGGGACGCTGGTAAAGCGGCCGGCTGCGTCGGCGCGCGGGGGGGGCTGGACGCCGACCGGGCCGAGGCGCCGGACCCGGACGCCACGCCCCGCCATGGAAGCCTGGACCGGACCGGATGCGGCCCCGGCGCCGGGCCCCGCCCGGCCCCGCCGGGCCCCCCGGGAGGGGTTGCATCCCCGCAAGGGGCTCATTATCATCGCGCCATCCAGACCGGTTCCCCCCGCAACAGCCGCGGCCCGGGCCGGCCGACGGTGAGTGTAGCTCAGTTGGTTAGAGCACGAGGTTGTGGTCCTCGGGGTCGGGGGTTCGAGTCCCCTCACTCACCCTGTCTCAACTTTGCACCCTGATTTGGCCGGCCAGCCTCGGGTCAGGGCCGTCAGGCCTCCGTCGGCCGGACTGGGGAACACCTGTCCGGCAGGCCCGGGAAAACCCGTGCCGAAAGCCGTCGCGGTCTACCCTCAGCCGGAAAGACGGCTGCATCCGGGGCCGCGAAACACCCATGCTCCCGGAAAGCCGGGCTTTGGGCCGGCCATCCAGCGCGTCGCGGTTGCAGACCGCCCCTCACGCCCCAAGCGGCCGGGCGTTCGACGCATCAGCTGGTCGGTGGACCGCTGCAGTCACCTTAACCTTGGTCCCCAGCCTCTCCGGCAGGAGACGCGACGCGGATGGTCGATCGCCTTGCGGGCCGTGCCGGATCTCCTGCCCCTCCGGCCGGCGGGGAGACGGCTGCGCGAACGCGCCAGCCGGCCGACGCGGCACTCCCGCCCCTGGCGCAGACGGGCCCCCGACATGGGCGTTTCAGAACCATATGTCTGTCTCAAGCACCGGCGGTGGGCTTATTCCGCTAAGAACGGAAGTTTTCACACGCCGCCGCCGCCGCCGAGGAAGCGGTCCCGGTTGGATGTCGATCATTGTGCCGGGGATCGAGGCACAGAAGGTGCAACCCTCTGCCGCCGGGCGAGGCCAAGACGCGTACACGCACCCTTCCGGGGCTTTTGGTCCGCGTCCTGTGGCCGCCACGGCCTATGCCAGAGCCCTGCGATGCCGTCAACAGTTCGAGCTGGTCCCCGCGTCTGGAAGACGGGTGTTCGTCAGCAGGCCTGCGGCGAAATGCCCCAAGCACAAAGGCCGCCGGTATGCCCCGGCGGCCTTTTGTGTATGCAGCAAAGCAGTCTGTTTCCCTTCCGCCTGCCTCCTTTCCCGGCCTCGCGCCGATCAGGCGATTCTCGTGGGCACAGTCGGGCTTTCCGATTCGCTTTGCCTTTGAGCCGACACGGAAATGGTGGGCGAACGGGAAACGTGTCCGTGCTCTTGGGCATGCGGCCGGAAACATCGCATGTCCAGCGGGGAAAAACGACCGGTCTGAGCCGGCGACCTCGAACCGGCCCTGCCCACGGGCTCGCCACCTCCTGCTTATTTACCGGCGGTACATGCTGTCGTTCACTTTATGGGGCTATTGACACCTGTCAACCGGGAAAAGCGCTAAGTTTGTCCCCTGGCGGCATGGTCCGGTGTCCGCACCGGTTCTCCAGCCGCCGGAGGGCGATCCGTCGGAGGGTTATTCCCGGCCATACCATCCCTCCGGCGTTTGCGGTATGGGATCCCCGTGCAACGTGCCGCCATGCCGGTCGCCGTTGCTCGGCCGGGTCCATGAACGCGCCGGGGTCGCCGGCCGTCAGGGATGATCTCTTGAGCGACCGGGTCCGGGCCGGATCCGGAACAGCCGACACCGCACCGGAATCCGGCGCGGTCCAGGCGAACTTGTGCGTCGGGCCGGGGGCGGTTCGGCCGGCCTCATGGCGGAGTCGTCGTGGACGTGTCCCGGATGGCCTGCCTGCTGCGGCGGGCCCACTGGGATTTCTCCACTCTGGCTTGAAGGAAGTCGAAGCAAGTCGCGAACCCCTCCTGCGCGATTCGTACTCCCGGCGAAGTGCTTCCTGGGACTTGCGCTTGAGGGCGACGCCCTCGAACGCTTTCTCAGTCATCATCGGGCTTCAGCGGGCTGCGGACGTCGAGAGGCTTGCAGCCCTGCGGAATGTTGATGGCGCCGGACTGCCGGATGCGGCGGTCGTTGACGATGTGCCTGAAGTTCCAGCTCAGGATGAGATCAGCCCCCGCAACCGGCACGGTCGCCACATGGGCCGCATCTTCGAACGAGGACTCGCCCGAGGCTCCACCGTCGATGTACGCACGTGCGAGGGCATGGGCCTCGGCGTTCTGGGGAACGTACTCCGACCCGGCCGGGTCCATGGCGTCGAGAACGGCCTGGACGGCGGCGGGAGCGGGGATGAGTTCGGCGCAGGTCAGTTCGGATGCAGGCAACAGGCCGTTTCCCCCGGGCCGGCGCCCCGAAAAAACGGCAGGAAGGCTCGCGGAACTCGTCGTCCTGAGTACCGCCGAACACCGAGGTGTCGATATAGACACGAATCGGCCGCAGCACCGGGCAGTACCTCCTTTCTGATGTTGCCTCTGGACGGCAGGAACGCCAACACCAAGCGGATCCGGTAGGCGGCTTGCCACGCGGCGGGGCCTCGCGGAGAATACACGTCGAAGCGAAGGAGTGCCTGCCGTCCGACCGTGCCGGGCGCGCGTCTGGGCGGCCGGAGTCGCGCCCGTAGCTCAGCAGGATAGAGCACCGGTTTCCTAAACCGGGGGTCACAGGTTCGAATCCTGTCGGGCGCGTTGTCGGGCCGGGTGGCGGGCCCGGGACGGTCGGCCGCCGGGCGGGAGTGCCGGGAGGCCGGGTTCGTGGGAGGGCCGGCCCGGGGGGATTCGGGAAGGGGGGGGCAAGTGTCGTTGTCCGGCAGGCCGAGGCTCGCCGGGACCAGGCCGGCCGGAGCGTGCGGAGGCCGCAACATGGTCACCCGGTTCTGGCATCATCAGGCGGTCCTGGGGTTGCTGGCGGTCTGTCGGGCGGCGCAGGCGGGTTCGCCGGAGGATGTGCGGCGACCCTGGAAGATGCACGACATCAGCCGGGATTACCTCATCGCCAATTCCCTTCAGCCGGCCGACGTGGACGGCGACGGATTCACCGACCTGGCGGTGATCGACGAGCAGCGGGGAGACATGACCCTGTTGCTGCACCCGGGGGCCGGTGGCGACGTGCGGCGCCCCTGGCGGCGGGTGGTGGTGGGGCGGACGGGGAATCCGGAGTATTCCTGCCTGGCGGATTTCGACGGTGACGGCCGGATGGATCTGGCGGTCTGCGAGGGCGACGACCTCGAAAAAGGGCTGCAGACGGGGGTGCGTCTGGTCTTCGGGCCGCAGCGGTCGCGGATCGCCGAGCCGGGGGCCTGGCATGACGTCGGGCACGTGCCCGGGACCGAGGGGCGTCAGCTGCTGTACTGCGCGCCGCGGGATCTCACCGGCGACGGCCTGCCCGACCTGGTGGTCGGCGGGCGGCGGCACCCGGTGAACCGGCGGTACAGCGGGCTGATGTGGCTGGAGGCTCCCGCCGATGCCGGTTCGCGGCGCGACCTGGGGCGATGGCAGGTCCATATGCTGGATCCGGATTCGCTCAGCGGGCATGCCTTCACCTTTGCCGATCTGGACGGCGACGGCGACGAGGATATCGCCGACGCCAACGCCGACTGGGACACGGTGGAGGCCGACGAGGAGTTGTACTGGTACGCCAATCCCGGTCCGGCGAGCCCGGATCTGCGCAAGCCCTGGACGCGGCATTCGATCTGGCGGAGCAAGGAGTTCTACGCCAAGCCGCAGGTGGCGGTCGGGGACGTGAACGCCGACGGGCTGAAGGATCTGTGCACCCAGACGCAGAACGCGGTGCATCTGTTCCTGGGGACGGCCCAGTCGCCGCCGGCCTGGCGGCGGGTGGAGATTCTCAAGCCGGATCTCACCCAGTGGATCGCCCGGCCGGTCGTTCTGACCGACCTGGACGCCGACGGCCGCCTCGACATCCTGGGGGCGCTGATTCACAACGACGGCCATCTTCCGGCCGACAAGGCGGCGGTATTCTGGATGACCTACGTCGGCGACCGGCCGGAGGCCCAGTGGCGCACCTGGCCGATCAAGATGTCCGACGGCTACAACTCGCGGCGGCAGTGGATCGGCGAGAAGTGGGACCACCTGCTGCCGATGGACCTGGACGGCGACGGCGACCTGGACGTCGCCGGCAACGTCGAGGAGCACTACCGGCCGGTCCACGGGCGCGACGAGTCGTTCTTCAGCGTGGTCTGGTTCGAGAACCCGCTGCGCTGAGGCCGCCGGCGCCGCCGTCGGGCGCGTGCATGTTGGGTTCGGGGGTCATGGGCCCCGCGGGGGCGGCACGTCCACCGGCTGGATCTTCCAGATGCGTTCGGCGTATTCGCGGACCGAACGGTCGCTGGAGAAGCGGCCGACGCGGGCGACGTTGAGGATGGCGGCCCTGTACCAGGCGCGCGGATCGCGCCACAGTGCGTCCACGCGTCGCTGGGCATCGCGGTAGGACGCGGCGTCGGCCAGCAAGAAGTAGCGGTCGCCCTCCCAGGTGAGCCAGTCGCGGACCTGGCGGAAGAGCGTGGGATCCTCGGGGCTGAAGGCCCCGTCGGCGATCGCGTCCAGGGCGTGGCGCAGCGGCTCGTCGGCGTGATAGATCTCCCAGGGGTTGTAGCCGGCGCGGCGCTGCGCGACCTCGTCGGCGGTCAGGCCGAAGAGGAAGAAGTTCCCGGCACCGACCGCGTCGCGGATCTCGATGTTGGCCCCGTCGAGGGTGCCGATGGTCAGGGCGCCGTTCATCGCGAACTTCATGTTGCCCGTGCCCGAGGCCTCGGTGCCGGCGGTGGAGATCTGCTCGGAGAGGTCGGCCGCGGGAATCATGACTTCGGCGAGGCTGACGCGGTAGTTGGGCAGGAAGACGACCTTGAGGGCCCCCTTGAGCCGCGGGTCGCGGTTGATCACCCGGCCGACGGAGTGGATGAGCTTGATGATCAGCTTGGCCCGGTGGTAGGACGGAGCCGCCTTGGCCGCGAACAGCACGACGCGGGGCACGCGGCTGCCGGGCGCGGCGAGCATCTCGTGGTAGAGCATGACGGTGTGCAGAACGTTGAGCAGCTGGCGCTTGTACTCGTGGAGCCGCTTGACCTGCATGTCGAACAGGGCATCGGGCGAGATGTCGATGCCCACGGAGCGGCGGACGAGCTGGGCGAGCCGCTGCTTGTTGGCCCGCTTGACCTCCCGGAAGAGGCTCTGGAAGGCCGGGTCGTCGGCCAGGTCGGCGATCTGCTCGAGCCGGGACAGGTCGGACACCCAGCCGTCCCCGAGCCGGCGGGTGAGGATGTCGGCCAGGTCGGGATTGCAGACCTTGATCCAGCGCCGCGGGGTGACGCCGTTGGTCACGTTGACGAAGCGTTCGGGCCACATCGCGGCGAAGTCGGGCACCAGGCGGGAGCGGATCAGCGAACTGTGCAGTTCGGCCACCCCGTTGACGCTGTGGCTGCCGACGATGGCCAGGTGGGCCATGCGTACCGAGCGGGGCTCGTCTTCCTGGATCAGCGACATGCGGCGAAGCCGGTCGGTGTCGCCGGGCCAGCGGCCGCGGACCTGGCTCAGGAAGCGGTGGTTGATCTCGTAGATGATCTGCAGGTGCCGGGGCAGCCAGTACTCGAACATACCCACCGGCCAGACCTCCAGGGCCTCCGGCAGCAGCGTGTGGTTGGTGTAGCCGAACACGCCGCAGACCAGCTCCCAGGCCCTGTCCCAGTCGACGCCGCGCTCGTCGACCAGGATGCGCATCAGCTCGGCCACGCCGATGGCCGGGTGGGTGTCGTTGAGCTGGATGGCCACCTTGTCCGGCAGGTCGTCGATGCCGTCGTTCTCGCGGTCGTACCGGCGCATGATGTCCGACAACGTGCAGGCCACGAAGAAGTACTGCTGGATCAGCCGCAGCTGGCGGCCGGCCTCGATGGCGTCGGCGGGGTAGAGCACCTTGCAGATCGTCTCGCTCATGATCTTGTCGCGCACCGCCTCGACGTAATCCCCGCGGTTGAAGTCGTCGAGGTCGAACGCCTCGGTGCTGCGCGAGGCCCAGAGCCGCAGGATGTTCACCGTATGGTTGCCGTAGCCCACGATGGGGATGTCGTAGGGCACGCCCAGCACGGTGCGGCAGTCGACCCAGCCGGCCCGGTAGCGCCCGTCGGGGCCGACGCCCGGCTCGACCCGCCCGCGGAGCCGCACCATGGTGGTGAACTCCGGCCGCATCAGCTCCCAGGGAGTCCCGTGGATCAGCCAGTTCTCGGGCACCTCGACCTGCCACCCGTCGTGGATCTGCTGCTCGAAGATGCCGTGCTCGTAGCGGAGGCTGTAGCCGTAGACCGGGTAGCCCAGCGTGGCCGCCGAGTCGATGTAGCAGGCGGCCAGGCGCCCCAGGCCGCCGTTGCCCAGGCCGGCGTCCGGCTCGACCTCGAGGATCTTCTCCAGGTCGCCCTCCAGCGAACCGATCAGGTCGCGGCAGGCATCGTAGATGCCCAGGTTGACCAGGTTGCTGCGCAGCAGGCGGCCGAGAAGGAACTCCAGGGAGAGGTAGTACGCCCGCTTGACCCTTTTTTGGGCGTAGGCCGCCTGGGTGTTCATCATCCGCTCGACGGCGCGGTCCCGCACCGCCAGCGCGAGGCTGACGTACTTGTCCTGCGGCGTGGCCCCTTCCCAGTGCTTGGCCCGGGTGTACTGGAGGTGATGAAGGATGCTGTCCAGCAGGGCCCGGTTCTGCCCGGGGGCAGGCCTGGCGTCGGGGATCCTGCGCTCGGTGCTTGTCGGCCCGGGTGCGGTCTTGGCCATCGCCCATGCCTCCTGGGGCCGCCGGACCACGAGGAAGCGCCCGGCGGCGAAGCCACCGCTCCGCTGACCCGGCTTTCCCGGACCGTGCGGTCCCGACTGCTTCCCGCCCATCCGGGCCGATACGACCGGCCAGGTTATGCTACCGCCGCGGCGTGCCGGCCGCAAAGCGCGCGTCCGGACGTCTCCGGACTCACGACAGGTGGGTCCGGGTCCGGCGGCCGGAGAGGTAGGACTCCATGAGGCATTCCGACAGGTCGCCGCCGGCGCAATAGAAGGCCACGCCGCGGGTCAGGCGGGTCATCCGGTCCACGAACCCCACCCATTCCAGGCCGGCGTAATCCTCGGTCAGCGCGAAGGTGCATACCCGGACGCCCTGGCGGCTCAGGGACAGAGCCTCCTGAAGCGTGGCCAGGGCGGTCTGGCGGTCCGGAGGGTACACCAGGTGGACGCAGTCGCCCTCCAGGTGGGCGGTCGGCTGACCGTCGGTGATGATGAAGACCTGTTTGTGGTCGCCGCCCCGGCGACGCAGCAGCCGCCCGGCCAGCCGCAGCCCCATCTGCAGGTTGGTGAAATGCAGCGGGCCTTCCTCCACCCGGTCGATCGGCACGCGCAGCCGGACCCGGTGATCCAGGATGCTGACCGGCTGGGGCCCGATCAGCGGCAGCCGGTGTTCGGGGATGACCGCCGCGGCGGAGTAGAACCCCACCAGGTCCACGGTGTCCTGCGGGTAGCGCTGGGTGACCAGGGCGTGGACCGCCATGGCGCATTTCTTGGCGTGGTAGAAGCGCCGGTAGCGGGCCATCGAGCCGGACATGTCCAGCAGAATCACCGTGCTGCAGCAGGCCTGGGCCTCGGTGCGGTGGAGCTCGAGATCCTCCTCCCGCAGCCGCAGGGGCAGGCCCGGGCCGCAGCGGCGTATGGCGTTCCGCAGCGAGGCCCCAAGGTCCAGTTCGGCCGTCGGGTCGCCGAACTGGTATGGCCGGGTGCCGTCGTCGCGCTCGCCGGCGGATCCGGGCGAGGGGGCCTCGTGACCGTCGCGCCGCCCGGCCCGCAGCCGGCTGAAGATCTCCATCAGCGCCTTGCGCTGCATCGCCCGGATCGCCCGGGGCGTCAGCCGCCAGCGGGCCGCGGCCTTCTCCAGCAGGCCGTCGCGGACGAGGCGGTCGAGCAGCTCCTGCTGCCGGGGATCGGTCTGAAGGCGGGCCAGGGCGTCCAGGGCCGGCTGTCCGTGCTCCAGGACGAACTCCAGCAGATGGTCGAACAGTCCCAGGGCGTCCTGGCCCTGGAAGGGGATGCCGTCGAACTCCCGGTAAACGTACTTCATGCCTGGGCCCCGGTTGCGGATGTCCGGCACATTGTAGGCCCCCGGGCAGGTCCGGGAACCATGTCCGCCCGCCGGACATCGGGCTTTCCGGCCGTGGAAGGGTCAAGGCCGGCCGCCGTCGGACGATATCACCACGGGGGGCCGCTCCGGCAGCCCTCTGGCGACCGCCGCATCGGGGGTGAAGCCGCATGAACCAGATGCTCAGCAGGCAGGCCCAGGAGATCATCCGGCTGGCCAAGGAGGCCGCCGGGGAATACCGGCAGGGGTATGTCGGCACCGAACATCTGCTGCTGGGAATCCTCCGCGAGGGACACGGCCTGGGGGCCCGCGTGCTGATGGAGAGCGGTGCGGACGAGTACCGTATCCGCCAGGAAATCGACAGGCTGCTGGCCGCGAGGCTGCACGAGACCTGGGTGCTCGGGCGGCTTCCGGGAACACCGCATTTCCGGGATGTCATTCGCCGGGCGGCCGAGGAGGCCCGGGGAATGGGCAACTGGCAGGTGGCCTCGGAGCACCTGCTGCTGGCCCTGCTGGCCGAGAGTGGGTCGGTCGGATGCCAGGCTCTGCAGGCGCTGGGAGTGACCAGCCAGACCGTCCGCAAGTGCCTCGTCCGCCGCAGCCCGGCCTGAACCGGCCGCGACCGCGGGTTGATCTGCGGGCATCGCGGGGCGTCACGGTCGCGCGTGGCCGGGAGGTTCTGCCGCTACCAGCCCGATGCATCGCCCGGCCGCCGCGGCGAAGTCCACTCCCCCGCGAACCTCGATCACCGGGCAGGACTCCAGCAGTGCCGCGTAGTCCTGCGGCCCGGGGGCGGCGGCCAGCCGGCCGGGGGGATCCTCGTAGAACAGGCCCGTGGACTTCATGAATGCCGGGAGCAGGTCCGGCCGGAGGCGCAGATCGACCTCGGCCGCCTCGACGGCACCGGCGCCGTGGTTCCAGTTCAGGACCACCAGGGCACGCAGCGGACCGCCCAGGCGGAAACGGTCGTTCCCGAAGCATGCGTCGATGAAGACGTCGTACTTGTGCTCCAGGGTCCGCAGATCAGCGGCCGGCATGGCCTCGAAGCGGCGAATCTCGTCGGGGCTCAGGATGCGGCGCAGGCTGGGGTTGTTCAGGATCGTGCCGGGGTTGACCCGCGGCAGCTTGGGCACGCCGCCGGCCCGCAGGGATGCTCCGTCCCGACGGACGATCAGGCGGTCGTTGCTCACGAAGTCCAGGCCGAGGTTCATCAGGTGCAGGGCCAGGGTGGACTTGCCGGCGCCGGCGAAACCGGCCAGGGCCAGCACGCCGCCCGGGCCGGCCACGGCGGCGGCGTGAAACAGCAGGCCTCCGCGGTGCAGCTTCCACTGGATGTAGCGGTTGTTGATGAAGTTGATGACCTGGTTGACGTTCGCCAGGCAGGGGCCGATCGCCAGGTGGTCCGGGCCGCCGAAGAGGAAGACCATGCCGGTGAGCCGCTTGCGGACGATGCGGCCGCCGTCAAGCTCCAGGAACTCCTCCTTCACGCGGGTCTTGCCCGGGTCCGGGGGCTTGAGGGTGAAGGGCTGAGCGAACGCCGGCGGGGAGGCTTCCAGGGCGGTGACCACGATGGGGCGGTCGCCGGCCGGAGCCAGAAACGGGCGGTAGTACCCGGCCAGGGCGTCCAGCAGCGGGGCGGCGTTGCTTTGCACGCGGATGCCGCAGTCGTCGAAGACCAGCTCGAGGCTTGCGGTCGGGGGGTGGGCATCGATCAGCCGGCCGACCGCGTGGCGGATGGTCGTCGGCGGGTCATCCATGGTCGAGCCTGCCCAGGACATAATCGGCGTAGAGCCCGGCGGCGTCGATCCGGCCGGCCTCCCACAGGCCGCGGAAGCCTCCGAAGGCCGAGACCTCGAAGACCACCGGTCCGCCGGGGGGCTGGGCGATATCGACGCAGGTGAAGTCCAGGCCGAACAGGGCCTGAGCCCGGGTGGCGAGGTCCAGGATCTCCGGCGACGGTTCGTGGGGCTCGTAGCGGCCGCCTGCGCGGGTGGTGGTGTTCCAGGAGCCGCCGTCGGCGGCCCGGGCGTAGCAGCCCACGAAACGGCCTCCCAGGAAAGCCAGCCCCAGGTCGCGGCCGGGCAGATCGAGCATTTTCTGGACATAGATGACCGGGTTGCCGTCCTGGCGGAACCGGCGCGCGTGCTCGAGGGCGTCGGTACCGGCCTGGACCACGACCATCCCCTGGGCCTTGGAGGTGTAGAGGGGCTTGAGCACGGCGCGGCCGAAGCGTCCGACCGCCGCGGCGGCCTCGGCGGGGTCTTCGGTGACCACGGTCGGGGGGATCGGAATGCCCGCGGCGGCCAGGGTCACGGTGCAGCTGAGCCGGTCGATGACCCGCTTGATCCGCGCCGGGCTGGAGAAGACCGCAAGCCCGCGCTCGGAGAGGTAGCGGAGCATGGCCAGCCGGTCGAGCATGTCGGGGCCGTAGGGGGCGCCGATCTTCTTGATCACCAGGGCGTCCAGGGTGTTGAGTTCCAGGCCCTCGAAGACCGCCCGGCCGGTATCCAGGTCGAGGACCACGCGGCTCATGTCGATCAGGCAGCGGAATCCGGTCCTGCGGGCGAAGGCGTCGGCCAGGCCGCGTGACGACCAGCCGTCCGGTATGCCGATGACTCCGATCCGTTTCATGTTCACCGCCGCATCCCTGCCGCAGGTCAGTAGGTCAGCGCCTCGAGGGTCAGGTGGAAGTCGGCCGGGGGCCTCTGCCCGTGGTGGACGGCCTTCTCGAGCAGGTACATGGCCCGCATGTGCATGACGCGGGCGAAATCCTCGTTGAGTTCGAAGCGTGTGGAGGTCATGAAGGACCGGGCCAGCCCCAGGGCCAGGCGGAGCTCGAAGCTCTCGTCGCCGTGCTCCCCGGCGAAGCCGCGGGCGAAGCGGAACATGTCGAGGATCACGTCGTTGAGCCGCTCGCGGAGCTCGGGCACGAAGACCGGCACGCGGAAGTTGGAGACGATGAACACCGAGACGTCCTGCACGTAGTCGGAGTCCCGGGAGCGGTAGAGGTCGATGAAGTGGATGCCGTCGGTGCGCTGGTTGTAGATGATGTTGTCGGTGTTGAAGTCGCCGTGGACCAGCACGGAAAACGGCGCGGACAGGCGGGCGTCGATCGCGGCGGCCTGTTCCAGCAGCTCCTCCAGAGAGCAGACCGCCAGATCGCCGACCTGCTGGCTGGCGGTGCGGAACTCCGGGTGGACGCGGAAGACGCCGGCGATGCGGGCGGAGAGCTGCTGGAGGTATCCGGCATTGACGGGTTCATCGCGGCGGGTGGACTCCCAGGCGCGGCGGCAGGTGCGCTGCAGGGCCTCGATCGCCCGCCGCAGCGTCGGCGGCTCGGCGCTGAGCGTCAGGTCGTGGAACGTGGAGCCGTCGAGAAACTCCAGCAGGAGGGCCGCGTCGTTCTCGCCGGCCCGATACTCCAGCACCCGGGGGGGGAGTCCGGGCATGACCTCCTGCCAGCGGGCGATGTTGTCGCGTTCGCTGAGCAGCTTCTCGGTGGTGCCCCGCTTGAAGATCGCCTCCAGGTCGGAAGCTTCGCCGCCGGCGTCGGCCACCTTGCCGATCCGGCTGCCCGAGCGCGTCTCCCACTTGAACTCGATCGAGCAGTTGCGGATCGAGCTGTGGACCTCCGGGCTCTGGAGGGTCTCCTCCAGGGCGGTGTACTCGTGGATCTTGAGCCGCTCGCCGGTGATCGCGAAGAGCACCGCCTCGCCGATGTTCTGCAGCGAGTCGCCGATACGCTCCAGGTAGTGCAGGATATAGAGCGAGGCCAGCAGGTCGTCGGTGTCGCGGCCGGTGCGGAGGTCGGCGCGGATGCGCTCGTAATCGGCGCGATAGAGCTCGTTCAGCGTCGCTTCGCACTGGCAGAGCCGCATGGCCAGGCCGGCGTCCTTGCGGGCCACGGCGTCGTTGACCAGCTCCAGGGCTGAGCGGATCTCGGAGAAGTAGGCGTCCAGGTCGAAACGCGCCAGGAACTCCGGAGACGACAGATGCCGCGTCTGGGCGCTGAGGTTGGCGCAGAAATCGGCGATCCGCTCGAGGTTGTTGGTCACGATCGACAGGGCGCTGGCCGCGTCCGCCGACTGCTTGTCCAGCGACGGCGTGTGCCGGAAGTAGCTGATGCATTTCTTCTCGATCAGGCTCTTGAGCACGTCGATGTACTTGTCGCTCGACAGGATCTTCCGCAGCAGGGCGGGGGACGGCTGGGCGAGGATCCTGCGCGCGTTGTCGACCTGCTGGAGCACCTCCAGTACCATGAAGCGGAAGTTGCGGTCGATCCCTTCGTGCGTGATCATGGACTACTTCTGCTCGCCCTCGATGATCAGCGGCTCGACGCGCAGGGTCTTGCCCTTCTTCTGCTTCTTCCAGCTGATCTTGAGCACGATCTGGGCGGCGTCGGACTTCTGCTTGGCCCGCAGGTCCAGCTCCACCAGCCCGGGGGTCTCCATCACGAACTTCTCGGAGTTCCGGGCCAGCAGCAGCCGGCCCTGCTGGAAGGCCTCGCGCAGGGCCTCCAGGTAGCGGCAGATCGACTCGCGGTCCTGAAGCGACTGATGGCTGAATTCGCTCTGATCGTTGGCCATGGCACGTTCCGTCCTTCCGGGCCGGCGGTCAGGCGCGCAGGCGGGCCCGGTAGTCCTCGATCACCCGGCGGCGGTCCGTCTTCGCGACGATCAGGCTCTTGCGGATCGCCAGGTCGTCCCACGCCGGCTGCACGCCGATCTGCCGCCCGGCCTTGTCCGGATCCTGCAGCTCCGGCGGGCGGATCTTCTCGCCGAGGTGGGTGTCGTCGCCCATCAGGATCAGGATCGGCCGGTCTTTCCGCAGACGTTCCCGGTTCTGGCGGTTCACCACGTGAATCAGGAACTCGGTGTACTCGCGCGACTGGGGGTTCCACACCTCATAGCCGTCCACGTCGTAGTCGGCCAGCAGGATCGGCCAGAACTGCTCGGGGTGGGGCACCACGATGCACCCGCCCAGCCCGCGAACCTCCTCGATCACCTCGGAGGTCCCGTAGAAGTACTCCAGGCTGAAGTTGGCCTTGACGACCGCCTTGACCGCCTTGAGCAGCACCAGCGCGTGGTTGATCAGCAGGTCGTCGTGAAAGGCCCGCAGCTCGTCGAACCAGTAGGTCAGCAGCTTGTTCTTCCAGGCCTCCGGGGGGGTGATCGACTCGTTGTGCTCCATCAGCCGCCGCAGCTTGCCCGTCCAGGCCCGCACGAAGGCCACCAGCCGGGCGTCGGCCCCGGCATGCGCCGCCGCCTCCTGCAGACGGTCCTCCAGCGACGGCCGCAGAATCGTGTCCATGAACTCCACCAGCTGGTGGGCCCGGTACTTGAAGGTGTGGGCCAGCATGGTGCGGAAGACGCCCGCGTCCTCCACCCGCCGGGCCTCGATGTGCACCAGCAGCTGAACCTTGCGGTTGAAGCCCGCCGAGTAGCAGTCGACCTCGACGCCGCAGAAATCGCCGTAGCTCATCAGCACGTTGTGCTGCGTCGGAATGATCAGCTCGTCCTGACGGTTGGGAAACATCGCGTCGATGCGGCGCCGCACCAGATCCAGCGGGATGCACTCGGGATGCCAGTGAACCGCCAGGACCGCATCCTGCCGCGGATAGACGTGATGGGGGTGGGTGATGCGCTCACCCTGCTCGGCGGTCAGGTCGGTGCTGACCAGCTGCGCGTAGATGCGATCGTCCCACTCCGTGATCTCCTCCGGACACGGCGCACAAACCGCTTCGGACGGGTTCCCGGCCGCCATGGTCATGCTCGAACGCCCCGATGCCTCCCGTCCGGACCGCCCGGAACAGACCGCGCCGCCGACGGCCGCCCGTCCGGGCAGATCCTCGTCCGCCGGTGCCCCCGGACGGATCAACGGCCCGCCCATCGGGCTCGAGGAGGCACGACCCTGCGCCGCCTGCGCCCGGACCATACAGGCCGACCGCCGGCCTCGATCGCCGGACGATTCGCTATTCCTCCTCCGCGTCGTCCTCGGAATCGACCGCGGCCATCACCGACTCGTCCGAACTGATGACCAGATCGGCCTCCTTCACGGACATCTCCTTCTTGCGCCAGGTGATCTCCAGGACCAGGACCTGCTTGTCCTCCTTGTGCGTGGCCTCGACCTCGAGCTCGACCAGCCCCGACGGCTTGAGTACCACGCCCCGCTGCCCGTTCTGGATGCAGAGGGTCCCGTTCCGGAGGCAGTCCACCACCTGCTGGAGGTAAGAAGCCACCTTGCCCAGCTCCGTCCGGGTCTTGACGCTGACCGTTCGCTTGCTGCTCATGACCGCCTGCCTTTCCAACCGGCCGAGCGTGGCCCGGCCACGTTCCCGCGCCTTGGAGCACCGGCCGGACCGTCCCGGGGACGTGCCCGAGGCGACCCGGGCGATCGGCTCGAACCCTGGCCGCACAGAAACATTGATCATATTGCAGATCGGTTTTCCCCGCCACTGTTTCCTCACAGATCGGCGCCACAGGCTCCAAATCTGTTCTTAATCTTTTGTTAGCAAGAAGTTAGGATTCTTCACAAAACGCCATTGGCGGGCCTGTGAGTTCTGCTGCTTTTTCTTGCAGCCGGGCATGGTCCCCAAACCGGCGCGCCCTCGACTCCGCCGGCCGGACGGCCGATCCGATGCCCGCACCGACGACCCGGCTCAGATGCCTTCCCTGGCCAGGCGGGCGATCTCGGCCTGCTGCTGGGCGATGGCCAGGCGGTCGAGCTCCTCGGCGGTCCGACGGTCAATGTAGGCCGGGTGGTGCTCCTTGAGAATCCGCCGAGCCTCGTCGTTGGCCCGGCGGCGCATGTCCCGGGCGCCCTTGCTCTGGAACGTCTCCCAGCGGTCGCGGACCGTCAGCCGGGGGAACCAGCACAGCTCGCGGAAGTGCCGGAGGGTGTGTTCGTGGGCGAGGTAATTGCCCCCGGGGCCGACCTCGCGGATGACATCCACGGCCAGGGACTCGTCATCCACCTCCAGGCCGCGGGCCATGACGAAGGCGGCGTCCAGGATCTCGTCGTCGATCACGCACTGCTCGTAGCTGGCGGTCATCATCTGCTCCATCAGCCCGATGGACAGGTGAATGAAGTTCGTGCCCGCCAGGGCATTCGCCAGCACCTGCATGCCCCGCTCGTAGCCGGCCTGCACGTCCGAGATCACCGCGTCGATGCCCGTCCCTCCCTGGAACGGCAGGTTGTAGTAGTGGGCCATCTGGGCGGTGGCCGCATGCAGCAGGTTCGCCCGCGGGTCGGCCCCGGAGTAGGTGGTGGTGGACATGTCCAGCACCCCCGAGGCGATGGCGAACACGCAGGGCAGCCCGGGGCGGACCATCTGGGCCAGGGTGATGCCGCACAGCACGTTGGCGCATTCCTCGACCAGCGTCCCGGCCAGCGTGATCGGGGTGGTGGCTCCGGGCTGGGCATCGACCTCCACGTAGATCGGGATGCCGTTCTCGGCGCAGGCCAGCAGCTCCTCGAGCCGCAGCCGGGCCTGCACCAGCGGGCTGGTCATGCACAGCACGATGGTGAACGGCGGGCGGGCCCGGACGGCGGCGGTGCTGCCGAGAATCACCGCCGCCTGCTCGATCTGGTCGGCGATGCTCCGGCCGCCGGTGCCCTGGGAGTAGTAGTTCCGGGCGGTGTGCTTCATCACCGCCGGAAACAGCCGCCGGTCGAAGCCCTCCTGGGGGATGTCCTGGGGGTTGACGATGCCGTGCATGATGTGCAGGTTCTTCAGCGCGTCCTGCAGGCGGGTGAGATCCTCCAGGTCCTGCAGCGTCGCCGTGCGACGCCGGCCGTCCAGGTCGATCACGAACAGGGCACTGGATCCCCCGATGGTGTAGATCGAGTCGATGTCCACCTTGACATCGAACTCGGGCCGCAGTCCGTGGAGCGTGAACCGCGAGGGAGCGGTGGACAGGGCCTTGCGCAGCACGTGCTCGGGAATGAAGACCCGCGATTTCTCGAAATCCACGCGGCAGCCGCAGTCGGCCAGGATGCGCAGCGCCGGCGCGTATTCGAGATAGACCCCGACCTCCTCGAGAACCTCCAGCACCGCCTGGTGCACGCGGTGCATCTGTCCCTCGTCGAGCACCTTGTAGTGGCCGCAACGCCGCCGCGGAATAGGCATCTGAAGGCTCCTTGGGCTCCTGGCAATACGGACCCGCGCATTTCGGTTCCGGGTTCATCGCCGCCGGGATTCTGACATCGCCCTCCCCGGCAAACGGGCCGAAACCGCGGCTCCGACCCCTTTCGAATGCAGCGCCCGGCGCTTCGGCCGGCCGTCGAACGCGAACAAGCTCTCGCCGGCGACCGTAGCGGCCGGCGTCTCTGCCGGCCGTCGAACGCGGAGAACCTCACGCCTGGCGTCTGCAGCGGCCGGCGTCTCGGCCGGCCGCCGATGGCCGCCGGCGGACGATTCACCGGTCCGGCAGCAGTCGGCGCATCCTGGCCAGCGAGGCCGCCGGGTCCTCGGCCGGGAAGTACTCCAGGCCGAAACCGCCGGAGTACCCGGTTTCCGCGATCGCCTCGATGATCCGCGGGTAATCCAGCTCGCCGCGGTCCAGCTCGTGCCTTCCCGGGACGCCGGCCGAGTGGAAGTGCCGGATCACGTCGCGGCACGCACGGATGTTCTCGATGACGTTGCCGCGCATGATCTGCATGTGATAGACGTCAAACAGCATGCCGACGTTCGGGTGACCCACCGCCCGCACGATTCCGGCGGCTTCCTGCGGATCGTCCAGGAAGTAGCCCTGGTGATCGACCAGCGAGTTCAGCGGTTCGACGACCAGCGTGACCCCCGCCCTGCCGGCCGCATCCCCGGCGGCCTTGAGCGTCTCGATCAGGTTGCGGACCTGGGCGCTGCGGGTGAAGCCCGGCCGGGCGTTGCCGGTGCAGGTGATCATCATCCCGGCGCCGAGCTCGGCGCAGCACTTCAGCGACGCCTCCAGCCGCTCGAGGTACTTCCCGCGATCGGCGGCGTCGGTCAGCGACCCGCCGATGCCGCCGTCGGGGCTGTTGAGCACGATGTTGTGGATCCGCAGCCCGGCCGCGTCGCAGGCGGCACGGAGCCGGCTCCAGTTCCGGTCCGGCAGGTGCAGCTCGGGAAACCACAGCTCCACCGCCCTGAACCCCGCGGCCGCAATGCGGGCCGGCCGCTCCAGGAAAGGCGTGTCCGCAAAGACCGTTTCCATGCAGACGTCGATGGTGATCATGGCCATGCTCCCCGGGCCCGGCGTCCGGCCTGCGCAAGTCCGCGTGCGAACCGGCCGGCACGGTATTCCCTCTCCGCCTCCCGGCAGGGACGTCGGCCGCGGCTTGCGACCCGGACCCGCGGTCCGCAACCCGCCCTTCCCGATGCTGCCGTCTCCCCGGCCGGCGTCGCCGCATGCGGCGCCGGGATTCTACAGATACGCAGCCGCCACCTTGCGGACCGCTTCGGCGATCATGTCGCAGTCCTCGCCGGTCATCTGCGGCGGCACGTTGATGTGCACCGCCCGTCCCAGCAGGTCGGCCGTCCGCGGGCACAGGCCCGCGTAGCTCACCGGCGCCCCTTGGCGCGCCGGGTCCCGGAACGGGTAGCCCTCCGGCGTGGGCGTCACCTGCTCGATCAGCTGGCTCCAGTGATGGGCGACGTGCCAGTCGGGGATATCGCGGTGATACGGATGCATCACGTCGACGCCCTCGGCCGCCAGGGCCTTGACGAACTTCTCGCACAGCTCGACCGTCGGCACCATGAACATCACGCAGATGCCGGTGTCGCCCTCGGGGTCGTTCTGCCGCCGGGGGACGATGCCTCCGGCCGGCAGGTCCGCCAGGCCGGCGCAGATCCGGGCCTTGTTCCGCCGCATCCGCTCCAGCAGCCCGGGGAGCCGGCGGAACTGGGCCAGACCGATCGCCCCGGCGGTCTCGGACATCCGGAAGTCGTAGCCGAAGAACAGCTCGCCGGGGAACCGCGCGGGGGCGAACCGGTCCGGTCGCCAGCAGGCCGCCGAGTCGTGCACCATCTGGGCCCGGATCCAGGTCCGCTCGTCGTCGGTCAGCAGCATCCCGCCCTCGCCGGTGGTGATGATCTTGTAGTACTGGAAGCTGAAGCAGCCGCAGTCGCCGAACGAGCCCAGCGGCCGGCCCTTGTAACTGCCCCCGCAGCCCTGGGCGTTGTCCTCGATGACCACCAGCCTGTGCCGCCGGGCGACGTCCATGATCCGGTCCATGTCGCAGGGCGAACCGCGCATGTGCACCGGCATGACCGCCCGGGTCCGGGGGGTGATCTTGCGCTCCAGATCGTCCGGGTCGAGGGTGAAGGAATCATCCACCTCGGCGATGATCGGAACCGCCCGGGCGCTCAGCACCGCCGAAGCGCTGGACCAGTAGGTGAAGGCCGGCACGATGACCTCGTCCCCGGGCCCGATGCCGCAGGCCTCCAGCGCACAGATCAGCGCCGACGTGCAGGAATTCACCGCCAGGGCATACTTCCGGCCGCACAGCCCGGCGATGCAGCGCTCGAAGGCCGCGACCTTGGATTCCAGGCCGTCGGGCATGTAGTAGCGGAAGATGTACTTCTTATCCAGCGAGTCGCAGACCTCGCGCTTTTCCTCCTCGCCGATCTCGTACCCCCCGGGGTACATCGGGATGTTCGGGGTGGTCTTGGCGCGGGGGCCGCCGTCGATCGCCAGCTTCGCCTGGGCCATGTTCGCCTCGCTTGCCCTGTGCCTGTCCTGTCGCCGGGAGCCGGCCGGACGCCCTCTCGCCCGGTCACCTGCCGGCCATGCGGCGGCATGATACCCCGCAGGCCCCGGG
>CAZSYS010000041.1:0-19918 GCA_964611365.1 uncultured Planctomycetales bacterium
GAGGCGTGCCTGGCGGACCTGAAGCGACGACCGCCTTGGCCGCCGGGCGGCGTCGGGAAGAACTCGCCCTCGGCTTGCCCGTCGGCGTCGAGGCTGTGACAGCGGCGAAACTCCATGAACAGGTCGGCCGGGGCCCGCCCGGCGAGCATGGCCAGCCGGCCGCGCCCGTCCAGCCCCAGAGTCTCGGCCAGGGCGAGGAAGCAGGAGCGGGTGCGTCCGAGGCGCTCGGCGCACGCCTGCGTCAGTACCGAGCGCGTGGGCGCAAGCAGGATGAACGGGTTGCCGCCGGCGGACAACGCATCGACGGCCCGGAGCAGATCGTGGGGCTCGCCAAGCATCGCCAGCCACGCATCAAACCGTCGGCCGCTGTAGGGCACGTAGGCCCCGATGTTCGTCGCCTTGGGAAGGTAGGGCATTGCCTCCGGCCGGCGAGGCTCCAGCCCCAATGCCTCGGCGACCTGCCGGCACAGGGCCGGCAGATCGAGCTTGTGGACGACGATGTCTTCCCGCGAGAGCTGGACGGTATCGCAACCGTCGGGGCAGACGGCCAGATACTCGCCCTTGTACCTTCTGATCTGGTGAACGCACCAGCGCCCGGGCGCGGCGGACTTGACCGAGCCGGCCAGGCGCGGTGTGGGCAGCAGCAACGGCCGCACGTGTTCGTATTCCGCGCCCAGCGCGGCCTGCCACTCGGACGCAACTGCCGCCAGGTCGACGAAGGTCTCAAACGCTGGCCAGAACCGGTTAAGCGGCTGACTCATACTCCGCCGCCCTCGTGTCCACGATGAAGCCCCGAAGTTTCAGCCACTTCTCGATGATGATGCTGTCGCCATCCCGCGTGTACTGCGCGACGTTCGGCGGCTTGATCGTGACCGTCCGCGGGGTCTCCGAGTCCGCGAACCGGACGCGGAAGCTGGCCTTGATGATCGGCAGGCCTCTCGGAAAAGCCGCGCCGCGGGCGGCAAACCCGCCGAACAGGTCGTCGGCCCGGTGGGTCTGGAGCTCACTGAACGATCCTGGCCATCGGAACGCCACCTCCGTCAGAAACACTTCCTCCATGCCTTCGATCGGAGCCAGGCCATCGGGGCCCCGGTCGCGCAGCGGCTCCAGCGTGTACTTGTCCTGGCCGCCGAAGAAGTCCGCGTTGCCGTAGAGATGGCGCCCGAAGACCTCACGATACTTCTGCCTCTCGCTCTTGTTCGGCGTGCGGATGCCCAGCTCGTCGCCGTCGGCGTCGAGCACGACCACGTCGAAGCGCTCGGGCCAGTAGTACACGCCGAACGATTCGCCGCGCTCGTCGATCGCGCCTTCCCGCTTGAACGGGTCGCCGTGGCGAACCATAAACCAGGTGCCATCGGGCCGCGGGTAGTGAAAGAGCTTGACGCCGCGGCCCTTCTTGCGTTTCTCGAACCAGTCGTTCAAGTCGTTGGCGATGGCTTCGATGACTGCAGGCGAAAACTCGCGGCGAGCCGGCTGAGGCCAGACCGTGGCGTGGTAGCTCTCCAGGCCGCGGAGCCGGCGGATGAATTGCTCGGCGTGCTTTCGCTCCAGAAGGTCGGGGGCAAGGAGCCACACCTGCACGGCAACGTCTGCCGGCGAAGGCGCGGGCCGGCCGGTGATGTTCAGACCCGCCTTGTCAGCGGCCGAGAGCAGGCATTCCATCCCGGCCGGCGTGGCCATCTCATGGACGTAGAAGAACGCCTCGCGAAGCGCGGATGGCAGCTTCTCCGGCGCCATAAGCAGCCGGGTCAGGGCTTCATAGTCGGGCGGCTCGCCCGCGTCCGCGGGCGGCGCCAGGCCGGCGGCCGCCAGGCCGTCAGAATGACTCGCCAGCAGCGATCGAAGGTACTCCGGGGCGATGCTCCTCAGCGTCGCCGGGTCGGTGAAGAGACGGTGAAGGTTACACTTTCCCATGTTGGCCTCCTATACTAACAAGTTCCGAACATGATACCGCAACACCCGTTCCGCGTACAAGCGTATTCAGAACTGTGCCGTCTTAATTCCAAGCCAAGATCCAAGTCGTTATTCGGCAAAGGATTAGGCCACCTCACGGCCTCTGGGATAGGTCTTCAGTATGGGCCGAAAACGCGAGGTGAATTTCCAAAAAAACAGCCCGAAGGTGCTTCCAATTTGGCCGCGTCCGACTTAAGATACTGCCCGACAAAGGCTTATGAAGATGAACCACGCGAGCCTGTGCAACCGAGCCGCCAGCAGATTCGGGACGCCCGAAGCTGGCTGGTGCGGGTCATCGCCCGCCGCGCCGTGGACATCCTCGAAGCCCAGGAGACCGGCCCATGAAGAAGACGGCGATCTACGCACGCTAGTCGTCCCACGCGCAGGACGGCGGCACCTCGATCGAAGTCCAGCTCGACGCCTGCCGCCGCGACCTCCAGCCCAAGACATACCGCGAATACGTTGACCGGGCCCGCACCGGCCGCTCGATGGCCGGCCGTGAAGCCTTGCTCCGGCTGCTGGCCGACGCCGAAACCGGCCAGATCGAACGGGTGCTGGTCTACAAGTTCGACCGGCTCGGCCGCAACCTCGCCGAAACCAGCGCGATCATCGCCCAGCTCGAGGACGGCGGCGTTGAGGTGGTCAGCGTCACCGAGGGCAGGGACGCACTGGCCCGCGGGATGCACCTCGTCATCAGCGAACACTACTCGCGGGTGTTATCAGAGCGGACAAAGGACGGGCTACTCAAGCGGTTTGAGCAGAAGGCTTGGACCGGCGGACCGCCGCCTTACGGCTACCGGATCGAGACGACCGCCGACGGCCTGCACCGGCTCGCCGTCAACGATGATGAAGCGGCGGTCATCCGCTGGCTGTTCCAGGTCTACACCAGCGAGTCGATTGGTCTCAAGGCTCTTGCTCGCCGGCTGGCCAAGCGCGGTATTCCAACCCGGCGCTGCCCGACGTGGACGCATACGAGTGTTCGGCGAATCCTCACCAGCGATATCTGCATTGGCCAGATTGTCTACAACCGCAGACGCTTCAAGCTCAACAAACACACCGGCCGGCGGGTGCCGGTGTGGCGAGACGAGTCGGAGCACCTGGAGCACCGGGACGAGCGCCTCCGGATCATCGACGACGAGACTTTTGCAGAAGCCCAGCACAGACTGGCCCTGCACGCGCGACCGCGACCAGACACCGGCCAGATTCTTGCCCCGGCTTACCGGCCGTTCACCGGGTTGATCTTCTTCGAAAAGTGCGGCAGCGTGTGTTATCGGTGGACCAGCAAGAACCGCAAGGGCGAGTACTACTACTACGGATGCGGCTGCCGTCAGAGAAACGGGCGCGACGCCTGCGACAACATGGCCAACATCCGGGAAGACCTGCTGATGGACCGGATCAAGGCGACCTACCAGGAGGTCTTCGCCGATGCCGACTCGATCATCGAAGACGCCATCGAAGAAGCGCGGAAGCTGGTGCAATCCAACCGCGGCCAACTCCAGCGGGTTCGCGGCCAGATCGGCGAACTCGACAGGAAGATCGGCTCGATGACCCGGCTCCTGGTGGACCCGGACATCGACGCTGCGGCCAAGCGGGCGGTATCGCGGCAGATGGGGGAGCTGGAGGCCGAACGCGAACGGCTCCAGAACGCCGTGGCGGAACTGGCCGACGCCGCCAACGACAACACCGCCCGGCTGGCCGGCGCGGTCCGGCAGGCCCTCACCGAAGCCCAGGAGTCGCTTCCCACGGTGGGCACCCCCGCGGAGATGCGGAACTTCATCGAGCAGTTCGTCGGCCCGATGGTGCTGACGGCCGACGGCCAGATCGTGCGAAAGGACGCCGGCGAACCGGCCGGAAACGACAAGGCCCCGGCCGAAGCCGAGGCCCTGAAGCGGTCAATAGCGGGGACAGGACTCGAACCTGTGACCTCGAGGTTATGAGCCTCGCGAGCTACCAACTGCTCCACCCCGCAGTCGAATCAGACCATTGTACGGCAAGTCGGCCGGGTGTCAACAGCCGCGGGCCCGGCAGGCCTGGGGAGGGCGGTGACGGTTCAGGCGGCCTGGAACGGCCCTGCCGGTCCCGGCGTTGCCTGGACCCTCTCCCGGCAGAAGGCGGTGGGAGGAAAACACTACGCGGCAGACCTCAGGCAGCCTGCTCGGCGGGTTCGGCGGACTCCTGCCCGGCAGGCTTGTTTTCGGCCTCCTGGCGGGCCTTCTCCTGGGCCTCTTTCTCCATCTCGATCAGTCGAAGCATCAGGTGCTTCTCGCGGCGGCGCTTTTCCTTGGCAACGAGGCGAAGGTACAGCCCCATCCCCGCCAGAGCGACCAGAGCCTTGAAAATCAGTG
Organism: uncultured Planctomycetales bacterium; assembly: GCA_964611365.1. Classification (GTDB taxonomy): domain Bacteria; phylum Planctomycetota; class Phycisphaerae; order UBA1845; family PWPN01; genus CALLOB01. The sequence goes on from CAZSYS010000041.1 coordinate 4,299, forward strand.
CATCCATGGCTGCCCCGGGTTCTCACGCACCGCAGGTGACGAAGAACCCGCTGCTGTCATCGACCACCGGGAGGGGGCAGTTGACCCCCGGCCTCGGCGATCGCCGGGCACCATTGCCTTCCGGCCGGCAGGTACCTTCCGGCCGGCAGGGCGGGGCTCAGGAGGCGGTTCGCCCACCGCGGGGCCGGATCGGCTGTCCAGGTCACCTCGCCAAGCACCGTCAGGCCCGATAATCCAGGCCCGCCGGCAGCGACCACCCGCACCAGCTCCCGCCCCCTCCCAAAGGCGGCGATCGAGCCCGAAGTCGGGCTCGGGCGCAGCCCGGCCGCATGCCACGCCCAGCCCGAGGCGGCGAGGGCCTGCCAGCAGTCGAGCAAGCGTGGACAGGGGGAAATGCCGTGGGCAGGGGACACACCACGGCCCGTCCTCTCAGGCCGGCGGGTCAGCAAATCGCTCCAGGCGGGCCCAGAAACCGCCGTCATGCCAGTGACTGGGCTGGGCAGGGGGCTCAGGCAGCGTGAGGCACTCTGCCGTCACGCGCCAGGCCGGCCTCTGCCGGACGAACCAGCGGCAGTTTTCGCCGTTTTCCTCCGGTTCGAGACTGCAGGTGGCGTACATCAGCCGCGTCCGGGGGCGGGCAAGGCGGTCGGCCAGTTCAAGCAGGTCACGCTGCAGTCGAACCAAGCGGGCCAGACCCGCCGGGGAAAACCGGTAGCGCACCTCGGGTCGCCGGGCCAGCACGCCCGTGTTGCTGCAGGGCACATCCAGGAGAATCCAGTCGAGCCGGGGGCAGACGGCCAGTTCCTCCTCCAACCGATCGAGGCTGACGCAACGTATGCTGGTCAGGCCCAGACGATCGGCGTTGCCGGCCAGCCGGGCGAGCTTCGCTTCGTCGCGATCGGTCGCGATGACCGTGCCCCGATCGCCCATGATCTCAGCCATCTGTGTGGCCTTGGTGCCCAGGCCGGCACACAGATCCAGCACCACCTGCCCGACGCTGAGTTCCATGGCGATCGCCGGCAACATGGCCGTGGGGTCCTGGACCTGAAAAAGCCCCTGGCGGAAAGCCGTCGTCTCGTGGAGCCCGGCAGCATGCTGCACCACGACCGCTGTCCCACAGCGGGCGGCCACAGCCTTGATGCCCTCCTGGGCGAGTTGTGCCATCAGTGCCTCATGCGTCGTCCGAAGGGGGTTGGGCCTCAGGATCACCGGGGGACGGACCATGCCGGACCAGCAGATACGGCCAGCGGACTCCAGGCCCAAACACTCAGTCCATCGATGCGCCAGCTCAGCCGGGTGAGACGTGGACAGGCTCAGGTGGCCAATCGGATCCTTGGCTGGATCCGGCAGGATGGGACGGGAAAATAGGCACCCGACGGACGGGTTGATCGGCAGGGCGCGGGTGGCGGTGCCAGGTTCGAGGGGCACACGCAGGTTTTCAATGCTTCTTTGCAGGTTACGCAGCAGGGCATTGACAAACCTGGCGGCTCCAGGACCGGCCTCGGCGGCGGCTTGTTTGACGGCCTCATTGACCGCGGCGTAAGACGGGATTCCGTCAAGGAACACCAGTTGATAGGTTCCCAGCAAGAGGATGTTCTGCAGGCGGTGATTGATCCTGGTCCAGCCGCGTGGGACCAGCGGTTGCAACAGGGTGGTCAGGGCGAGTCTGTGGCGCAGGACGCCCATAACCAGTTCGGTGGTCAGAGCGGTCTCTCGCGGGTCCTGGCTGATGGCGCCGATGGCTTCCTCGGCCGACTGCCGGGCGGTGTGACGGCCTGGGCGCATATCGGCCAGGATTCTCAGGGCCAGCCATCGGGCCGAGGGTTGGTCTGTTTGGGGATGGCCCTGCGGGGCGGTTTCCGCCGGCTGACGGGGTCTTCGGTCTGGGCGATTCATGTTCAGGCCACCCCGCGGGGAGGATCGAGCCGGCCGGAGCGTCTGCTTCGCATGGCCGACGCGAGGCAGGTTCGGCCTGATCGGGCATCCGGGCGTTTTTGGGGCGGTTGTTGCTTCAGGACGCCCGGTTGGTGCATAATACCTTGGGGTCGGGGTCGAATCGACCCCGGCGAGGCTGTGGCCGGCCTGGGGTCGCCAGGGGCAATGTGCCGCCGTGGGAAGCCGGGCACCGGAATTGTTGGCCCGACCGCCGGGAGTGCCGGGTGCCGGCCCCGGGCAGAAGACCGACCGTGAGGCGATCCCTGGAGTTGCCCACCGGTCGCAGGGGCCGTTGCGGGCGTTGGCCCCCGGGTGGGTTTCCAGGCGACGGTGGGGCAGGTAATCGTCCGTGAAAGAATCCGACAGTATTCAGTTCGACGCGAAGGTCATCAAGGCACTGCCCAACGCCCAGTTTCTCGTCGAGGCCAACACGGGCGGAACCAAGCACGAGGTCCTGGCCCACATTTCAGGCAAGATGCGAAAGAACTTCATCCGCATCGTACCCGGCGACATCGTGACCGTGGAGGTTTCCCCCTACGACTTCACGCGGGGTCGCATCGTCTACCGCCAGCGTTGAGGAAGGCTGTCTTGCCGGGCGCTGCGTTTACGCAGCGCCGCTTGCATTGCGCCGTGTCGATCGGTGCTTTCCGCGGGACCGCGTCGGATACCGGCATGGCGACCGGGCGACCGGCGGGGGCCGGGGCGGGCGATGTACGCCGGGTACGACCGCCCCGGCAGGCCGGCGGGGGTGACGGATGAGTCTGGCGGTTCGCGTCAGCGAGGAACTGCTGCCCTTTGTGGAGAAGCCCGCCCAGTACATCGGCGGCGAGTGGAACCAGCTGGTCAAGCCTGCGGACTGGGACCGGGCCGCGGTGCGGGTCGCGATCGCCTTTCCGGACACCTACGCGATCGGGATGAGTCACCTGGGCTGTCAGATCCTGTACTGGATCTGCAACCACCTGCCGGGCGTCTGTGCCGAGCGGGTCTACGCCCCGTGGGTGGACGCCGAGCGGCGCATGCGGGCCTGCGGCCTGCCGCTTTTCACCTGGGACACGCGCCGGCCGGTGCGTGAGGCCGACATTCTGGCCTTCTCCGTGCAGTACGAACTGGTCTTCAGCAACCTGCTGCTGATGCTGGACCTGGCGGGCATCCCTTTTCGCGCCGCCGACCGGGGCGAATCGGGCCCGCTGGTCATCGCCGGCGGCGCCCAGGTCGATAATCCCGAGCCGATCGCCGACTTTCTGGACCTGGTGGTGGTGGGCGACGGCGAGCACAGCATGCCGGCGCTGGTCGGGCTGGTCGGGGAGATGAAGGCCGGCGGCGCCCGGCGCCGGGAGATCATCGCGGAGGCGGCACGTCGCTTCCCGTGGGTTTACGCCCCCGCGCTCTACGAGGTGAGCTACGCCCCCGACGGCACCATCCGGACCTTCGGTCCCGCCGGCACTGCCGGCGCCGAGCCCGGTCCGCCGGTCCGCATCGAGCGGTGCCGCACGCCGGATTTCGAGACCGCCGCGGTGCCGCTTCGTCCGCTGGTCCCGTTCGCGGAGATCGTCCACGACCGCATCGGCATCGAGATCATGCGCGGCTGTCCGCAGCGCTGCCGGTTCTGCCACGCCGGCCAGACCCGCCGGCCGCTGGTGCTGCGCGGCGTGGAGCGGATCCTTCAGATCGCCGAGGAGTCGTGGCGCCACACGGGCTGTGACGAGATCGGCCTGTTGAGCCTTTCGACGGCGGACTACCCGCACCTGGAGGAGCTCGCGGCGCGGCTCAACGAGCGGTTCGCCGGCCGGAAGGTCAACCTCTCGGTGCCGTCGCTGCGGGTGGACCGGATGCTGTCGGCGATCCCGTGGATGGTCAACAGCGTCCGCAAGGGCGGGCTGACGATCGCGGCCGAGGCCGCCCGGCCCCATCTGCGTCAGGCGATCCGCAAGAAGGTGACCGACGGCGACCTGATGGAGGGGTTGAAGCAGGCCTACCGGGCGGGCTGGAACGCGGTCAAGATCTATTTCATGTGCGGTTTTCCCGGCGAGCGTGACGAGGACATCGCCGGGATCTTCGATCTGGCCCGGGAGGTGAGCCTGCTGAAGCGCAGTGTGCGGGGCGGACCGGCGGCCGTGACCGCCAGCGTCGGATGGCTGGTCCCCAAGCCGCATACGCCGCTGCAGTGGGCGGCGCAGGCCACCGCTGAGTACTTCGAACACGCGCGGCGCCTCCTTCGCCAGAGGGCTTCGCAGGTGCGGTCGGCGGTTCGCATCCGGACGCACCGGCCGGAGCGATCGATTCTGGAAGGGGTCTTCGCACGCGGCGACCGGCGGCTGGCGCCGGTCATCGAGGCCGCTTATCGGCTGGGTGCGAGGATGGACGGCTGGGACGAGGTCTTCGACCCGGCGGTCTGGCGGCGGGCCTTTGAGGAGACGGGCGTCGATCCGGCCTTCTACGCCCACCGCGAGCGCCGCCGGGACGAGGTGCTGCCGTGGGACCACATCGCCGGGCCGTTCCCGCGCGCCCACCTGGAGCACGAGTACGACGACCTGCTGACCTGCGCGGGCATGTCCGGCTGAGCGGATGGCCGGCGGGCCCGCCGGATCGGTCAGCGGAGATACCGGTCGATGGCCTCGGCCGCCTGCCGGCCGGCGTAGATGGCATGCACGACCAGCGAGGCTCCCCGGGCGGCGTCGCCGGCCGCGAAAACGCCGGGAATGCTGGTCATGTAGTCGCGGGTGACCACGTTTCCGCGCGAGTCGAGCTCCGGATCCAGCTGTTCGATGAGCCCGGGGTGCACCACGTGGACGAACCCCATGGCCAGCAGGACCAGGTCGACCTTCATGGAGAAGTCGGTGCCCGGACGCTCCCGGGGCTCCAGGCCCCTGGGGCCCCTGATCCAGTCGACCTCGCAGGCATGCACCTCTCGGGCCATCACGCCGCCGTCGCCGCTGATCATCCGGGTCATGACGCTCCATCGCCGGTGGCAGCCCTCCTCCTGGGATGTGGAGGTCCGCAGAATCTGCGGCCACATGGGCCAGGGCGTGGCCGGGTTCACGCCTTCCGGCGGGCGGGGCATGATCTCCCACTGGTGGACTTCGCGGGCCCCCTGCCGCAGGGCGGTGCCGACGCAGTCGCTGCCGGTGTCGCCGCCGCCGATGACCAGCACGATCTTGTCGCGGGCGAGGATGGGCCGGCCGCCGCCGGCGGGGTCCGGGTCGCCGGCGATGCGGCGGTTCTGCTGGGTGAGGAAGTCCATGGCGAAGACCACGTTGTCGTAGCCGCCGCCGGGCACGCTCAGCGGCCGGGGTTCGCCGGCGCCCATCGTCAGGCAGACCGCATCGAAGACCTTGCGCATGTAGCGGGCGGAAAGATCGACGCCGACGGTGGCGTCGGTCCGGAATTTCACGCCCTCGGCCTCCAGCTGACGCAGCCTGCGGTCCAGGACGGCCTTGTCGAGCTTGAAGTCGGGGATGCCGTAGCGCAGCAGCCCGCCGATCCGGTCGTCCTTTTCGAAGACCACTACCCGGTGCCCGGCGCGGGCCAGCTGCTGGGCGGCGGCCAGGCCCGCCGGTCCGGAGCCGACGATGGCCACCCGCCGACCGGTGTCGCGGCGGGGGGGCAGGGGCTTCACCCAGCCCTCCGCCCAGGCCCGCTCGGCGATCTGGTACTCGATGTGCTTGATCATCACCGGCTCCTGTCGGATGTTGAGCGTGCAGGCCGCCTCGCAGGGCGCCGGGCACACCCGGCCGGTGATTTCCGGGAAGTTGTTGGTCGAATGCAGGTTGTCGGAGGCCTCCTTCCACCGCCCCCGGTAGACCAGGTCGTTGAACTCGGGGATGCGGTTGACCACCGGGCAGCCGGCGCTGTGGCAGAAGGGAATGCCGCAGTCCATGCACCGGGCGGCCTGCCGGTTCAGGGCGTCGGGGGCCAGCGGCAGGTCCAGTTCGCGGTAGTCCCGGATGCGCTCCTCGACCGGCCGGTGGTCGATCTCCTCTCGCGGGTACTCCAGAAAACCGGTGGGCTTAGCCACGGAACACCTCCTCGGTGGAGGGCGTGTAGTCGTCCCGCGCCTCCTCGCGCTCCCGGAGCCGCTCCATCGCCTTGCGGTAGTCGATGGGCATGACCTTCACGAACCGGCCGGCCATCTCGACCCACTGGTCGAGGATCCGGCGGGCCTGTTCGCTGCCGGTCCACTCCAGGTGCCGGGCGATCAGGTCGCGCAGCAGGCGCTGGTCCCCGGCCCGCCAGAGCGACTCCAGGTCCACCATGTCCAGGTTGCACAGCGTGTCGAACAGCTGCTGCTCGTCCAGGACGTAGGCGACCCCGCCGCTCATGCCCGCGGCGAAGTTGCGCCCGGTCTGCCCGAGAACCACGACCGTTCCGCCGGTCATGTACTCGCAGGCGTGGTCGCCCACGCCCTCGACCACCGCGACGGCCCCGCTGTTGCGCACCGCGAAGCGTTCTCCGGCCATGCCGTTGATGAACACCTCCCCGCGGGTGGCCCCGTACAGCAAGGTGTTGCCGACGATGATGTTCTCGTGGGGTACCAGGGCCGAGCCCGGCGGGGTCTGCACCACGATGCGCCCCCCGGACAGCCCCTTGCCCAGGTAGTCGTTGGACTCGCCGATCAGGCGGAGCGTTACCCCCGGGGCCAGGAACGCCCCGAAGCTCTGGCCCGCCGAGCCCCGCAGGGTGATCTCGATGGTGCCGTCGGGGAGACCCTGCTCGCCGTGACGGGTGACGATGCGGTTGCTCAGGATCGCCCCCACCGTGCGGTGGACGTTGCGCACCGGCAGCTCCAGCCGCACCGGCCTGCGATGCTCCAGGGCCTCGGCGGCCTGCTCGATGATTCCCCAGTCCAGATGCGATTTCAGGGGATCGGGCTGCGGACGGACGCAGCGCCGGGGGACGTCCGCCGGTCCCCGGGGCACGGCGAACACCCGCGAGAAGTCCAGGCCGCGGGCCTTGTAGTGGTCGATGCCCGGGCGCACACGCAGCCGCTCGACGCAGCCGACCATGTCCTCCACCCGCCGGAAGCCCAGTTCGGCCATCAGCCGGCGGGTCTCCTCGGCCACGAAGAGCATGAAACGCTGCACGTGCTCCGGCCGGCCCTCGAAGCGCCTGCGGAGTTCGGGATCCTGCGTGGCCACGCCGACCGGACAGGTGCCCAGGTGGCACTTGCGCATCAGGATGCAGCCCATCGACACCAGCGCCGAGGTGCCAAAGCCGAACCGCTCGGCGCCCAGCAGGGCGGCGACGACCACGTCACGCCCGGTCTTCATCTGTCCGTCGGCCTGCACCAGGATCCGGTCGCGCAGACCGTTGAGCACCAGGGTCTGCTGGGTCTCAGCCAGGCCGATTTCCCAGGGGATGCCGGCGTGCTTGATCGAGGACAGCGGACTGGCCCCGGTGCCGCCGTCGTGCCCGCTGATCAGCACCTCGTCGGCATTGCCTTTGGCCACCCCCGCGGCGACGGTGCCCACCCCGACCTCCGCGACCAGCTTGACCGAGACCTTCACGCCGGGGTTGCTGCACTTGAGGTCGTAGATCAGCTGGGCCAGGTCCTCGATCGAGTAGATGTCGTGATGCGGCGGAGGAGAGATCAGCGAGACCCCGGGCGTGGAATAACGCAGCCGGGCGATCTCCTCGGTCACCTTGTAGCCCGGGAGCTGGCCACCCTCGCCGGGCTTGGCTCCCTGGGCCATCTTGATCTGCAGCATCCGGGCGTGGGCGAGGTAATTGATGGTCACCCCGAAACGGGCGCTGGCCACCTGCTTGATGCCGGAGTTCAGCGAGTCGCCGTTGGGCAGCACGCGGTAGCGGGCCGGGTCCTCGCCGCCCTCGCCGGTGTTGTTCATCGCCCCGAGGCGGTTCATGGCCACGGCCATGGTCTCGTGGGCCTCTTTGCTGATCGAGCCGTGCGACATCGCCCCGGTGACGAAGCGCCGGACGATGGACTCCGCCGGCTCAACCTCCTCCAGCGGCACCGGCCGGCCGGGGACGAACTCGAACAGCCCCCGCAGGGTGCAGAGCCGGCGCGACTGGTCATTGACCGCACGGGCGTATTCCTCGTAGGCCCGGGCGTCGTCCTGGGTCACCGCGTGCCGAAGCCGGGCGACGGTGGCGGCGTTCCAGAGGTGGTATTCGCCGTCCACCCGCTCGCTGTACTCGCCGCCGAAGTCCATCTCCAGGGCCCCCGGCGGGCGCTCGCCGAAGCCGTCCCGGTGCCGGGTGAGGGCCTCGGCGGCCAGGACGTCCAGCCCGACGCCCTCGATCCGCGAGGCCGTGCCCTTGAAGCAGGCGTTGATCACCGCACTGTTGAGTCCCACGGCCTCGAAGAGCTGGGCGGCGTGATAACTTCGCAGCGTCGAGATGCCCATCTTGGACATGGTCTTGAGGATGCCCTTCTTCACCGCGGTGACGAAGTTGTCGAACAGCTCCTCGGGGTCGACGCCGGGCGGGAACTCGCCGCGGCGGTGCATTTCCTGAATGGCCTCGAACGCCAGATAGGGGCAGATCGCGTTGGCCCCGTAACCGCACAGCAGGCAGAAATGCATCACCTCGCGCGGCTCGCCGCTCTCGATCACGATGCCGGCCTCGCCCCGCAGGCCCTTGTCCAGCAGACCGTGGTGCAGGGCGGAGACGGCCAGCAGGCTCGGGATCGCGGCCCGCGACGGCGAGATGTTGCGGTCGCTGAGGATCAGCAGCGAGGCGCCGTCGTGGATCGCCCGTTCGGCCGCGGCGACCATCCCGTCCAGGGCCCGCCGCAGAGCCTCGCCCGGATCCGGCGCCTCGGCGTCGAACAGCGCCGGAATCGTCACCACCTTGAAGTCCTCGCGGTTGGCCTGCCGCAGACGCTCCACGTCCTCGGCCGTCAGAATCGGGTGGGGCAGCTTCAGCTGGCGGCAGTGCTCGGGCGTCTCGGTCAGCAGGTCACGCTGGCGGCCGGTGAAGCTCATCAGCGACATCACCAGCCCCTCCCGCAAGGGATCGATCGGCGGGTTGGTGACCTGGGCGAAAAGCTGCTTGAAGTAGCTGAACAGCGGCTTGGGGCGGTCCGAGAGCACCGCCGGAGGCGTGTCCGTGCCCATCGACCCGACCGGTTCCTGGGCGGTCTGGGCCATGGGAATCAGGATCATCTGCAGCTCTTCCCGGGTGTAGCCGAAGGCCCGCATCCGCCGGACGATGGTTTCCGGATCGCTCGGCGGCGGGCTGGTGGGGCTGAACAGCCCCCGAAGCTCGATGCGGTTCTCCTCCAGCCAGCGGCGGTAGGGCTTCTGCCGGGCGATCTTGCCCTTGACCTCGTTGTCCACCACGATCCGCTGCTCCACCGTGTCCACCAGGAACATGCGCCCCGGCCGCAGCCGCCCCTTGGACTGGATCTTCTCCGGCGGGAATTCGATCACCCCGGCCTCGCTGGCCAGCACCACCAGCCCGTCGGTGGTCACGACGTACCGCGCGGGCCGCAGGCCGTTGCGGTCCAGCGTGCCGCCGACCAGCCGGCCGTCGGAGAACACCATCGCCGCCGGGCCGTCCCACGGCTCCATGATCGCCGCGTGGTACTCGTAGAACGCCCGCTTGTCGGTGCTGATGTGGTAACTGGCCCCGAAAGCCTCGGGGATCATCATCATCATCGCATGCGGCAGCGACCGGCCGGCCATGACCAGCAGCTCCAGGACGTTGTCGAACATCGCCGAGTCGCTGCCACCGGGCTGAAGGACCGGAAAGAGGTCCGTGAGGTCGTCGCCGAACACCGCGCCCTTGAGGCTCCGCTCCCGGGCCCGCATTCGGTTGATGTTGCCGCTGAGGGTGTTGATCTCGCCGTTGTGAGCTACCAGCCGGAAGGGCTGGGCAAGCCGCCAGTTCGGGAACGTATTGGTGCTGTAACGCTGATGCACCACCGCCAGGGCCGAGACCATGGCCGGGTCGGAGAGGTCCGGGTAGTAGCCGAACAGCTGCGGGGCCAGGAACATGCCCTTGTAGACGATCGTGCGGGCGGACATCGAGGGCACATAGAAGTCGTGCGCAACCTCGCCGATCCGGACGGCGACGCGACGCTCGGCCCGCCTGCGGGCCAGGTACAGCCGGCGCTCCAGGTCGTCGCCCGTGAGCCCCCGCCCGTCGATGAACACCTGTCGCACCACCGGCTCGGCGGCCCGGGCCAGCTCCCCCAGGCAGTCCGGCCGTACCGGCACGCCACGCCAGCCGAGCACCCGCAGCCCGTAATGGTCCACGGCCTGCCCCAGCACGGCCTCGCATTCGCCGCGCAGCTTCGGGTCCTTGGGCAGGAAGACCATGCCCACGCCGTAGCACCCGGGCTCCGGCAGCCGCAGACCCATCCGCCCGGCCTGCCCGGCCAGGAACTCGTGCGGCACCTGCAGCAGGATTCCGGCGCCGTCCCCGGTGGATTCGTCCGCTCCTGAGGCCCCGCGGTGTACGAGGTTCAGAAGGATGCGATTTCCGTGTTCCAGAATCGCATGCTCGCGACGGCCGGAGAGATTCGCGACCGCTCCGATGCCGCAGGCGTCATGCTCCCAGCGCGGATCGTACAGTGCGTGTGGACGGGGCATCCAGGGGCCGTTCATGCTCTGCTCGCTGACATCTTTCGGCGGTCCCGCCGCGAGGGCTGCCCGACGCCTGCCCAGAGGTCCCCGGGAAAGGGCTCCGACCCCCCCGATCGGCCTGAAACGGACAGCCCGGCCATTCTACTCCGCGACCCGGGCCCGGACCAACGCCCCCTCGCGTGCCTTGATGCCCAGAAGGAGACATCCGAGAACCTGGGACGATACCTGGCCGGGCTCGCCACCCTCCCGCCCGGCAGTTGCAACCCATGCCGTCGGAGAGCCGTGACCGGTTCTTCGCAGGTCAGTGCCTGCGGGTCGGGAGGCCGCGTTCGAGGGCCCCGGACCGCAAAGAGGACAACAGGCGGCAGACAAGAAAAAACCCGCCGCGGTTCCCCGGCGGGTTTTGTAAGCGAAAAATGTCGGCGATCACCTACTCTCGCCCTGTAGGACTACCATCGGCCGTCTGGGCTTAACTGCCGTGTTCGGAATGGGAACGGGTGTTTCCCCAGACGTATGGTCACCGACACCGGTAGTATCGCCGATCGCCCCGGGCGTGTCAAGACCTCAGGCAATCTGTAAGGCCATGTGTCCCAACAGGTTATCGAACGGATGTTTTTTTGAGGATCTTTGTGCCCGGCTCTCCGCCCGTCGGGCTGCAGGTCGGTCGCCTCCCTCCGCCACGTGGCCGGCAACCGGCCCACCCGCGCCGGACGGCTCGGGCGGTCTCCGCCAGGTCCGGCCGGGCGGGAGGTCAACCGGCCTGTTCGGCCGCCGGTTCGCTCTCCGCGGCGTCCAGCTCGGTCTTGCAGACCTCCCGAAGGACGGTGGTGGCATAGCAGCCGGATTCCAGGAAGAATCGCAGCTCGATGTACGGCCCGGCCTCGTCGGCCCCGGCCTGGGCGACCGCCTCGTGGGGCTTGAATCGCAGCGGTCGGCGAGCCCCGCTCATCAGCCGCCGGCCCTCGGCCCGCCAGAGACCCGGATCCAGCCCCTCTTCCTCCAGCAGCCGGCGCTCCATGGCGCCCGGCTCGCCGCCCGGCTCGGTCATGCGATGGCCGTAGAGCGGGCCGGTCGGCGAGATTTCGAAGGCATCGCAGCGCGGCTGCTCCCGGTCCGGATCCTCGACCCGGAAGACGGCCCCCTGGGGATGTCGCCAGGCCAGGTCGCCGGCCAGCAACCGGTCGAGGGCGTCGATGCGCCGGGCCACGATCTGGTTGAACAGCACCGACTGAAAGGCCGACAGATAGAACCGCCGCACGTGCGGGTCCACCGCCCGGATGGCCTTGCGGGCATTGCCCCCGGAATCGGCCATCGCCCGGCAGGCCCGGCGTTCATTGCGGAACATGTACGGCCAGGCGGCCGCCGCGGCGGCATACTGACCTCGGTCGAACAGGGCCCGGGCCTTGCGGACGTCCCCCCGGTCGGCCGGCCCGGCCCGCCCGGCCATCACCGCCAGAGCCTCATCGCAGTCGTGGTTCAGCAGCGCCCGGCCGATCTGCCAGGTGTCGCCGCGCAGGCCGAACCGCTGAGGCCCGAAGTAGTTGGGAGCTCCCCGGCGGGCCAGCACCGCCAGCACCTCCGCCGCGTCGGTCGCGCGTGCCGGATCGACGTTGCGGAGGCGGATGCGGAAGCGGTTGCCCCGCAGATGTCCAAGCTTGAGCTTGTTGGTGTGCCGCGAGATGCTCACCACCTCGATGCCGGGCACCTTCAGGGCCTCGATCCGCGCCGGCTCGACGTGCTCCAGGCTCAACATCTGGGTGGTCACGGCGTCGGCGTCCTTGAGCCCGGCATAGCCGATCTCGAAGACCTTCCGTCCCAGGGCCCGCGCGATCTCCTGCACGGCCTGCATCGTGGGCAGGCCGCGTTTGCGGATACGGAAGCAGACATGGGTGCCGCGGCCGCACGGTTCGTACAGCGGTTCCTCGACGACCACGAAGTCCTCCGGGCGCGACTTCAACGTACCGCCGAGGCCGGGGATGTCCCGGGTCAGGTGGGGCAGAGCGTGAACATCCAGCATGGTCGTGTTACCCGCAGGGCCTGCGGCGGCGTCCCGGCCGGCCCGAACGCCGCCCACGCCGTCGCCCGGCTCAGCCGTCCACGGTCGGAACCGGCCCCCGCCGCAGACGGTCCAGGAAGCTCACCAGGTGGTACTGGGCCTCCATCGTCGGCACCGGACAGCCGGCGGCCCGGGCCCGGCGCACCGGCTCGCCCAGAATCGCCTCCACCTCCAGGGGCCGACCCTCCTGGTAGTCGATGAGCATCGACGGACGGTACCGCCCCATGGTGGCCGTGTTCTGCATCATCCGCTCCAGCATGCCGGACACGTCGATGCGGCAGCCCTCGGCGTTGCCCGCCTCGCCCGTCTCGACGATCAGCCGCCGGGCCAGCTCGCGCAGGCCCGCGTCGGCCAGGATCTCGGCGGTGGTCACCCCGCCGGCGCTGATGCACAGCGTGCTGAAGGGAATGTTCCACATCAGCTTCTCCCAGCGGGCCTGCCGCAGAGACGGGCGTACGTGGGTCTCCAGTCCGGCCTCGGCGAACAGCCGGGCCATCGCTTCGGCTTCGGCAGCATCGTCCTGAAGGTGGCCGAAGAGCACCCGCCCGTAGCCCAGATGGTGCACCACGCCCGGCGGACCGCGGTTGATGCACACGAAGGCCATCGCCCCGAGCACCCGCCGGGGATCAAACCACTGCCCGAATCGCTCCTCGATCCCCAGCCCGTTCATCATCGCGATGATGCGGGTCTCCGGGCCCACGCACGGCCGGATCAGGGCCTCGGCGGCATCCATGGCGGTGGCCTTCAGGGCGCACAGGACGATGTCGGCCGTGCCGATCTCCGCGGAGTCCGCCGCCGCCGGCACCCGCAGCCGCAGCGTGCCCTCGGGGCTGTGCACGGTCAGGCCGTCGCGCCGCACGGCCTCCAGGTCGCGACGCATGAGAAAGTGCACATCGTGCCCGGCCGCGGCCAGCTTCGCGCCGTAGTAGCTGCCCACGGCCCCCGAACCGATCACCGCGATCTTCATGGCCTGACCGCCTGATGATGCATCCCGTGCCCGGGCCGGTCTGGCCCGCGGACCGCCGTCGGCCGCCGGCATCCGCCGCCCCTGGCCGCCGGCGTCCGCCGCCCGGGCGGCATCCGCACACTCAGGTTAACCCCCAGACCCGCTTTTGACGAGAACCGCGGATGAGACGCCAACCGCGGATGACACGGCGCCCGGCCGGCGGTAATCTGCAGGGCTGCAGGCGGGCGGCTCCAGCGCCGCTGACCGCCCGCCAGGGCCGCAAGCGGCCCGAACGGATGACGGAGGCCCCGGTATGCGATTACCGCTTGTTCCCACGATTATGGCCCTGTCGGTCTCATGGCCGGCCGTCGCCTTCTCCGCGGCGTCCAGCCCCGCGTCCACCCCTTCCGGACGCCCGAACATTCTGCTGCTGCTGACCGACGATCAGCGGACCGACACCATCGCGGCCCTGGGCAACCCGGTGATCCACACGCCCCACCTGGACACCCTGGCCCGCAGCGGCATGGCGTTCACCAACGCCTACATCCTCGGCAGCAACTGCCCGGCGGTGTGCCTGCCCAGCCGCAACATGCTGCTCAGCGGGCGGGCCTACTTCCGGTGGGAGGGCCCGCAGGCGCCGGCCGACGGCCCGAACTTCCCCGACGCCCTGCGCGATGCCGGTTATTTCACCTATCACCACGGCAAGCGCAGCAACTCCGCCCTGGCCATCCAGGAGCGCTTCGAGATCAACAGTTACCTCCAGGAGGAGGCGGCCCGCCGGGAGGGCCAGCCCGGCCGGGAGATCGTGGACCGGGCCCTGGCTTTCCTCCGGGACCGCCCCGACGACCGCCCGTTCTTCATGTACCTGGCCTTCGCCAGTCCGCACGACCCTCGCGTGGCTGATCCGGCGGATCTGGCGCTTTACGACCGGGCCCGGATCCCGCTGCCGCCGGACTATCTCCCGCTGCATCCCTTCGACAACGGCGAGACCGTGGTGCGAGACGAACTTCTGGCCCCCTGGCCCCGGACCCCCGACGAGATCCGCCGCCACCTGCACGAGTATTACGCGGTGATCACCGGCCTGGACCGCCAGATCGGCCGGCTGCTGACCGGCCTGCGCGACCTGAACCTGGCCGACGACACCCTGGTGATCTTCTCCTCCGACAACGGCCTGGCCCTCGGCAGCCACGGCCTGATGGGCAAGCAGAGCCTCTACGAGCACAGCGCCAAGGTGCCGCTGATCCTCGCCGGCCCGGGCATCGCCCCCGGCCGGTGCGACGCCCTGGTCTACCTGCTGGACCTGCTGCCGACGGTCTGCGACCTGGTCGGTGCGCCCATCCCGCCGGGCCTGGACGGCGTGAGCCTCAGGCCGCTGCTGGAGCGCCGCTCCAGGGCGGTCCGCGAGGACCTGTTCACCGCCTACCGCGACTGCCAGCGGGCCGTGCGCGATGACCGCTGGAAGCTGATCCGCTACCCGCTGATCGACCGCACCCAGCTGTTCGACCTGGCGTCCGATCCGGCCGAAACC
The DNA here is from genome assembly GCA_964611365.1 of uncultured Planctomycetales bacterium. GTDB lineage: Bacteria > Planctomycetota > Phycisphaerae > UBA1845 > PWPN01 > CALLOB01. Next base: position 19,313 of record CAZSYS010000041.1, read on the forward strand.
CGCGACCTCTCGGCCGATCCGGACCAGGGCCCGCGGATCGCCCGGATGATGTCGCTGCTGGCCGAGCGGCAGCGTCAGTTCGGCGACCGCGCCCCTCTGCGGGTGCCCGAGCCGCGCGACGGGGCGTTCGTCCCTCCGACCGGCGCGGCCCTGGAGGAAATCCGCGCGAAATGGCACGCCAGGTGATCCGCCGGACGCTCGATCATGCGCTGATGGCGGCCTGGCTGGCGGTGGTGCTGGCCGTGGCGGCACAGACCGCCGTCGCGCTGCGCTGGCGCTTCGACTCGCCGGGATGGACGACAATGTGGGAAAGCGCGCCGCTGGAGGTTGCCGCCCAGGTCGCCCGTGGCGGGCCGCTCTACGGCGACCTGCGGACCGGGCCGGTGCGTCTGGCCATCTACGGTCCGGCCTGGTACGGCCTGGTCGGCGGGCTCTCGCGGCTGGCGGGCACGGACCCTCAGCGGATGATCGCCGTCGGCCGGCTGACCGGCATCGTGTCGCTGTGCGTGGCGGTGGGAGCGGCTCCGCTGATCCTGCGCCGGGCGGGCGCCGGACCGGCCGCTGCGGCGGCGGGCCTGGGCTGCATCGCACTGCTGACGCCCACGG
>CAZSYS010000042.1:0-19898 GCA_964611365.1 uncultured Planctomycetales bacterium
GGCCGGGTCGGAGGACCGGGTTCGTGAGCGGCGCCGCACCTGGGACCGCCTGCTGGGCGAGTACACCGCAGGCCTGCTGCGGTACACCCTCATCGGTGGGCTGGCAGCGCTGTGGAGCCGCTCCCGCCGCCGCCGTCCGGGGCGGGCGCTGGTCGCCGGCTGCGCCGTCGGGGCGGCCCTTCTGCTGCACGCCAATGTCCTGCTGACGCGGGGAGCGGTCTTTGACTCGACGCAGATCCTGCTGGCCCTGCTGGCGGCGGCCGCGGTGCTGGCCGTGGACCGGGCCATCTGGGGCGAGCCTGCCGCGCAGACCATCCGCGCCTGAGCCGCCGGCCGCGGCCTCCTGAGGCTTCATGGATCCCCCCCTCCTCGGACCTTTCCTCAGACTGGAGGTTTTCAATCCGCCGACACGGGGCAGGTATCGCCCGCCACCACCCGGGGAGCCAGCAGTTCGGAGCGGAACCGGCAGACTCCGTTCTGCTCCTGCTCCAGCAGAAGGCGGATGGCCGCGCGTCCGGCGTCCGCCCAGGACACGTCGACGGATGTGATCCGCCGGTGCGGCCCGTATTGCCAGTGGACGCAGTCGCAACCGATCAGCAGAATGTCGCCGCCGGGCTCGCGGCCGGCCTCGATGCAGGCCTGCAGGGCGTTCACGCTGGTGCCCAGGGAGACGCCGAATGCCGCCTCCACGGAAGGGGACCTGAACACCTCCGCCAGGGCGGGGTCGGGAAGCGACGAGCCCTCGGAGTCGGGAGTCTCGAAGATCTCCAGGGACGCCCCGTGCCGGCGGGCGGCGTCCTGGAACCCCTCGCGCCGCAGCATCTGGCTTTCGCTGCGGCGATCATCGGCGACGAGCACCCAGCGTGAGCATCCCCGCCGGGCCAGAAGGTCGCCGGCGAGCCGGCCGGCGGCCAGGTTGTCGGCATCGACGGCATTCTCGGGCCAGTCGGCCATGCGCTCCGGGAAGATCACCACCACCGGATGTCCCTGCTCCATCCGCCGGCGGATCTGGCTCTCCAGATGGGGGCCCGGCGAGCGGACGATCGTGCCGAAGACCCCTCCGGCCACGATGCGTTCGATGGCCCCGATCTCCTCGGCCGTGGCCTCCGGCCGGGTGGTCGCGAGCACCGGGTAGATCTGGCGGGACGCGGCGACATCCATCACCCCGATCAGCAGTTCGCCGTCATAGGCCCGCTGCCGCCAGCTGCTGAACTGGTCGCCGCGGTGGCCGTGAATCACCAGCGCGAAAAAGGTCGATCGTCCCGCCAGCAGGCTCGAGGCAAAGAGGTTCGCGCGGTAGCCCAGGGTCTGGGCGCAGCTGCGGACCTTTTCGATCGTGTCGGGGTGAAACTGATCCAGGTGCTCCTTGCGGCCGGAGAGGATCAGCGAGGCCGTCGTCAGGGACACGCCGGCCTGACGGGCAACCTCGGCCAGTGTCACGCGTGAGACTCGCGTTCGGGGAGCCATCGGTCTTCTTCCGGATCGCCGCCCGCCTCCCGGCGGGTGTCGGCGGCGCGTCTGAGACTCCGGCCGGTCCGTTTGCCCGCGGAACACCGCGAAGGGGCGCTTCGCCGGGCGCCTCGAAAGGGCGCCTCGCCAGCCATTCTAACGCGCCCCCCCGGATGCCGACAGGGGACCGGCCGGCGCCCGACCGCGCCTGCCCGGAACGCTCCGCCGCGTCCGGCCGCAGGCACCATCGACCCCCCCTCCCGGTTTGCGCATCCGGCGGCAGACCGCGGCAAAGCGGCTATCGACAGCCGGACGCCCGGAAGGTTAGAATGCACCTGCGTCGAGGGTACCCGGCGCCGGGGATCCTCTCCTTTCATAGCCGCATGGAGCCTGGAGAACGCGGATGAGCACCAAAGTCGTCCTCAACGAGAACGAGATCCCCCGACAGTGGTACAACCTGGCCGCCGACCTGCCCACCCCGATGCAGCCCCCCCTGGGCCCGGACGGCAGCCCGGTCCGGCCGGAGATGCTGGCCCCGGTCTTCCCGATGAACATCATCGAGCAGGAGGTGACCAGCCAGCGCTGGGTCGACATCCCCGAGGAGATCCTCGACCTGCTCTACCGCTGGCGGCCGACTCCGCTCCACCGGGCCAGGGCCCTGGAGAAGGCCCTGGGCACGCCGGCCCGCATCTACTACAAGAATGAGGGCGTCAGCCCGGCCGGCAGCCACAAGCCCAACACCGCCGTGGCCCAGGCCTGGTACAACAAGCAGTTCGGCATCAAGCGGATCACCACCGAGACCGGCGCCGGCCAGTGGGGCAGCGCCCTGAGCTTCGCCTGTGCGCTGCTGGGGCTGGAGTGCAAGGTCTACATGGTCCGGATCAGCTTCGACCAGAAGCCGTTCCGGCGGCTGATGATGGAGACCTGGGGCGGCAAGTGCGTCGCCAGCCCCAGCCGCGAGACCCACGCCGGCCGGGAAATCCTCGCCAGACACCCCGAGTCGCCCGGGAGCCTGGGCATCGCCATCAGCGAGGCCATCGAGGAGGCGGTCAGCGACAAGACCGGCCAGACCCGCTACTCGCTGGGCAGCGTCCTGAACCACGTGCTGCTGCACCAGACGATCATCGGGCTGGAGGCCAAAAAGCAGCTCGAGAAGTTCGGCGAGAAGAAGGTCGATGTGGTCATCGGCTGTGCCGGCGGCGGCAGCAACTTCGCCGGGCTGGCCTTCCCGTTCGTGGCCGACAAGATCGCCGGGGCGAAGATGGACGTCATCGCCTGCGAGCCGGCCAGCTGCCCGAAGATGAGCCGCGGCCAGTTCGCCTACGATTTCGGCGACGTCGCCGGGACCACCCCCCTGCTGCCGATGCACACCCTCGGGCACACCTTCGTCCCGCCGCCGATCCACGCCGGCGGACTGCGCTACCACGGCATGGCCCCGCTGGTCAGCCAGGCGATCATCGAAGGCCTGATCCAGCCCCGGGCGATTCACCAGCTGGAGTGCTACAAGTCCGCCCTGCTGTTCGCCAAGACCGAGGGCTTCATCTCCGCCCCGGAGACCAGCCACGCCATCGCCGCCGCCATCCAGGAGGCCCACAAGGCCAGGGAGGAGGGCAGGGAGAAGGTGATCATCTTCAACTGGAGCGGGCACGGGCTGATGGACCTGCTGGGCTACGACAAGTTCTTCCGCGGCGAGCTGGAGGACTACGAACTGCCCGAGCACCTGATGCAGGAGTCGCTGGCGGCCATCAAGGACCTGCCCAAGCCCAGGGTCTGCCGCACCGGCAAGTGGTGATCGGACCGGGACTTGCGGTCCCGGAGCCCCGCCGGGCCCCGTTTCCGCTACAATGGCGGTGGCGGGGCCCGTTTCCCCGGCCGGCCCGCCGGACCCGAGTGCGCCGTCCATGAGCCTGGAAGAACACGACGACCGGGAGCTTCGCTGCCGCATGCTCGGGCACGAGGTGCCCTTCGGCTACTGCCGGGCGATGAACGAGGGGCTGCCCTGCCGCCGCATCCTGGACTGCTGGCACGAGCGGTTCGACGTGCAGGCCTTCGTGGAGGCCCACTTTGCGCCCGAGCAGCTCGCCCGGGCGATGGCCCCCCCGCCGCCCAAGATGCTCTCGATCCTCGAACTGATTGAAAAGGCCCGGCGGCGCAGCGGGGCCGGACCCCAGGCGGATCCCTGACCGCCCTGCGACCGGAGGGGGGTCACATCGAGGCGATCTGCACCCGGGCTCCGTGCAGCCGGTCGGACATCGCCTTGGCCACCCCCTGCATCAGCCGGAAGCCCAGCACCGGATCGGCCTCCATCATCTGGCGCAGCTGCCGGGCGTCGATGCTGATCAGCCGCACCGCGGTCCGGGCGACGCTGGTGGCCGTGATCTTGTAGGGCTCCACCAGGGCCGACAGCACCAGCAGGTCCCCGCCCACGAGCGTGTCCACCGTCTTGCGCTCCCCGTTGCCCAGCTCGAACTGGATGTCCACCTGGCCCTCGACGACGATGTGCAGGCAGGTGGAATCCTGCCCCTCCCGGAAGATCACCTCCCCCGCGGAGATCATCTTCTCGTCGCTGATGGTGGCCACGCGCTTCAGGCTCTCCTCGCTGACACCGGCGAAGTAGGGGTAACGACGCAGCATCTCGGGGGAAACCATGTCATGCTCCTTCTGACAGCGCCGCCAGCACCGCCTCGACGGCCCGGGGGATGGCGGCCTCCACCTTCGGCGTACACCGTTCGCTGAACGTCAGTATATCCTCGGCCTCCACGCCGACAAGCAGGATGTCCGCGTCCGCCGGCAGCCGGACGCCCAGCCGCCGCCCGAGTTCCAGGGCCGTCGGCAGGTTCACGTCGTGGGCCGAGGCGCTCTTCTGCGTCGGAATGTCGCCGGGCCCGAGGAGGTGAAGCGTACCGGGCTCGCCGCCGGTGACGATCGCGTCCACGATGACCGCCCGGTCGTAGCCGGTCATCCGCTCCATCAGCTGCAGCCCGCCGCGGTAGTCCTCGACCAGGTCGATGTCCGGCCGGCCGGCCAGCAGGGGCGACAGCCGCCGGGCGACCTGCAGTCCGACGCTGTCGTCGGTCAGCAGCGGGCTTCCCAGGCCGATGACGAGAGTTCTCACCGCGTGCCCTCCGCCATCGAACGTCGGGCAGGCCGCCGCACCCCGGGCGAGGCGAAACCACCTGCCCCCTGCGAATCTAGCGGCGGGAGGCCCTGCCGGCCGCCACATCGCTTCGCGGCGCACAGCGACCCGATCACACTCCGCGCAGGACGACGCTCAACCCGCGCCGGCGGCCGGCACGGAGGCCGGCCGCTACAGCCGCGAGGCCCGGGGTTGTCCGCGTTCGTCGGCCGGCAGGGACGCCTGCGGCTACAGGTTCCGCGTCAGCCGCTCGACGAGTTCGCCGTCGGGGCGGCGGATGCGGACCTCCATGGGCATCTGCCCGGGCAGGAAGTGGGTCGCGCAGCCGAAGCACGGATCGTAGGCCCGGAACGCCATCTCGATCTTGTTGAGCAGCCCCTCGCGGACCTGCACGCCCTTGCGGATCAGGGCCCTGGCGGCCTTGGCGATGGACATATTGATCGGGGCATTGTTGTTGGTCGTGCCCACGATGAGGTTGCACTTCGTGATGATGCCGCGTTCGTCGGTGGCGTAGTGGTGGGTCAGCGTGCCCCGCGGAGCCTCGACGCAGCCGACGCCCTCGGTGGGCGTCTTCGTCGGCAGGACGCGGTAGTCCCGGCCGGTGATCTGAGGATCGGTGGCCAGCTCGACCCAGCGCTCCGCGGCGTAGAGCAGTTCGACCAGCCTGGCCCAGTGGGTCGCCAGGGTGTGGTGCACCGGCCGGCCGCCGAGCGTCTCGTACATCCGCTCCCAGGCCTTGTGCGCCAGCGGAGTGGCCATGCCCTCGGCCACGTTGCATCGCGACAGCGGGGTGGCCTTGTAAACGCCGGAATCCTCGCCGTCCACGAAGCCCTTCCAGCCCACTTTCCTGAGGTACGGGAACTTCAGGTACGACCAGGGTTCGACCCGTTCGGCCACGTACTGGCGGTAGTCGCGCGGGTGGTAGCGGGCATGCTCCTTGCCCGAGGGGCTGGTCACCCGGATCATGCCGTCGTAGAAGTTGGTCCGGTTCTTCTCGTCGACCATGCCCATGTTGTAGGTCTTGTGGACGTAGGCATCGCTCTTGATCAGGTCGACGTAACCGGAATTGGCCAGCACCACGTCGTCGAAGAGCTTCAGCGAGAACTGAGCGAACTCGACCGCCTCGCGGCCCCGGGCCTCGATCTCCCGGCGCTGCTCCTCGGTGATGCCCCGGCTCACGCCGCCGGGCAGGCCCCAGTTGGGGTGCACGCGCCGGCCGCCGATCATCATGATCAGGTCGTGGCCGGTGCGGCGCATCTGGATCACCTTGCCGCCGATGTCCATGCCCACCTTCCTGATCACGCCGAGGATGTTCCGCTCGGCCGGGGGGGCCTCGGGGCCGACCACGAAATCCGGCCCGCCCAGGGCGTAAAAGTGGGTGGTATGGTCGGTGACGTAGAAGATGCTGTAGAACAGCTCGCGGAGCTTTTTCGCGGTCGGCGGCGGCTCGACGTGGAAGACCTCGTCCAGGGCCTTGGTGCCGGCCATGTGGTGGGCTTCGGGGCAGACGCCGCAGATCCGCGAGGTCAGGTTGGGGAGGTCCTCGGCCAGCCGGCCGACGCAGAACCGCTCGAAGCCGCGCAGCTCGGGGATCTGGAGGTAGGCGTTCCGGACGTTCCCCTCGTCGTCGAGGAAGATGTCGATCTTGCCGTGTCCCTCGAGGCGCGTGATCGGGTCAATCGAAATACGGGGCATGGTCGCTCGCTCCTTCAGGCCTTGGCGGCCTCGGCCTGCCGGCTGCTGCGCCGCAGCAGGCTGCTGGCCAGGCTGAACCGGTACAGCGTGCCGACGGGGTCGGGGAGGCCCTCCCGGATGATCCGGTCGACCTCCCCGGGGTCGTTGGAGTCGATCACCGAGGCCAGAGCGCTCATCAGCCGGGCCCCGTAGTCCTCCACCCCGCCGTTGGGGCCGTAACAGCCGATGCACGGGGAGTTCACCTGCGGGCACAGCGCCCCGCAGCCGGCCCGCGTGGCCGGCCCGCAGCAGACCAGGCCCTGCTCCAGCAGGCAGGTCTCCTCGTCGGGCACCACCTCCCAGGTCCGCTTGAAAGCCTTGATCTTCTTCTCGGTGCGTTTGCGCTTGCAGACGTCGCACACCGTGGTGTTCACGCCGATCACCGAGCCCGGCGGCGGCAGCTGGCCGCTCAGGATGGCCTCCAGCGCCTCCCAGATGCGCTCCGACTCCGGCGGACAGCCCGGAAGGTAATAATCCACCGGCACGGTCTGCCCCAGGGTCCGCAGCGTATCGTAGAACTCCGGCAGGTGCAGCGTGCCCTCGGGCACCTGCGCCTCGTGGTGCGGCTCGGTGCCGCCGGGGTTGTCCAGCGAGGGCGAATCGTGGTAGTTGGTCTGGAACATCTCCCGGCGGGTGTGCAGGTTGCCCAGCCCCGGCACGCAGCCCTCGTGGGCGCAGGAGCCGAAGGCCACCAGCACCCTGGACTTGGCCCGCAGGAGCCGGGCCATGTACTCCTGCTCGCTGGTGCGGATGCCGCCGTTGAACAGGCACAGGTCGATGGCCTTGTCGGGCAGCTTCTCGACGTCGCGAACCTTGCCGTCGGCGCCGCAGGGGAACAGCACGATGTCGAAGGCCTTGTCGACCTCCAGGATCTTCTCCTGGATGCCCAGGATCGAGATCTCGCAGCCGCCGCAGGAGGCGGCCCAGTAGATCGCCAGCTTGCCCTTGCTCATGCGGGCACCTCCATCGCCTCGGCGTGCTCGGCGGCCATCTTCTCGACCGCGGCCAGGTGCTCCGGATCCTCGCTCCAGTTGCCGGGCCAGTTCAGCGGACCGAGCTTCCGCACGTCCTCGACGAAGCGGTTGATGGCCTCGGCCAGCTGCTGGCCCTCGGCGGCGGAGGCCCAGATCAGCCGAACCCGGTCGTCCTCCAGGCCGAGGGCCTTCAGGGTGTGCTTGAGCATCCCGTACCGGCGGATGGTCTTGTAGTTCTGCTCGATGTAGTGGCACTCCCCGGGATGGCAGCCGGCGACCATCACGCCGTCGGCGCCCAGGGCCAGGGCCTTGAGCACGAAGCCCGGGTCCACCCGCCCGCTGCACATCACCCGGATGATCCGCACGTTGGGGGCGTGCTTGATCCGGGAGATGCCGGCCAGGTCCGCCGCCCGGTACGAGCACCAGTTGCACAGGAAGCCCACGATCCTGGGTTCGAACGCGTCACTCATCCGTCTGTCCTCCGGTCACACCGCCGCCGCATGGCCGGAGGCGGCCCCGGCCCGGGCCGCCGCCGCCCCCGCGTCCCACAGGATGCCCTCGATCTCCGCCCCGATCTGCTCGTTGTTGAAGTGGGCCCCGGTGATGACCCCGGCCGGGCACGCGGCCACGCAGGTGCCGCAGCCCTTGCACAGCGCCGTGATCACCCGGCTGACGTTCCTGCCCGCGTCGTACTCGATGGCGTTGTACGGGCACATGTTGTTGCAGATCCGGCAGCCCGAGCAGCCCTCCTCGTCGATCGAGGCCGTCACCGGCTCGATCTCGACGGTGCCCTTGGTGATCATGCCCATGACCCGCGCCGCGGCCGCCGCGCCCTGGGCCACGGCCGCAGGGATGTCCTTGGCCCCCTGGCAGGCGCCGGCCACGAAGACCCCGTCGGTCATCGTCGCCACCGGGTCGAGCTTGGGGTGCCGCTCGGTGTACCAGCCGGCCATGCTGCAGGAGATGCCGCACTTGAGCCCCAGCTCCTTGGCGTCGGCCTGCGGCTCCAGGGCCCCCATCAGCACCACCATGTCCACCGGGATCCGCCGCTGCCGGCCCAGCAGGGTGTCCTCGCACTGGATGATCAGCTTGCCCTCCTCGCCGGGCAGACGGGCCGCGTCGGTGATCTCCGCCACGCGCCCGCGGATGAAGTGCATTCCCTCCTCCAGCAGCCGGCAGTAGAACTCCTCGTACATCTTCTGGTTGGTCCGCATGTCGATGTAGAAGGAGTACACCTCCGCCCCGGTCTTCTCCAGCACCAGGTACCCGAACTTCAGGGCCGCCATGCAGCAGACCGCCGAACAGTGTTCGTTGTGGTTCTTGTCGCGGCTGCCCACGCAGTGCACGATGGCCACGCTGGCCGGCTCGGTCTTGCCGTCGCGCAGCACGATCTTGCCGCTGGTCGGGCCCGCGGCGTTGCACAGCCGCTCGAACTCCATGTTGGTGAAGACGTTGGCCAGCCGGCCGTAGCCGTACTGCGGGAGCCTCGAGCAGTCGAACAGCTTCCAGCCGGTGGCCAGGATGATGTTGCCCACGTCCAGCTCGATGATCTCGTCCTGCTGGTCGTAGTCGATCGCCCCCGGCTGGCACATCTTCTCGCACACCCGGCACTTGCCCCGCTGGAACCAGGTGCAGTTCTCGCGGTCGATGACCGGAATCTTCGGCACCGCCTGCGGGAAGGGCATGTAGATCGCCTTGCGGTACCCCAGCCCGACCTCGAAGTCGTTGTCCACCACCTTGCGCGGGCACTTCTCGACGCAGGCGCCGCAGCCGGTGCACAGATCCTCCTTCACGCTGCGGGCCCGCTTGCGGATCCTGACCTTGAACGCCCCCACCGACCCGGAGACCTCCTCCAGCTCGGCGTACGAGTACAGGGTCACGTTCTCGTGCTGGTAGGCCTCCGACATCTTGGGCGTCAGGATGCACGCCGAGCAGTCCAGCGTCGGGAAGGTCTTGTCGAACTGGGCCATGTGCCCGCCGATGCTCGGGGACCGCTCGACCAGCACCACCGGGTAGCCCGCGTCGGCCAGCTCCAGCGTCGCCTGGAGCCCGGCGATCCCCCCGCCGACCACCAGCGTGCGCGGGTTGACCTTGACCTTCATCGGCTCCAGCGGCTTCTGGCGCCTGACCCGGGCCACCGACGCCGAAACCAGCGACTTGGCCTTCTCCGTCGCCGGGTCGCGCTCCTGGGAGACCCAGGACACGTGCTCCCGGATGTTGCACATCTGCATCAGGTACGGGTTCAGGCCGGCGTTCGAGCACGCCCGCCGGAAGGTCTTCTCGTGCAGGTGCGGCGAGCAGGCCGCCACCACCACCCGGGTGAGGCCCTCCTTGCGGATGTCCTCCTCGATCATCGCCTGCCCGAGCGACGAGCACATGAACTTGTAGTCGCGCGACACGACCACGTCGCTCACGTTGTCCTTCGCCCAGCGGGCCACCGCCTCGCAATCGACCATTCCGGCGATGTTGCTGCCGCAGTGGCAGACGTAGACGCCGACTCTCTCGGCCATGACCTTCCTCCGTTGCACATCCGCCCGCGGCGCGCCCGCCGCGGACCGGTCAGCACGCCGCGACCTTCGCCCGGATCACCGGCCCGGCCGAGACGATCTCCTTGCCGAACCCCAGCTCCTTCTCCGGCAGACCCAGCGCCAGGCCCAGCAGCTGCGTGAAATACAGCACCGGGATGCTGAAGCTCGTGTTGAACATCCCGTTCACCCGCGCCTGGTAGGCGTCCATGTTCAGCTGGCACATCGGGCACAGGCAGGCGATCACGTCGGTGTCGTACTCCTGGGCGCTCTGCAGCAGCCGGCGGATCAGCTCGAAGGCCTCCGGCTCGCTGATCTGCGTCATGTGCCCGCCGCAGCAGTGGCTCTTGACCGGGTAGTCCACCACCTCCGCGCCCAGCCACTTGAACAGCTCGTCCATCTTCACCGGGTATTCCGGGTCGTCCACGTCCTTATAGGGCCGTACGACCTGGCACCCGTAGTACGGGGCCACCCGCAACCCGGTCAGCGGCCGCACCACCCTGGCCTTGATCGCCTCCTCGCCGACGTCCGTGTGGATCAGCTCCAGCAGATGCCGCACCCGCACGCGGCCGGGGTCGTAGTGCAGCCCGCCGGCCGCCAGGGCCTCGTTGATCCTGCCGCCCAGGTCCGGATGCTCGGCCATCAGGCGGTCCACCTTCTTGAGGTTCAGGAAACAGGCCGCGCACGGCGCCGTCAGCTGGTCCATCGACGGCTCGACCAGCGCCAGGTTCCGGGCGATCACCGCGCAGGCCGTCAGCTCGTCCTGCGAGAAATACTCCGTCGCCCCGCAGCAGTTCCAGTCGTCCAGCTCCACCAGCTCGATGCCCAGCACCCGCGCCACCGCCCGCACCGAAACGTCGTAGGCCGCGGCGTTCACCTCCAGCGAGCACCCGGGGAAGAAAGCGTACTTCACGAGGCACCTCCAAGCTGCCGGGCCTTGCGGATGATCGCCTGAAGCTGGTCGATCTGCCGGATCTTCGAGGGCGACAGCGCCATCCGGCCCCGCTTGAACATGTTGAAGCCCATGCCGCCCATCTTCATCGCCGCCAGCGGCCGGTTCAGCAGGTGATACCGGCTGGCCAGCCCCATCTCGAAGCTGCGGCCGTACTTGTCCACGTAGTGGGTGAAGGCCCTGGCCAGCGCCGGGGCGTCGGACCCGCGGCCGTAGCCCTCGCGGATGGCCATGCGCTTCAGCGTGTACATGATGTCCGTGATCGGAATCTGGTGCGGGCAGCGGGCGGTGCAGAAGTAGCAGGAGACGCACTGCCACATGGTGTTCGAGGACAGCACCTTGTCCTTCTGGCCGGCCACGATCAGGTTGAACACCGCCCGCGGCGTGTAGTCCATCTCCGCCCCGTTGGGGCACGATCCGCCGCAGGTGCCGCACTGGATGCAGTGCCGCAGCCGATAGCCGTTCGGCGTCTCGGCGACCACCTCGTCCACCCACTCATGCTTGCGAGCCCGTGCTGTCGAAGACACCTGGGCACCTCTTGATCTGGAAGTCCTCTGTCGTCCAAACGAACACCGCCGCCTCGACCGGCCGGCGCCCGGGCACCCCGGCCGCCGCCGTCCAGACTCCCCCCGCCCCTGCGTTTATGCACGAAGCGTGCCGGGCCGCCGCCGACCCGCCGCCGGCCCGGTCCAGGCCCCACAGCGGGCCTCAGGGCCTGCCCGGAGCCCGGTCCCGCAAGCCTTCCGCCCGGGGCTACTGGCCAAAAAACACATCCGTGGGCGATATCCCACAGTCGGCGGGCGGCGCCGGACCCGCCGGCCCGCCCTCTGGCCGGGGATCGACCGCTGGGATCCCCCAGCCAGCTTAGAGGGAGAGGGATTGTGCCCCAACGCCACGAGGAAAGCAACCCCGGCCCCGCGCTGGCCTCCGGGAATTGACGCGAACCGCCTGGGTCTGTAATACGTATCCCTCCAGCCGGGGACGGCGCACGCCGATACTGCAAAGCATCGTCCCGAGTGCGGAACAGGCGGTTTCTGGGGGCTTGAAGACCATGCCAGGGCCATCCAGCGACAAATCCGAAGCCCAGGCGGGAAAAACCGTCGCCAGACGGAAATCCGCCGGGGGTCCATCCCTGGTCATCGTCGAGTCGCCGGCCAAGGCCAAGACCATCGCCAAGTTCCTTGGACCGGACTTCCTGGTCGAATCCTCCATCGGGCACATCCGGGATCTGCCCTCCAAGGCCTCGGAGATCCCGCCGGAGGTCAAGAGCCTGCCCTGGGCCAGGATCGGGGTGGACGTGGACAACGATTTCCGCCCCCTGTACGTGATCTCGGCCCGTAAGAAAGGCCAGGTCAGTAAGTTGCGGCAGCTTGTACGCAAGGCCGGGGCCGTCCTGCTGGCCACGGACGAGGACCGCGAGGGCGAGGCCATCGCCTGGCACCTGAAGGAGGTGCTGGATCCGTCGGTCCCGGTTCGGCGCATGGTGTTCGACGAGATCACCCGGCAGGCCATCCAGGAGGCGGTTCAGAACCCGCGCGACATCGATATGCAGCTGGTCGACGCCCAGGAGGCCAGACGGATTCTCGACCGGCTCTACGGATACGAGGTTTCGCCGGTTCTGTGGCGCAAGATCGGTCCGGGGCTCTCGGCCGGGCGGGTGCAGTCCGTGGCCACCCGGCTGATCGTGGACCGCGAGCGGGAGCGGATGCAGTTTGTTCGCGCCGCCTACTGGGACATCGAGGCGGTGTTGAGCGTCCGGTCCGAGGGGCGGGAGCGGGTGAACGCCCGGCTGGTCGAGATCGGCGGCCGGCGGGTCGCCACCGGCAAGGATTTCGACGACCGCACCGGCGCCTTTCGGGGCGGGCCTGAGACCGTGCTGCTGGACGAGGGCCGGAGCCGATCGGCCGCCGAGGCGCTGTCCGGGCAGGTTTTCAAGGTCACCGAGGTCACCGAAAAACCGTTCACCCAGCGGGCCCACCCGCCGTTCATCACCTCCACGCTGCAGCAGGAGGCGGCCCGCAAGCTCCGTTACAGCGTCCGCCGCACGATGCAGCTGGCCCAGGAACTCTACGAGAACGGTTACATCACCTACATGCGAACCGACTCCACGCACCTGTCGGACCAGGCGATCCAGGCCGCCCGGCGCCAGGCGCGGGAGCTGTACGGCCCGGAGTTCTGCCCCGATCAGCCCCGTCACTACGTCACGCGGGCCAAGGGCGCCCAGGAGGCCCACGAAGCCATCCGGCCGGCCGGGGAAGTCTTCCGGACGCCCGCTGAAGTGCGCGGCGAACTGACTGAGGACGCCTTCCGGCTGTACGATCTGATCTGGAAGCGCACCGTCGCCTGCCAGATGAAGGACGCCGTCGGGCGGCGCACCAGCGTCCGCGTGGCCACCGAGGCCGGACCGCAGGGCACCGCCGTCTTCGGGCTCACCGGCAGGGTGATCAGTTTTCCGGGTTTCCTGCGGGCCTACGTGGAGGGATCCGACACCCCCGAGGCCGACCTGGAAGACCAGGAGCGGGTGCTGCCGCCCCTGACCGTCGGGCAGGAGCTGGACCCTGCGTCCGTCGAGGCCAGGGGCCACACCACGCAGCCGCCGGCCCGCTATACCGAGGCCTCGCTGATCCGCGAGCTCGAGGAGCGGGGCATCGGGCGGCCGAGCACGTACGCCAGCATCATCCAGACCATTCAGGACCGCCAGTATGTCTGGAAGAAGGGCACCGCCCTGGTGCCGACGCTCACCGCCTTTGCGGTGATTCAGCTGCTGGAGGCCCATTTCGCCGACCTGGTGGACTTCAACTTCACCGCCAAGATGGAGAATGACCTGGATGCGATCGCCTCCGGCGATCTCCAGTCGCGTCCGTGGCTGAAGCTTTTCTACTTCGGCCAGGCCGGGCAGGACAACGGCAACGGCGGCGATGTCCTGCGGGTGGGGCTGCGCCGCCGCATTCAGTCGGGGGGCGAGCACATCGACGCCCGGGCGGTGTCGACGCTTGAGATCGGGCGGGACCCCCAGGGCCGGATGATCGTCGCCCGGATCGGCAAGTACGGCCCCTACCTGCAGGTCGGCGAGGGCGAGCAGCGGGCCAACCTGCCGGCCGACCTGCCGCCCGACGAGTTGACGCTCGAGACCGCCGTGGAGCTGCTGAGCAAGGCCGCCCGGACCGACCAGGCTCTAGGGCTCGACCCGGACGGCCGGCCGGTCTACCTCAAGAACGGCCGGTTCGGCCCCTATGTCCAGCTGGGTGACCCGCAGCGCACCGAGGCCGGCAAGCTCAAGAAGGGCGGCAAGCCCAAGATGGCCAGTCTGTGGCCCTCGATGTCCCCCGAGACGCTCACGCTCGAGCAGGCCCTCAGGCTGCTCTCATTCCCCCGCGTGGTCGGCCGCCACCCGGAATCCGGCGAGGAGATCACCGTCCAGGACGGCAAGTACGGCCCCTACGTCAAGTGCGGCCAGGAAACCCGGAGCCTGGAGAGCCACGAGCAGCTGGAGACGCTCGATCTGCCCGGGGCCCTGGCGATCCTGGCCCAGCCCAAAGGCGGGCGCCGCCGGGCCGCCGCCGGGCAGACGGCACGCAGCATCGGGGTTCATCCCGTCAGTGGTGCCGATCTCAAGGTCCGTGACGGCCGCTTCGGCCCGTACGTGACCGACGGCGTGGTCAACGCTTCGCTTCCCAGAGGCATGGACCCGGCGACGCTGACGCCGGAGAAGGCCGCCGAGCTCCTGGCCGCCCGGGAAGAGCGGCTCAGGGCCCAGGGCAAGGATCCCCGGACGCCCCGGAAGCCCCGTGCCGCGCGTCCGGGCAGGCGCCGCCCCCGCCAGGTCTCCCGGGCCTGACCCGACAGCCGGGCCCGTCCGATCGACAAGTCGCGTCTGGTCCGCCGGTCCAGGCCTTCCAGGCCTGTCCGACCCGCCCGTGGCGGGCGACAAACCCCATTGACGGCCCCGCACCCGCCGGCGCGTGATCGGACGGAATTCGATGGCCGCGGCCTCTTGTGCGACCGATACAATCAGACAAGAGCGGGAGCATGCGCGTCCGGTCCGAACGGCTTGCGAACCGCCACAACCGCCGGTTTCGCATATCTTTGCGCAGGTTCCCGTTGGTCCGGTATCCGGGCCGGGGCTAGCATGAGTCAGGGTGCCTCGAACAGCCCGCCGGATCGATCGTAGGCTTGAATGGGCGCGCTGGTCGCCGCCGGCGCCGATGTGCGCCGCGGGGCCGCCGGCGGAGACCCGGGGGCGGCGGCAGGGGGTGGCCGGTCGGGCGTGCCCGGGGGTCCGGGGAGGTAACGGTCATGGCGGACAAACGGACGCTGCTGTCGCTGATCAACGAGAACTTCGACCAGAAGCGCTTTCTCAGCCAGCACTGGGAGGGCAGCTTCGAGGATTACCTCCAGCTGGTCGCGGAGAAGCCCTGGCTGGCCCGGAACGCCTTCCAGCGGGTCTACGACATGATCATGCACTTCGGGTCCGAGCGGTACTCGTACCTGAAGGAGGACTACATCCGCTATCCGTTCTTCAGCGACCCGATCGACAACGGCCGGGACGCGATTTTCGGGCTGGACAGGGCCCTGATGCAGCTGGTGGACTTTCTGAAGTCCGCGGCCCACGGCTACGGCACGGACCGGCGGATCCTGCTGCTGCACGGTCCGGTGGGCTCCAGCAAGAGCACCATCGTGCGGCTGCTGAAAAAGGGCCTGGAGTATTACTCGACGCTGGACGAGGGGGCTCTGTTCACCTTTGCCTGGAAGCTGGAGGACGACCGCGGGCCGGGATCGACGGCCCCCTGTCCGATGCATGAGGAGCCGCTGAAGCTGGTGCCGCCGGAGGCCCGGGAGAAGGTCCTGGAGGCTCTGAACGCCGACCTGCCCGAGGGCCGGCAGGTCCGGATCGAGGGCGACCTGGACCCGTTCTGCCGCCGGCACTTCAACGACCTGCTGCTGCGGTACGAGGGCGACTGGCGGCGGGTGATGGACCACGTGGTGGTGCGGCGGCTGGTGCTTTCGGAGAAGGACCGCCGGGGCATCGGCACGTTCCAGCCCAAGGACGAGAAGAACCAGGACAGCACCGAGCTGACCGGGGACATCAACTACCGCAAGATCGCCGAGTACGGCTCGGACAGCGATCCGCGGGCGTTCAACTTCGACGGCGAGCTGAACATCGCCAACCGGGGGCTGGTGGAGTTCATCGAGGTGCTCAAGCTGGACGTGGCCTTCCTGTACGACCTGCTGGGCGCCAGCCAGGAGCACGTCATCAAGCCCAAGAAGTTCGCCCAGACCTCGATCGACGAGGTGATCATCGGCCACACCAACGAGCCGGAATACAAGAAGCTCCAGAGCAACGAGCTGATGGAGGCCTTCCGCGACCGCACGATCAAGATCGACGTGCCCTACAACACCCGGCTCTCGGACGAGATCCGGATCTACGAGAAGGACTTCAACCGCGAGCGGATCCGCGGCATCCACATCGCCCCGCACACCATCGAGGTGGCGGCGATGTGGGCGGTGCTGACCAGGCTGGAGCAGCCCAAGAAGGCCGGGCTGACGCTCATGCAGAAGCTCAAGCTCTACAACGGCAAGAGCCTGCCGGGCTTCACCGAGGACTCGGTCAAGGAGCTGCGCGACGAGGCCCCCCGCGAAGGCATGCAGGGCATCAGCCCCCGGTACATCCAGGACAAGGTTTCCAACTGTCTGGTCTCCGACCAGGCCATGCAGGACCGGGCGGTCAACCCCTTCATGCTGCTGAACGAGCTGGAAAGCGGCCTGAGCCATCACAGCCTGATCTCCGACGAGGAGACCCGGAAGCGCTACCGCGAGCTGCTCAACGTGGTCCGCGAGGAGTACGAGGACATCGTGAAGACCGAAGTGCAGCGGGCGATCAGCGCCGACGAGGACGCGATCCGGCGGCTGTGCACCAACTACATCGAGAACGTGCGGGCCTACACCCAGCACGAGAAGGTCCGCAACAAGTACACCGGCAAGGACGAGGAGCCGGACGAGCGGCTCATGCGTTCGATCGAGGAGAAGATCGACGTGCCGGATTCGCGCAAGGACGACTTCCGCCAGGAGATCATGAACTACATCGGCGCCCTGGCCCTGGACGGCAAGAAGTTCGAGTACCAGACCAATGCCCGGCTGCAGAAGGCCCTGGAGCTCAAGCTTTTCGAGGACCAGCGCGACACCATCAAGCTCAAGAACGTGGTCAGCGGGGTGGTCGACGACGAGACCCAGGCCAAGATCGACGTGGTCAAGCAGCGGCTGATCAAGTACTTCGGGTACAACGAGACCAGCGCGACCGACGTGCTCAATTACGTGGCCAGCATCTTCGCCAGGGGCGACAGCAAACGGGAGGACTGAGCCGGGGGACGCCGCGACAGGCCGGACGGGGTGGCGAGCCATGTTCATGCGGATCGAAAAGGACCACCGGCGCTTCCGCGAGATCGTCAAGGGCCGCATCCGGGAGGATCTGCGCCGCTTCCTGACCCGCGGGGAGCTCTTCGGCCGCGAGGGCTCCAGCGTGATCAGCATCCCGGTGCGGGGGATCGACCTGCCCACCTTCCGCTACGGCGAGAACGGCGACGCGGGCGTCGGCGCCGGCCAGGCCGGGACCGGCGATCCGGTCGATGCCGAGGGCGAGGGCATCGGCCCCGGCGGGACCGAACCCGGCCGCCACATCCTGGAGGTCGACGTCAGCCTCGACGAGCTGGCCGACATCCTCGGCGAGGAGCTCCGCCTGCCGCGCATCCGGCCCCGGGGCCGCCACAGCATCACCACCCGCAAGGACCGCTACAGCGGCGCCCGCCAGGCCGGCCCGGAGTCGCTGCGCCATTTCAAGCGCACCTTCCGCCGGGCCCTGCGGCGCCAGATCATCATGGGGGCCTACGACCCCGACCGCCCGCGGGTGGTCTTCGAACGCCGCGACAAGATCTACCGCAGCTGGAAGACGGTGCGCAAGCCCCAGTCCAACGCGGTGATCATCTACATGATGGACGTCTCCGGCTCCATGGGCGACGAGCAGAAGGAGCTCGTCCGCATCGAGGCCTTCTGGATCGACGCCTGGCTGCGCCGCAACTACGAGGGCATCGAGAGCCGCTACATCGTGCACGACGTGCGGGCCGCCGAGGTCGACCGCCACACCTTCTTTCACCTGCGCGAGGACGGCGGGACGAAGATCAGCAGCGCCTTCCGCTGCGCCCAGGGCCTGCTCGACCTGCGCTACGCCGCCGACGAGTGGAACGTCTACCTGTTCCACTTCTCCGACGGCGACAACAGCAGCGAGTCCGACAACCGCGAGTGCTGCCGCCTGCTGCGCGAGCAGCTGCTCGGGCGGATCAACCTCTTCGGCTACTGCCAGGTGGCCAGCGCCTACGGCAGCGGCAGCTTCATCAACGTGCTCCACGAGCACTTCCAGGGCGAGCCGGCGGTGGTCACCACGCGGGTGAACACCAAGGACGACATCTACGACAGCATCCGGGGTTTCTTCTCGCCCGGGCGGTGATCGCCCCGGGCGACGGACGGACGCGACCATGGCCCACACGCTGCCTGTCGAGCTGGCCGACCATGCCAAACGGATCGCGGACTTCGCCCGCGAGGAGGGCCTGGAGTTCTTCGACACCGTCTTCGAGCTGGTCGATTTCGACCAGATGACCCAGATCGCGGCCTACGGCGGCTTCCCGCAGCGCTACCCCCACTGGCGGTTCGGCATGGAGTACGAGCGGCTCCGCAAGCAGCACACCTACGGCCTGAGCCGCATCTACGAGATGGTGATCAACAACGACCCCTGCTACGCCTACCTCCTGGCCGACAACGCCATGGTCGACCAGAAAACCGTCATCGCCCATGTCTACGGGCACGGCGACTTCTTCCGCAACAACGTCTGGTTCGCCCGCACCAACCGCAAGATGATGGACGAGATGGCCAACCACGCCACCCGCGTCCGCCGCTACATCGACCGCCACGGCTTCGAGGAGGTCGAGCGCTTCATCGACCTGGCCCTGTCGGTCGAGGACCTGATCGACCCCCACTCGGTGCTCATCCGTCGGGACGACGATCAGCCCCGGCCGGCCGACGATCCCCGGGTCATCGAGCACGAGCTGGTCCGCTACCCCGCCAAGCGCTACATGGAGCGGTTCATCAACCCCCCCGACGCCCTCGAGGCCCAGCGGCGGCGGCTCCGCGAGAGCCACGCCCGCGAGAAGACCATCGAACCGGCCCGGCCGGTCCGCGACGTGCTGCTGTACCTCATCCACCATGCCCCGCTGGAGGACTGGCAGGCCGACATCCTGGCCATGATCCGCGAGGAGGCCTATTACTATGCCCCACAGGCCCAGACCAAGATCATGAACGAGGGCTGGGCCAGCTACTGGCACTCCACCCTGATGACCCGCTACTGCCTCCGGGACGACGAACTGATCACCTATGCCGAGCACCACGCCGGCACCATGGCCACCTCGCCCGGCCGGCTGAACCCCTACAAGCTCGGGCTGGAACTGTTCCGCGACATCGAGGAACGCTGGGACCTCGGACGCCACGGCCGGGAGTACGAGGAACTGCAGGACGTCGAGGCCCGCCGCAGGTGGAACCGCGACCGGAAACGGCCGGAGCGCGTCCGCGGCAAGGAGTCCCCCGGCCGCGAGAAGATCTTCCAGGTCCGCCGGATCTACAACGACGTCACCTTCATCGACGAGTTCCTGACCCCCGAGTTCGCCGTGCGCCAGGGGCTCTACCACTACCGCTACGACACCTCCAGCGGCCGCATGACCGCCGTGACCCGCGATTTCGAGCGGATCCGGCAGCAGCTGCTGTTTTCGCTGGGCAACCTCGGCCGGCCCTACATCTACGTCGTCGACGGCAACTACGCCAACCGCGGCGAACTCTATCTGGCCCACCACCACAGCGGCGTGGACCTCCAGATCCGCTACGCCACCGAGACGCTGCGCAACATCCAGCGGATCTGGGGCCGACCCGTGCACCTGCAGGCCCGCATCGACCAGGAGATGGTGCGTTTCACCTGCGACGGCCGGCAGTCTCAGCACCAGACCGTCACCGACGACATGCCCAAACCGGCACACCAGATCTGAAACCGCCGGCGGCCGGCCGCGCCGGGCGGCGCAGGCGCGGCCCCCCGG
>CAZSYS010000043.1:0-6564 GCA_964611365.1 uncultured Planctomycetales bacterium
CCGGCCCACGGCGCCGGCCCGCGGGGCGGCGCCGGCGCCGGCGGCGGCCGGAGCGGCCGGCACGGGCAAGTAGGACCGGACGCCGGCGGAGGTTCCGGTGCCCGGCGCCGGGCGGCATGCGCGCGGTCCGTGCCGTCCGGCGCCGGGCGGACCGTCCGCGAGGGCGACGGTCGAGGCAGTCATCTTGAAACTCTACACCGGCACCGGCGACGGCGGCGAGACCTCCCTGCTCAACGGCCGGCGGGTGTCCAAGTCCGACATCCGCATCGCGGCCATCGGCGAAGTGGACGAGCTTAACGCGATGCTGGGCTGGAGCCGGGCCTGCGTTCAGCCGGAGGCGGTCGGCGCCGGACTGCGGTCGATTCAGGATGACCTGTTCCGCCTGGGCGCCGAGCTGGCCGGCCCGGCGGACCCGCCTCCGGGAGTGCGGGGGCTGTGCATCCGCACGGAGGACGCCGCCCGGCTGGAGGCCTGGATCGACGAGGCTTGCGCCGCCGTACCGCCGCTGAGGCACTTTATCCTGCCGGGCGGGTCGGAGGGTGCGGCGCGGCTGCATGTCGCCCGCGCGGTCTGTCGGCGGGCGGAGCGGGTTCTGGTCATGCTGTCCGCGGCGGACCGGGTAAGCCCCGAGTCGCTGGTCTATCTCAACCGTCTGGGCGACCTCCTGTTCGCCTGGGCGCGACTCAGCGCGGTGCAGGCCCGGGCGCCTGAAATCCTCTGGAAACCCTCGATGTGAGCTGCCAACCGCACCAGGACGTGCCCGCGACCGATGCGGCCGGAGTCGGCCTCCCCCCGGCCATGGTTCCGCGACCGCAGGATGGCCCCTTCTTCGCCGAGGACGTGATCGAGCGCTTCGCCTCGCTGGACCGCCTGCTGATCGCGGTTCTGGCGACGGCCCTGGCGGCCACCTGCCTGCTGGTCAGTGCCGGCGAGGGCGGGATGAAGCTCGGCTATCGCCCCTGGCGCGAGGGCTCGGTGCTGCACGCCCTGGTCACGCTGCTGGCGATGAACCACCAGTACCCCACTCGCAGCGGCGCCGAGGTCAAGTGGCTCGCCCAGGGACTGGGAAGTGCCGGGCTGATCCTGGCGGCCTGCGCGGGATGGTTCGTCCGCACGCGCCGCGAGGAAAGCGGAGGGCCGGAGGCGTCAGGCGAAGACGAGGACGCGGGAGGCGGGGCTCTGGCGTCGCGCATCAGCCTGGTCCGGGCGTCGCAACTGACCCTGGTGCTGCTGGGAATCTGGGCGGCACTCAGCGCCCTGTGGGCTCCCTGGCCGCAGGCGGCGCTGGGCGAGGCCGTCCGGCAGCTGATCCTTATCGGCGGGGCTTTGGCCCTGGGCCGGGGGCTGGGGCATCGCGGGGGCCCCGCCGCGGCCGGGGCCATGGTCGCCGTCCTGACGGTCGCATCGTTCGTCGGACTGTGGCACCACTACGAGCGCAGCCCCGTCCTGCGGCTGGAATTCCCGATCGGCAACCCGCTTTTCATGGCCGCGTGCCTGGTCCCCGGGATGCTGCTGGCGGCGGCGCTGCTGGCGGCCTGCCTGCTGCCGGACAGGCCTTCTGTCCCCAGCCGCGTCGGCCTCCCGGCGCCGGCCTCGGCCCGCGTCCGGAAGCTGTGGTGCGCGGCGGGTCCGGCCGGGTGCCTGGTAATCATGGGCTGGGCCTTCGTGCTGACCGGGTCGCGCAGTCCGGCCGTCGGTCTGGCGGCGGGAATGGTGGCCGGGGCGTGGATGCTGGGCGGCAAGCGGCTGCGGAGAGGCGCGGCCGGAGTTGCACTGGCCGTGCTGCTGGCCGGCGGGCTGTGGCTGTACGCCCGACCGGGGCCGACCGACTCGGGGCGCAGCGCGAGTTTCCGCATGCGGTTCTACGCCTGGAACTATGCGGTGGCGATGTTTCTGGAGCAGCCGCTGATCGGGCAGGGGCAGGCGGCGTATCTGCTGAAGTCTCAGGAGATGTCCCGGGCGGACGCCGAGCACGACGCGGCCGCGTTTGTCGCCGACCTGTTCGGCCGGGCGCACAACGAGTGGCTGGAGATCCTGGCCGAACTGGGAGCCGTCGGACTGGCCCTGGCGGGGACGGGGCTGGGCATGGCGGTCTGGGCGGCCGGGTCGGCGGTCCGGCGGCTCGCCGATCGGCGGCATCGGCTTTGCCTGGCGGCGGCGGCCGCCTCGCTGGTCGCGCTGGTGGTCGAGGAGTGCGCCGATGTGGCCCTGCGCAAGCCCGGCCTGCCGATCGTGTTCTACGCCCTGGTCGGCCTGTGCTGGGCGATGTCGCGGCGGGAGCCGGTGCCCTGGATCGGCCGGGGGGCCGGACGACTGGCGAGGGTCGCGGGCCTGAGCGTCGGTGCGGCCGCCTCGCTGGGCGCGGTCGCGGTCCACGTGGCCGACTGGCAGGGGGCCCTGGCGGAGATGTCGGCGGTTTCGCTGGGCGACAAGGGCGACTGGCCGGCCGCGCTTCGCGAGGCGGACCGGGCGTCGCGATACCGGCTCGTGGCCGAGGATCGCCTGGCCGCGGGGTATCAGTCCGCGCGGATCGCGCTGGCCGGCGCGGACCGCCAGCTGCAGCGGCTGGCGGGCCTCGTTCGGGCCGCTCAGGAGTCGCAGACCATCCAGCCGGGCCTGCGCAGCCTGGCCCGCGAGGACGCGGCGCGTTTCCGCGAGTACTTCCGCGCCGGCGCGGCAGCGGGCACGGCGCTGCTGGCCAGGATGCCGGCCTACCCGGCGGTTGCCGAGCTGCTGGCCGACGGCTGGCTGGGGCTGCAATCGGTCGAATCGGCCGAGCGCGTTCTCGAGCTGCGCTCCGAAGTCGGGGACTACCGCCAGGCCGCCCGGCAGTGGCTGGGCCTCGAACATGCCTGGTTCCCTTTTCGCGCCCGGGTAGCCCTGAAGCTGGCCTCGCTGTCGGAGGACCGGCCGGTCGCCGAGCGGCTCGATATTCTCCGCGTGGCGCTGCGCGGCGGCCCGGAACCTCCTTCGGCACAAGCCTCCTTCGAGGTGGCCGTGTCCAGGCTGATGGCCGACCAGGCGTTCGAGACGGCCGCCGCGGCCCTGCTGCAGCACGTTCAGCAGGCCCGGGCCGAACCGGACGAGCGTCGCTGGACGGATCCGTACGCTCCCGAATCGCTCCGGCTGCTCGCTGCGGCCTCGCTTCTGGCGGGACAGCCGGACCAGGCCGTGGCCATGGCCGGCGGCGCGGTCGAGCTCTACGATCGGCCCGGCTTCCGCCGAAGCTTTCCCGGACTTCGAAACCGCGCCCAGGTGGAGTTCTCTCGATACGCCCTGCTGGCCCGCCCGGACGACCCGCGGGAGGCCCTGGAGGCCTGCCGGGCGGCTCTGGCCGACTGGCCCGATTCAGGCGCGCAGGAGGACTGGCGGGCCGAGGGCCACCGCGAGATGATCCTGCTGCTGCTGGCCGCCGGCCGCGAGGAGGAGGCCCGCGACCGGCTGGGTGCCGGCGCCGCCCGGTCCCGGGGCCCCCAGGCCGTTGATGAAGCCCTGGCCTACGGCTATTCGGTGCTCAGCCGCCGTTTCGGGCGCGTGCCGCCGGGCTCCCGGCCCGCCGACGCCGGGCGTTGGGCGCGTCGGGCACTGGAACTGAGTCCGAATTCTCCGGACGCGCTGGACCTGGCGATCCGCGGCGCGCTGCAGGCCGGACGGGAGGAGGATGCGGCCGCCCTGCTGGAGCGTCTGCGGGGCGCGCTGGAGTCGGATCCGGGGCTTCTGCAGGAAATCGTTCACTCGTTGCGGAAGGATTTTCAACAGAGCGCCGTGGTCCAGTCTTTTGCGGATCGGATGATGGGAGAATCTCCCATTCACCAGACAGCGCCTTTTTGATGACACATACCGGTTTGGAGGCGTTTCGGAAGGCCCGTGAGCGACGCCGGCGGCGGCAATCGGGTCCCCGGCGGCGCGCCGGCCGGAGGCGGGAAGGGATGATCTACCCTAAAAAAGAAAAAAAGCGTGCCTGGGGGCTGGACACAGGCGGCGCGTTGTGCTAGGATGCGTTGATCGTCCTCTTCCCTTTCCCTTTCGGGTGGCCTGAATACCTTCAGCCACCCGAATTTTTTTTCGCCCGGTCGGTTCTTCGCGCCGCTCAGCCGCTGCGCTGAGGCCCGGTCTTCCGCCGCCGGGAGGGAGCACCCCGCCCTGTCGCCGGCCTGGTCCTGGACCCGGTTCCGGACTCGCGGGCGTTGATCAGCTTGTATTCGATGCCGTCGACCAGCGCGATCCACGAGGCCTCGATGATGTTCGCGCTGACGCCCACGGTGCCGAAGATCTCGTGGGTGGCGTTGTCGCGGAACTCGATGGTGACCCGGACCCGCGCGGCGGTGGCCGCCCGGGGGTTGATCACCCGCACCTTGTAGTCGATCAGCCGTACGTCCTCGACCTCCGGGTAGTGGGGCCGCAGCGCCTTGATCAGCGCCGCGGCCATCGCGTCCACCGGGCCGTGCCCGCCCGAGACGTGGTGTTCGACGTGTCCGTCGACCTGGAGCTTGAGGATCAGCTCGGTGTCCGGCTCGACGGACCTGGCCGAGCGCAGCGCCACCGCCCGCCAGTGGTCCAGGTGCCAGAAGGGCCGGTAGCGCCCGAGCTCCTTGCGGCAGAGCAGTTCGAAGCTGGCTTCGGCACTTTCGTAGACATAGCCCTCGGCCTCCCGGGCCTGCAGGGCCGCAAGCAGCCGCCGCTGGAGGCTCTTGTCGTGGGCCACGTCGAGTTTGCGGCCCATCTTCTCGGCGATGCCGCTGGCCCCGCTGATCTCGCTGATCAGCACCCGCCGCGAGTTGCCCACCGCCTCCGGGTCGATGTGCTCGTAGCTCCGCGTGACCCGGCGGACGGCGTGAACGTGCATGCCGCCCTTGTGGGCGAAGGCCGAGCCGCCGACGTAGGGCTGGTTGCCGGCCGGCAGGGCGTTGACGATCTCGTAGACGTAGCGGCTGGTCTCGGTCAGGCGCTGCAGCCCGCCGGGCACGAGGACCTCGCAGCCCATCTTCAGCGCCAGGTTGGCCGCGATGGTCGTGAGGTCGGCGTTGCCGCAGCGCTCGCCCATGCCGTTGACGGTTCCCTGGGCCTGGACGGCGCCGGCCCGGACCGCCGCCAGGGTGTTGGCCACCGCCAGGCCGGCGTCGTTGTGGGTGTGGATTCCCAGGGGCACCGACAAAGCCCCGCGGACCACCTGGACATACTCGGCCACGCGCTCCGGCAGCGATCCGCCGTTGGTGTCGCACAGGCAGATGCAGGACGCCCCGGCCTCCTGGGCGGTCTGGAGGGTGCGCAGGGCGAAGGCCGGATTGGCCGCGTAGCCGTCGAAGAAGTGCTCGGCGTCGTAGATCACCCGCCGGCCGGCGGCCGCACAGTAGCGCACCGAGTCGGCGATCATCTGAAGGTTGACCTTCTCGGAAACCTTGAGCACCTCGCGGACGTGCAGATCCCAGGTCTTGCCCACGATGGTGACGATTTCCGTGTTCGCCGCCAGCAGGGCCTGCATGCCCTCGTCCTGGTCGGCGGTGCGGTCCCTGCGGCGGGTCATGCCGAAGGCCGCCACCTTGGCGTGCCGCAGCCGCATTCCGCGAATCTCGCGGAAGAAGGCGGCGTCCTTGGGATTGCTCAGGGGATAGCCGCCTTCGATGACGTCCACGCCCAGGTCGTCCAGCCGGGCGGCGATGAGCAGCTTGTCCTGCAGGCTGAGGCTGACGTTCTGGCCCTGGGTCCCGTCCCGCAGGGTGGTGTCGTAAAGCTCGATACGCTGTGGTCTGGCGGTCATGGGTGCTCCTCCGCCGCGCAGGCGGCGGATGGTCAAACAAAAAAGCCCCGCCGGTTCAGGCAGGGCTGGGTGCCTCAGGCGGCGTCGGCCGCGCCCTACCCGCCTGCCGCGGCGGCGATGCGGTGAATGATCGAATCCCGGCGCGAAACCGCAGCCCGCGGCCGGTCCGTGGCAGATCTTTTTCCATAGGCGCGGCCTGCCATGCGCATCATGGTAACCACCGTGCCCGGTGTCCGGCAAGCAGGGCCCGGGACGCTCCGCGGGCCGGTTTCCTGGGGGCCGGTTTTCGTCCGGGAGGCGGGTTTTCCGCCTGCGGATCGGCGGTTTTCGTTTGCCGCAGGGCCGATCGTGACGTATATACCAGCAGGAGCGCAATACCTCACGACCGGGCGGGTGAGGGCGGATCCAGGGGGCGACAGCGACGGCTCGGGGATCGTTCGGTCGATCGCGGCCCGGCGGGAACCACCGCACGAGCTGATCGATCGACCGTCTCGGGTCGGCGTGCCGCGCGGGGTGAGTGGTCGCGGGCCCTTCAGGAAGATCCGGATGTCACACCCATGGAGGGCCATGGCAAGGACGATGATGGACATATCTCTGGTTGTCCGCCTCGGTGAGGCGGAACACGTTTCTTGAGCCCCGTGTGGGCCCCGGTCGGACACCTCGTGCAGGCCGACGAGACTCCGGCCAACTTCAACCGACGCCACGGCGAACGCCGAGGGATGACCGTCCCCCGTTCGCCGTGGGCCGTTTTACGCCCCATGGGCGATCCAGGCCGTCTTCCGCCCGGTTGCCGGGCACGCCGGCCC
>CAZSYS010000043.1:6574-19878 GCA_964611365.1 uncultured Planctomycetales bacterium
GGGGTTGGAACGCCGTCCGCGCGCGGCATACCATCTGACGCGGCGGCCGACGGCCCGGACCGTGATGGACCTCCCCGGGCCGGTGTTCCGGCGCGCATCGGGGACTCCCATGGATCGGCCTGCTACCCTCGGCGAACTCAAGG
Source organism: uncultured Planctomycetales bacterium (assembly GCA_964611365.1). Classification (GTDB taxonomy): domain Bacteria; phylum Planctomycetota; class Phycisphaerae; order UBA1845; family PWPN01; genus CALLOB01. Next base: position 6,718 of record CAZSYS010000043.1, read on the forward strand.
CCTGGGGCTATCGTCACCGCCCGGTCCGCGATGAGATGCGGGCCAATCTCATCCGCCGCCTGCGCGCGGGCGAGCCGCTCTTTCCGGGCATCGTCGGCTATGACGACACCGTCATCCCCCAGGTGGTCCACGCCATTCTGGCCCGCCACGACATGCTCTTCCTGGGGCTTCGCGGACAGGCCAAGTCGCGAATGATCCGCCTGCTGCCGACGCTGCTGGACGAGTTCCGGCCGGTGGTCGACGGCGTGGACCTGCCCGATGACCCGCTGACGCCGATGTTCGGCCCGACCCGCCGTCTGCTCGAACGCCTGGGTGACGATGCCCCCGTCCGCTGGCTGCACCGCGAGCAGCGCTACCACGAGAAACTCGCCACCCCTGACGTCACCATCGCCGACCTGATCGGCGAGATCGACCTGGTCAAGCACGCCGAGGGGCGCCCCCTGGACGACGAGGCGGTGATGCACTTCGGCCTGGTGCCGCGCAGCAATCTTGGCATCTTCGCGATCAACGAGCTGCCGGACCTGGCCCCGCGGATCCAGGTGGGGCTGTTCAACGTCCTGGAGGAACGCGACGTCCAGATCCGCGGCTTCCCCATGCGGCTGCCGCTGGACGTGTGCATGGTCTTCAGCGCCAACCCCGAGGATTACACCAACCGCGGGCGGATCGTCACCCCGCTGAAGGACCGCATCGGGTCGGTGATCCGCACGCACTATCCCCGCGACGCGGCCGACGCCCTGCGGATCACCCGCCAGAACGCCTGGACCAGGCGGGACGGCGACGCCCCGGGCCTCCTGATCCCCGGCTATATGGCCGAGGTCATCGAGGAATTCATCCGCCTGGCCCGGACCAGCCCCCACGTGAACCAGCAGTCGGGCGTGTCCGTGCGGGCGTCCATCGCCTGCATGGAAGCCATGGTCTCCAGCGCCGAGCGGCGCGGCATCCTGCTGGGCGAGGATCCGGTCGTGCCGCGGATCAGCGACCTGGCCCATGTGCATGCCGCCTGCCGGGGCAAGATCGAGCTGATCCTGGCCGACGACGATCAGGCCGAGGAGAAACTGATCACCGCCCTGCTGGGCGAGGCGGTCAAGAACGTTTCGGCCTCCTGGCTCGACGCCGCGGCCGGTGAGGCCGTGGTCGAGCACTTCCAGGGCGGCCGCCGCAACATCGAGATCGGCGACGAGGTCGCGGCCCGGACCCTCGCCCGGGCGGTTCAGGACATCCCGCCGCTGGCCGAGGCTGCCGAGGCCCTGTGCCGCCGAGCCGAGATCGACGCCGCCGAGCCGGCCGTTCTGGCCAGCGCCGCGGAGTTCGTCCTCGAGTCCCTGTACGTCAACAACCGGCTGAGCAAGTACCTCTACCGCGGCGGCACGTTCTACAAGCGCTGAGATCGCCCGCCCCCGGCCGCCGCAGGCCGGAGCCCCATGCCCGATAACCCGTGGCCGGGCGCCGCACTCACGACCTGCCCCGTTCGAGCCGATACCCGTGGGGCGCCGGCGGCGCGGCGGACAGGCCGCCGTCCGCCGTCCAACCGCAGGCCTGACAGGGAGCACGACGCATGCAGGAGCTGATGAAGAAAATGATCGGAGCCTGTCTGGGGCTTGCGGTGGTCTGCTGCCTGTATCTGGTCGCCCTCAACCCGCCGCAGTCGGGCCTGGCCCTTCCGGGCCTGGGGCTGTGGAGCGGGCCCGGGAGCCAGGCTTTCGAGGTGATTCGCTCGGCCTATATGGCCGCCGAGGGCGGGCGGTTTGAGGAGGCCGACGCATGCTTCCTGTACCAGCCCGTGCTGCCGGATACGTCCAAGGTGCTGCCCCTGGCACCAAGCCGGCTGACCAAGGACGAAGTCATGGCCGCCTTCTGGCAGAAAACCTTCGCCCCCGGCCGGATCCGCGAGATCCGCTATGAAGAGGCCAAGATGGGATCGACCGGCCAACGGGGGATGGTGCTGTTCACCATCGTGCGCGACCAGGGCGCCGACACCACCTCGGCCCACTCGGTCGTGCGGCAGAACGGCGCCTGGCAGATCGAGATCGACGAGATGGAGACGGATCCGGTCATGCTCTACAGGGCCTGCCGGGGCAGCTGAACCCCCGCCGGGCGGATTCACTCAACGGCCGGACGCGACGTCGCCGCCCTCCAGCCGGCCTCGAGCATGGCCCGCAGCCGGTCCGCCTCCTCGCGGTGTTGGGGACGTTCCGCGAGATTCACGTTCTCCCCCGGATCAAAGCGGTGGTCGTACAGCTCCTCGCCGACGGGCTGCCCGCCGGGCCCGGCCCAGAGGGTGTAGCGCCAGTGATCCGTGCGGATCGTCCGGCCCATCACCCGGCCGCGGGGATACTGGCTGAAGGCGGCCGCTTTCCAGGGTCGCGCGGGGTTGTCCAGCAGAGGCACCGCGCTGGTGCCCTCCAGGCCGTCGGGCAGGTCCAGCCCGCACAACTCGCACAAGGTCGGGTAGACGTCCACGAACTCAACCAGCGCGTCCGTGGCCGCGCCGGCCGCCCGGCGACCGGGGGCCCGCACAATCAGCACCGACCGCGTGGCCAGCTCGAAGTTGGTATGTTTGCACCACAGGCCGTGCTCGCCGAGCTGCCAGCCGTGGTCTCCCCAGAGAACCACCATCGTCCGCCCGGCCAGCCCGAGGCGGTCCAGTTCGTCCAGCAGCCGGCCGATCTGCGCGTCCACATAGCTCACGGACGCGTAGTAGGCCCGGATCAGCTCGCGCTGCATCTGCTCCGGCAGCGGACCCGAGGCCGGGATGCCCTCATACCGGCGCAGCTCGGTCCAGTCGGTCAGCGCGATCGCCGGACAGCCTTCCGGGGGCTGCTGATTGGAGGCCGGGCGGAATCGCTCGAGCGGGTGGAGGTCGAAGTACCTCCTGGGGGCGACGAAAGGCAGGTGGGGCTTGAGGAAACCCACGGCCAGGAAGAAGGCATGATCCTTGTGCTGCCGCATCGCCTCCAGTACCCGATCGGCGGTCTGTCCGTCGTTCAGTGCGTCGTCGGGGACGTCCGGATCCTCCCACGCCGGACCCCGGACGCGCGTTCCCGGGGCGATCTTCAGGGGCAGCCCGGAGGTCGGATCGCGCTCGAGCACCTGCGGGGGGCTGAACCGCCCCTCGGCCTTGAGCGCCTTCTCCCGCGACTCGATCCCCGCCAGTGTCTCGGGCTTGCCGTAGGCCGGGCCCCCTGGAACCCAGTGGGGCACGCTCCAGGAAGCCGGGTCGTCCAGACCGCTGTGGTAAATCTTGCTGAAGCCCTGCACGTGATAGCCGTGGTTCTTGAAGTGCTGCGGCAGCGTGACGACGTCCGGCAGATTCTTGCGAAAATGGCCCTGAAGATCGTACACCCTCGTGGTGTCCGGCCGCCGGCCGGTCAGCAGCGAGGTCCGCGATGGACTGCAGACCGCCTGCTGAACAATAGGCCCGGTTGAAGACCAGCCCGCCGGCGGCCAGCCGGTCGATGTGCGGCGACCGGGCCAGCGGGTCGCCGTAGCAGCCCAGCTGCGGCCTCAGGTCATCCACCGCGATAAACAGCACGTTGGGACGCCGGGGCGCCTCGGCCCCGGCCGGCAGCGGCGCCGCAAGGCACAGTGCCCACAGACAGATCCGCGCCGCCCGCGGACGAAGGGCTGCATGTCTCATGACCGCGTCCTCCACGAAGGCATCACAGCCAGCGTCGCACCGAGGACCGGTAACGCCGGTAATCCTCGCCGAATCGGGCCTCGAGCATCCTTTCCTCCGCGGGGATCACCTTGCGGTCCATCCGCAGCACGAACAGCAGAATCACCACCGCCGGCGAGATGCTGCTCAGAAACAGCCACCACCCCGCCAGGCTCAGCAGCATGCCCACGTACATTGGGTTGCGCGTGAAGCGATAGGGCCCGCGAATCACCAGCCGTTCGGAATCCCGCAGGGGCCTCACCGTGGTGCCCGACCGGGCAAAAAGACAGACGCCCCACAGACCCACCGCCGCCCCGACAGCCGCAACCGCCAGCCCCAGCCGGTTCCACGGCGGCTGCCCCACCTGCCCCAGCGGCAAGACGCGGTGCAGCAGCCACATGCCCAAGGCCGCGGCCGCAAAATAGCGCGGCGGCCTGGTGCTCGCCCATAGGTCGCTGCGGAGACCGACATCCCGGTCGGGCATGCGAGGGACATCCGTACGGCGACGCGGTCCCGCCACGTCCGGTGATCATCTCGGCCGGGCATGCGGCCGACCCGCTCCTGTCGGCCGGTCGGGGCCCCCCGACAGCCCTCTTGACCCCCGCGCCGCCCGCTCTGCCGCCAAGTCTGGCCGACGATGGCCTCAGAGGCAAGCTCCCGCCCTTGGCCCCGAGGTCGGGCGACGCTAATATGGTTGACAGAAGGAGGCGTAACATGTCGACACGATTGATTGGTGCCCTTACGGCCATCCTGTCGTTGTGTTTGTGCGGCCCGGCGACTGCGGCCCCGACGAACGTGGGCCCCGAGGAGGATCGCCTGTGGATGTGTTACCTCGTGCCGTTGCCCCGCCAGATCAGCCTGGAGGCGGCCGTGACGCAGCCGGCGACCCGTGTTCGGGTGCTGGTCCCGGACAACGCCCCGCCGCTGGTGGCTAAGGCCGCCCAGGAGCTGCGCGAAATCCTGGGCGGGCAAGGCGCCTCCGCGGACGCCGCCTTCACCATCGACCTGCGGCTGCCGGACGCCTCGTGTCCGGAGCTGAAGACCGCGACCCACCTCGACCAGGCCTACCTCATCCGGCCGACGGCTGCCCGGGACGGCCTGGAGCTGATCGGCGGCGGGGAGCGCGGCGTCTACTACGCCTCCAAGACGTTGCAGCAGCTTCTGCGGGCCCGGCAAAGCGGCCAGGCGGTTTGCCTGCCGCTGCTGACGGTGGTCGACTGGCCGGACCTGGAGGACCGGGGCCTGTGGGGCGGCGACAGCTACGACCACCTCCGGTGGATGTCCGACCGCAAGATGAATATCGACGAACAGATCGCCTTCAACGGCGTCGACCCGCAGGGGCAGCCGTACATCCGGCTGCAGGGCGGCAAGCGCCGGATGATCGACGAGGGGCCGGCGGTCGGAATCCGGCCGGTGCCGGTTGTTCTTCACCTGGAGCAGCTCTCCGGCTCGGGGCTTTTCCAGGCCTGCCCGCAGCTGCGCGGCCGGGATGCCTCCCACGAGGGGGCGATCTGCTACTCGGACGGGCGCTTCACGGAGATCCTGGCCCGGTGGCTGGTGCTGTGGCGCGACCTGCCGGGCGTGGGCGAAGTGGACGTGTGGATGGCCGAGAACCTCGGCGGCCAGAAAGGCTGCCAGTGCGACGGCTGCCGGCCGCAGGACCGCAACGTGCTGGAGGCACGGGTGATCGTGGAGGCCTGGAAGCGGGCCCGCAAGGAGCGTCCCGACCTGGGCCTGCGGATCCTGACCAGCGAAGAGACCGAAAAGAGCAACCAGGCCATCCTGGCCGACCTGCCGCAGGAGGCGAAGCTGTGGTACTACCACAGTCTGTTGACCTACAACACCAGCCGCTCGCCGATGGTCCGGCCGTACCTGGCCCGGGCCGCCGCGGCCGGCCGCTGGGTGGGCGTCTGCTGCAACATCTGCCCGACGGTGCAGTTCTGGCAGCCGTTTACCGGCGCGGCCTTCATCCACGGCCGGATGCGCGAGTTCGTCGACAAGGGGATGAAGGGACTGCTGGGCTACGCGACGCCGAACCTGCCTTACTGCCTGTTCAACACCGAGGCGGCGGCGGAGTGGAGCTGGAACGCCCGGGGACGCTCGACGCGGGAGTTCGCCCGCGCGTTCGCCGTGCGGCAGGGGATCAACGACCCCGGGCTTTTTGCCGAGTGGTCCGAGACGCTCGGGCCGGTCGGCTGGGACGTCTACGGCAGCGAGTATCCGGCCGGCGAGCGGCGCAAGGTGCCCGGGGCGATGGCCGATCTGCTGCGCGCCGGCAAGGTGCCCGGGCTCGGCGAGGTGCTGTGGGGCGTGTACCCGGTGCCGTGGGGGGACATCAAGTCGGTCGAGCAGCTGGAGAAGGACGCAGCCGCCGCCGAGCGGGCCCTGGAGCTGGCCAAGAAGCTGGGCGTCGAGGAGTACGTGCAGGAGACGCTGGTGATCCAGGGCTACATCCGCAGCCTCAAGGCCCTGTGGGAGCTCAAGCAACTGGTGCGCGACGGCCAGGTGGCGGCGCAGGACAAGGCCGCGGCCGTCGGCTGGTTCAAGGCCTACGTCGAGGGGCTGGATCAGAGCCGCACCGCCCTGCCCAGGTGGGAGCGGGCCCTTCCGATCGCCCCGCGGACGTCGCTGTTCGTCAGCAGGCCGGTGGAAACCCTCGGCGGCATGATCGAGAGCATGAAAGCCCTGGCCGGCGAGCTGGGCTGTGCGTTTTGAGGCAACCGTTCACGGTTCCTGCGGGCAAAAAGCCCGGCAAAACGGCATACTTCCACATACTGGTGCCACAGGTAAGCGCCCACCAGGCAAACGTCCCGCCCTGGATCCCGCGCCGCCGGCAGAACTCCGCCTGGCTCAGCCCGCTGCCTGCCCGGGCCGCCACCAGCCCCGACCAGTACTTCGCCCGCTCGGTCATCGTACACCTCCGGCCCCATCATCCCACCGGAAACGAAGCGATCAAGATGGGGTTGGTCGAAGGTTTACGCCGCCCGGGAGAGGATCGATGTGTCAAGAGTCAAGATCTGACGCCGATTGGCCTGCTGCCTCAAACCGGACTGCTCGGGGCATTTCCGGTGTGCGTCACGGATGCAACCCCGTAGGGTGCAAGGTCCAGACGAGTTCTTTGCCGGGCCTGATGTCCCGAAGCGTCATCAGGATGCCCGTGATGCTGGCAGCGTCGTACCCTGCGGCGCCTGGGCCTTGTTCGGCTTGGGCGGAACTGGTCAGCGTAGCGCGGACAGCCAAGGCGCCATTCTGGTTGCGGGCCAGCTCGGGCGCATCGAGTGAGGCGTAAACCTTCGGCCAATCCAGGTCGGCTGAGGCGGCGGAATCGCGGTGTATGCCGGCGGTGCGGGTCGCTCAGGCGGCGGCCGGGGCGGGGCCGCCGGGATGGCGGGGCGCGGTCTTCTTTCGCCTGGTCCCCGGGTGATGTACCATGAGGGATTCTGACATGGAGACACGAGGATGCGGATCCCCCTGGCGCCGGGCGGCTGGCGCGAGATGCTGTGGATGACGCTGCTGCTGGGCCTGCCGGGCCTGGCGATGCTGTGGCTGGCGGGCCGGTGGTCGGGCTGGTGGTGGGCGGCCGGGGGCGTGCCGACCGGCCTGTGGCTGGCGGGGCTGGCTTTCTTCCGCGACCCGCAGCGGCGGATTGCCTGCCGGCTCGGCGAGCTCCTGGCTCCGGCGGACGGCCGGGTGACGGAGGTGACCGTTCTGCCGGATCACCCCGAGATCGGCGGTCCGGCGGTGCGGACGGGCATTTTCCTGAGCATCCTGGACGTGCACATCAACCGCAGTCCGTGTGCCGGAACGGTGCGGTTCGTGCGCTACGAGCCGGGGGCCTTTCTGGACGCCCGCCACCCGGAGTCCGGCAGCCGCAACGAGGCCAACACCGTGGTCATCGACCCGGACGCGCCGCTGGCCGGCCCGGTGATCGTCCGTCAGGTGGCCGGGCGGATCGCGCGGCGGATCGTCAGCAGCGTGCGGCCCGGCCAGCGGGTCGAGGCCGGTCAGCGCATCGGGCTGATCAAGTTCGGCTCGCGCACCGAGCTGATCGTGCCGGCCGGCGCCTTTGAACAGCTGGCGACGGTCGGCACCCGCTGCCGGGCGGGGCTGACGGTGCTGGCCTGCCGGGCGGGACCGCAAGGCCGGCCGGGCGAGCCTGTGCCGCAGAAGGAGGCGCTCCGTGTCTGACGGCCCCGATCCGTCGCTGCCGGCATGCGTCCCGCCGCCGCGCCGCCGGCCGCTGCGGTCGATCTCGATGCTGCCGACGCTGCTGACGCTGGGCAACCTGTGCCTGGGGTTCGCGGCCCTGTACTGCTGCGCCCGGCAGCTGGAGGAGCTCGGGGCGGGCCGGACGGCCGCCGAGGTTCTGACGCGCAACAGCGAGCTTCTGGAGGCGATCGCTCCCAGCTACCTGGCCGTGGGGGTCTGGGCCCTGCTGGCGGCGATGACCTGCGACGCGCTGGACGGCCGGGTCGCCCGCCGCACCGGTGCGGCCAGCGCCTTCGGCGTGCAGCTGGACTCGCTGGCCGACATCGTCAGTTTCGGCGTGGCTCCGGCCATGCTGATGATGACCATGGTGCGGCGGGAGTTCATGCAGTGGAGCGGCGAGCCGCTGGGCGTGCACCGCCTTGCCCAGGCGACGGCGCTGATCGCCCTGATCTACGTGTGCTGCGCCGCCCTGCGGCTGGCGCGGTTCAACGTCGAGGCCTCGCTGGAGGAGGCCGCTCACCGCGGCTTCCGGGGCCTGCCCTCTCCCGGCGCGGCCGGAGCGGTGGGCTCGCTGGTGCTGCTGCACGACCATCTGGAGTACCTCGACTGGATGGCCGCGGCCAACATGCTGACCTGGGGCCTGCCGCTGCTGACGCTGGCGGTCTCGCTGCTGATGGTCAGCCGGGTGCCTTACCCGCACATGGTCAGCAGCTTCTTCAGGCACCGGCCTTTCGGGCATGTGATCGGGATCGTGCTGGTGCTGCCGCCGCTGCTGCTGTTCCCCGAGTGGGTCCTGACGCTGGCGGCCTGGACCTTTGTGCTCAACGGGCCGATCCGCCGCCTGGCCCGCAGGCGACCGGGGCAGACGCCGCAGCAGGTTGAGGCGGCCGGGGCGGCGGCGTCCCGGGACGAGGGAGCGGTCCTGCGGCGCCGGGCCTGAGACGCCGTCGCGCCGGCGGCGGCGGCTTCCGGGAGACGAGGACAAGATGACCGACCAGACGGCTCTGAGGGTGCGCTTCGCACCGTCGCCCACGGGCGATCTGCACGTCGGCGGGGCGCGGACGGCGCTGTTCAACCACCTTCTGGCCCGCCGCACGGGCGGGACGTTCATTCTGCGCATCGAGGACACCGACGCCGCCCGGAACGTTCCCGGGGCCGACGAGCGGATCATGCGCGACCTGCGCTGGCTGGGCATTACCTGGGATGAGGGCGTCGGCGTCGGAGGGCCGCACGGGCCGTACTACCAGACGCAACGTCTGGATCTCTACCGTGCGGCCGTCGAGCGGCTGCTGGCCTCGGGCCGGGCGTATCATGCCTTCGAGACCCCCGAGGAGCTCGAAGCCATGCGGGCGGAGGCGGCGGCCAGGAAGGCCTCGCTGCGTTACCCGCGTCCGGCGCGCTTTCCGGACGCCTCCGACGTCCGCCGGGCCCGCGAGGCCGGCCGGCCGGTGGTGGTGCGCTTCACGGCGCCCGACGAGCCGGTCACGGTGCAGGACGAGGTCATGGGCGAGGTCACCGTGGCCGCGGAGGAGCTGGACGATTTCATCATCCTCAAGGCCGACGGCATGCCCACCTACCACCTGGCCAACGTGGTCGATGACGGGGCCATGGGCGTGAACCTGGTCATGCGCGGACAAGAGTTTCTCGGCCAGACGCCCAGGCACATCGCCCTGCAGCGGGCCCTGGGCCTGCCCACGCCGCGCTACGCCCACCTGCCGCTGATCCTGGACATGCAGGGCCGCAAGCTCTCCAAGCGCGACGGCGACGTCGAGGTGCACGCCTTCCGCGTCGCCGGCTACCTGCCCGAGGCGCTGGTCAACTTCATCGCCCTGCTGGGCTGGTCGCCGGGCGGACAGCGCGAGAAGATGACCCTGGCCGGGATGGTGGAGCTGTTCAGCCTCGATCGGATCGGGCGGACCAACGCGAAGTTCGACCGCGAGAAGCTCCTGGCCTTCAACACCGACGCCCTGGCGGGCGCGGAACCGGACCGGCTGGCGGCGGCCTTCGACGACTGGCTGAGGGTGGCCGACAACCCCCTGAGCCGCGCCGGCGTGCCGGCGGAGCTCCGGCCGGCGCTGCTGCGGGCCAACCGCGGGATGCGCACCTTTCAGGACATCGCCGTCCGGTGCGGCTTCCTGTTCATCCCCGACGACGAGCTGATCCTCGATCCCCGGGCCGTCGCCGAGGTGCTGACCCGGGCCGACCAAGCGGGCCTGCGGACGCTGGGGGAGGTTCTTGCGGCCCTGGAGGCCCTGAAGGACTGGACGCCGGAGAGCATCGAATCGCTGCTCAAATCATTCTGCGCCGAGCGGGGCGCGGGCATGGGCAAGGTCGCTCAGCCGCTGCGGGTGGCGGTCACCGGAACGACGGTCAGCCCGGCCATCTTCGATACCCTGGCGCTGCTGGGCCGCGAGCGGACGTTAAAACGCATCCGCCGGGCTTTGAGCACGCAGGCCTGATCCGCGGCCGCGGTCCCGCCGGTCGGGGCGTCAGCCGGCGGAGGCCGGCCGGGCGGTCTTCATGCTGCAGAACTCCGGGCCACACATGCTGCAGTAGCGGGCATCCGGCGGCGCGTCCTCCGGCAGGCCCTCGCGCCGCAGGGCCTCGGCCCGCTCCGGGTCGAGCGAGAGGTGGTACTGGTCGGCCCAGCGGAACTCCACCCGCGCCCGGCTCATGGCGTCGTCGCGGCGCCGGGCCGCCGGGTGCCCCTTGGCCAGGTCGGCCGCGTGGGCGGCGATGCGGTGGGCGATCACGCCCTCGCGGACGTCGTCGCGGTCCGGCAGACCGAGGTGCTCGCGGGGGGTCACGTAGCACAGCAGAGCCGCGCCCAGCGAGCCGATCAGCGTCGCCCCGATGGCACTGGTGATGTGGTCGTAGCCCGCCCCAATATCCGTCGGCAGCGGGCCGAGGGTGTAGAACGGGGCCTGGTCGCACCATTCCAGCTGGCGGCTCATGTTCTCGGGGATCAGGTGCAGCGGCACGTGGCCGGGGCCTTCGTTCATGACCTGGACGTCGAACGCCCAGGCCCGGCGGGTGAGCTCCCCCTGCGTGCGCAGCTCGGCGAACTGGGCCTCGTCGTTGGCGTCGGCGACGCAGCCGGGGCGCAGGCCGTCGCCGATCGAGAAGGCCACGTCGCAGGCGGCCATGATTTCGCAGATCTCGTCCCAGTGAACATAAGCGAAGTTCTCCTCGCCGCGGATCTCGCACCAGCGGGCGTGGATCGCCCCGCCGCGGGACACGATGCCGGCCAGCCGCCGCCGGGCGGCCGGCAGGAACCCGCGGCGCACGCCGGCGTGGATGGTGAAATAATCGACGCCCTGCTCGGCCTGCTCGACCAGCGTGTCGCGGAACAGCTCCCAGGTCAGCTCTTCGATCCGGCCGTCCACCTTCTGCAAAGCCTGGTAGATCGGCACCGTGCCCACCGGCACCGGGCTGTTGCGCAGAATCCATTCGCGGGTCTCGTGGATGTTCCGGCCGGTCGAGAGGTCCATCACCGTGTCGGCCCCCCAGCGGACCGCCCAGACCATCTTGGCGACCTCCTCCCGGATCGAGGAGGCCACCGCCGAGTTGCCCAGGTTGGCGTTGATCTTGGTGAGGAACCGTCGCCCGATGATCATCGGCTCCAGCTCCGGGTGGTTGATGTTCGCGGGAATGATCGCCCGGCCGCGGGCGACCTCGTCCCGGACGAACTCCGGCGTGATCGTCTCGGGGATCAGCCGGTCGTCCGCGGGTGCGGGGTTGCCGGGCCCGGCCGGTTCCCTTCGCAGGTTCTCGCGGATGGCCGCGAACTCCATCTCCGGGGTGATGATCCCCCGGCGGGCGTAGTGCATCTGGGTGATCCGCCGGCCGGTCCGGGCCCTTCGCGGCCGGCGCGACCCGTGGATGCGGATGCCGTCCGCCCCGGGGTCGGCCGCCCGCTGGCGAACGAAGACCGAGGTCGGGCCGGGCAGTTCGTGCGTGTCGCCGCGGGCCTCGATCCAGGCAAGCCGCAGTGGGGGCAGTCCGGTGACCGGCGAGCAGTTGACCTGCGGGTCGGTCCAGGGACCGGAGGTGTCGTACAGCAGCAGCGACTCTTCGGCCGGCCGGTCGTGATCGGGGCAGGGGGTTGGACTCAGCAGCACCTCCCGCATGGGCACGCGGATGTCGGGATGGAGCCGCCCGGCAACGTAGACCTTGCGCGAACCGGTGATCGGGCTCCGCAGAGGACACGGAATGTCCAGGTCCGGTTCCCGGCCGACCCGTTTTTCGGCGGACTGCATCGAAGGGATCCTTTCGTCACTGCGGCCGGACGGCTTCGACCGGCAATGCTCCGCCGGCGCACGGTCCTGCGGCGCGGTGCGTCGAATCCGCCGGGGTTTTCGGGAGTCGCGTGCGCGGCGGCGGTCGCCGACCGCGGTCGGGCGGGTCATCGCCTTCCCTTCGCAGCTCCCGCCGGCGCGCCCGGGGCGGCCGGGTTGCACTGATCAGGTTCCAAGGGTCAGGCGGCCGATCGAGCCACCGATCTCAGGCCGGTCGCGTCCCGGCCACCCCCGGCGATCCACGGTGAAACTAGGCGTTCGGCGGCCGAAAGGCAAGTCCGACGCCTGCGTCGCTGGCCGGTACGGGTCCGTGGCCGCCGGGCCGGGGTGGTGCATGTCCCCGAGGCAGGGGGGCTGCAGCTCAGGCCGTGCGCCCGCCGATTCCGGCTGTGTCGCGGCAATTCCACGCCGGTCGCCGGACTGGAGCGGGCGAGAAACCCTCCGGCCTGCAAACCTGCAGCCGGCGGTCGGGAGACAACGCCGCCCGGGCGGTCACTCAGCCGCAACGTGCCTGCCGGCCCGGGCGGCTTATGGGACCGGCGGTTCGGCGATCCGCTGCCGGCCGCCGGCCAGGTCCGGGCCCGGCCCAGGCACTGCGGTGGGGGCGAAGGGGCCTTATGTCCCTCCGGCGTTCGGCCGATGAACCCAACGGTTATCCGGCCGCCAGCGGCGCCGCCCGAGCGCGCCGGCAGGAGGTATGCGCCGATGCCCCAGACCTTCATCGAGTTCCTTGTGGGAAAGAAGCTTGTGGATGCGCAGACCGCCGCCGAACTGGCCGGCAAGGCCCGTCTTATGCGCGAGCCCATCGGCATGATTGCGGTGGGCCACGGCCTGCTTGCGGTGCCTGAGATCGACGAGATCCTCGATCGCCAGAAGGTCAGCGAGGAGCGTTTCGGGGAGATCGCCGTGGCGATGGGTTATCTGACCCGCGCCCAGGTGAACACCCTGGTCAGCATCCAGGACCTGCGGGCGTCGGTGGTGCTGGCGGAGGTGCTGGCC
>CAZSYS010000044.1:0-19493 GCA_964611365.1 uncultured Planctomycetales bacterium
CGCACCAGCCGCCGTCGATGATCAGGTTCTGGCCGGTCATGTACGCGCTGGCGTCGGAGGCCAGGAAAACCACCGCCCCCTTGAGCTCATCCGGCCGGCCCATCCGCCGCATCGGGCTCCTGGTGCACAGCCGCCGGACCATCTTCTCCGGCGCGGACGGCGCCGGGAACGGGCCGGGCGTCAGGCAGTTGACCCGCACGCCGTCGCCGGCCCAGTACACCGCCAGGTGGCGGGTCATGGAGAGGATCCCGCCCTTCAGCGCGTGATAGGCCACCGGGCTGGCCATCGGGGCCTCGACGTAGGCGTCGGGGTAGGAGCCCACCAGCCCGTACATCGAGCCGATCATGATGATGCTCGCCCCGCCACCGCGGGCGACGGCATGTTCGCGCACCCTCCGGGCCAGCAGAAAGCACCCGGTGGCGTTGGCCAGCTGGCGGGTGAACTGCTCGCCGGTGACGGTGGTCCAGTCGGCCTGGACGCGCTCGTAGCCGTTGTTGACCAGGATGTCGATCCGGCCGGCGGCGGCCAGGGCGTCGTCCACCCCCCGATCGATGGACGCCGCGTCCATGTAGTCCAGACCCACGCCGCGATGCTTCTGCCCGCGCGGGGCCGGCAGCGACGCGGCGAAGACCCCGGCCCGGTCCGCGGCCCGGCTGGTCACCAACACCGAGGCCCCGGCCTCGGCCAGCGCGCGGCTGAGCGCCCCGCCCAGGTGGCCGGTGGCCCCGGTGACCAGCGCCACCCGCCCGGTCAGATCGAACAGCCGGTCGATGGTCGGCTCGCCGGCTCCGGTATCGCTCATGCCCCATGCTCCCGGCGGCCGTCGCCGCGGTTTCGTGCCGTCATCCGCCCTGCGGCGCGACCGGCGTCCAGCCTTGACCCTTCTGCCAGGCCTGCAGCACGGCGAGATTGACCCGAAGCGTCTGAAGCCCCTCGGCCACCGTGCACGGCGGAGAACCCCTGCCCTCCAGCAGATCCAGCAGCAGCCCGGCCTGGTGGATGAAGATGTCGTCGCGCTCCAGCGAAAACTGCAGCTGAACCTTCCACTCGCCGCCCGGCTCGGTCATCGAGCTCCAGCAGGCACGGTTCAGGTCGAACCGCGCCGTGCCGCGCTCGCACACCACGGTGATGGTGTTCTCATTGGGGGCCTGGTGCTGGTTGAGGCTGTAGCAGCCCATCACCCGGCCGTGGCGGGCGATGACGTGGACCGTGTCCTCGACCTCGACGCCCTCGAGCACCTGGTGGTCGGCGTCGGCCATGACCCGGTCCACCGGCCCGACCAGAAACTCTCCGGCGTTGATCGCATGGGTGAGCACGTCCTGGATCGCCCCCCCGCCGGTCTCGCGCCGCCTGTAGTAGATCTCACGGTAGGCCGGGCGGTATTTCGGAAAGTGCTGCCCCCAGACCGAGACGAGCTGCACCGGCCGGCCGAAACGCCCCTCGGCGATCGCCGCCCGCATGTCGCGCAACGCCGGGTGCGACCGGTAGGTGTAGGCCACGGCCGCAATCACGCCCCGGGCGGCGATCTCGGCGACGAGTTCATCCACGCCCTCGGTCGTCGTGCTCAAGGGCTTTTCGATGAAGACGTGCACGCCGGCCTTCACCAGCCGCCGGGCCATCGGGATGTGCAGGTGCGACGGGGCGCAGATCACCGCGGCGTCAAAGCGCTTCACGCTGTCGGCCAGGGCCTGCTCCAGGTCGGAGAAGACCTCAACCACGCCGTACCGCCCGGCCACCGCCCGGGCCAGCTCCGCGTTCGGCTCGCACAGGCTCAGCGCCGCGCGCCGCGTGGCCTTGAAACACCGCAGGTGGCGTTCGCCGATGGAGCCGACGCCGATGATCAGGACCCGATGGTCGGACATGCTCGTATCCCCCGTCCGGGCCGATACCCGCGCCGGACGCGCCCTCCCCGGCCTTTCCCGCCGGGCCGCCGCCGCACCGCGCGAACGGCCCGTCTATTCCGGCCCCCCCGGCCCGGCGCCCGGAATGCGGCCGGCGAAGGTGAAACCCAGCCTGCCGAAGTCGCGCTGAATCGCGTCCAGCCCCTGCTTGACCAGCAGCAGGTCGGCCGAGTAGGTCAGCATGCGGGCGCCCATGTCCAGCAGCCGGCGGGCATGGTCCGGGGAGAATGCCGGCATCCCCCAGTGCCGGCCCGCCCGGCGCACCGCCTTGTCGATCCGCTCGGCGGCCTTGCGCAGCGCAGGGTGGTCAAACTGGCCCGGAAAACCGCTGAGCACCGAGAAGTCCGCCGGCCCGAGGAACACCACGTCCACGCCCGGAACCTCGGCGATGGCCTCAACCTGCTCCAGGGCCGCCGGCTCCTCGACCTGAATCACCACGAACGTCTGCTCGTTGGCCACCTGCACATACTCGGCCATCGGCAGGCTGCAGTAGGGCATGTCCGGGTTGCCGCCGTCGAAGCCGCGCCTGCCCAGCGGCGCAAACTTGGCCCAGCGGATCACTTCCCGGGCTTCGTCCGCGTCGTCACACCGGGGATACATGATCCCCTGGGCCCCGGCCTCCAGAAGCCGGGCCACCCGCGGAAACTCCCCCTTGGCCGGGCGGGCCATGATGTCCGCCCCGCCCACCCGGGCGGCGCGCATCAGCCCCGCGGCCGTCTCCATGCTGTAGGTGTGATGCTCCAGGTCCATCCAGATCCCGTCGAAGCCCAGCAGACTGGTCAGTTCGTAGACCGACGGGTCGGTGAAGTGCAGCTGAGTGAGCAGCACGGGTTCGCCGCGGGCCAGCTTGGCCTTGATGACACTTGAACGCATATCCGATCCCGGCCGGAAAGCCCTCTTATAACCGTGTTACTGCCCCGCGGCACCCGCCTGTTATGATTGTCCTGGCCATTCTGTTGACATATATGCCCCGTTTTGTAGACTGATATCCGGAACCTTAACACGGGATGGACGGGTATGTCAACCACCTCAGAGGACTCCAGGACCGGCCGAAGGGGCAACGGGGACTCGCAGCGCGATCAGGCCTACCAGCGTCTGCTCAGGCTGCTCATCCTCAAGCAAGCCCAGGAGGGAAAAAGACTTCGGGAATCCGAGTGGGCAGAGCGGCTGGGGGTCAACCGCACCGCCCTGCGCGAGGCCTTCGCACGCCTGGCCGCCGAAGGGCTGATCGACAAGGGGCCGGTCACGGGCTACTTCGTTCCGGTTCTCAAACACGCCGATCTTCAGGAGATCGTCGAGGTCCGGATCATGCTCGAAGGGGGGGCCATCCGGCGGATCTGTGCCTGCGGCCTGAACACCCCGGACCGCTTGGCCGGCATGAGCCAGGCCTGCGAGCAGCTGGAACGCCTGGTGCGAGAAGACTACTACCTGGGCGTCGCCGAGGCCGACCGACGCTATCACGAGGCTTTGGTGTCGGCGGCCGGAAACAAGCGGCTGGTCATGCTTTACCAGCGGGCCCCGCTGCCGATCATCCCTCCCGAGGTAGTCAGCGGCAGCGAGTGGACCGCCCGGGTTCAGGCGACCCTGCGGGAACACCGGGCGATCCTTGCGACCCTGCTGGACGGCGACGCGGAACAGGCCCTGCAGTACCTTCGGGAGCATCTCCGCGAGCGATTCCTCCTCCCGCTGTGCGCCAGTTGAGCGCCTCGGCCGCGTTGCGGGCCGACCGGCGGTGCCGCAGGTCCTGAGCATGATGCCGACCTCCGCCATGTCGATTGTGCCGGCCGGCCTCGGTGCCGGGTGGCTGGCCGCCACGGTCGCCCGGGGGCTGTCGATGCCCGCCTGCGCCCCCGTCGTACCGCCGTCGGCCGGGCTCAAACCGCTGGACTGGGCGGTCATCGGAACCTACGGGCTGGGCCTGCTGGCCGTCGGATGGTTCTTCTCGCGCCGCAACCGCACCGCCGAGGACTACCTGCTGGGCGGACGGAGCATGCGGGCCTCCTCGGTAGGACTCTCTCTTTTTGCAACTCTTTTCAGCACAATTACCTACATCAGCCTCCCCGGCGAGATGATCGGCAAGGGGCCGGTCATCCTCTGGTCCATGGTGTCCATTCCGATCGCCTACGTGGTGGTCGGGTACGCGCTGATCCCCCATTTCATGCGCCTTCGGGTGACCAGTGCCTACGAGATTCTTGAGTCGCGACTGGGCCTGGGGATCCGGCTGACCGGTTCAGTCATGTTCCTGGCCACGCGCCTGCTGTGGATGGCCCTGATCATCCACGTCACCTCCGAGAAGGTGATCGTCAGCCTCATGGGGTGGCCGCAAAGCGCAACGCCCGGCGTGGCCGCGGCGATCGGAGTGATCACCCTGGTCTATACCGCGATGGGCGGCCTGCGGGCGGTGGTCCTGACCGACGTCATCCAGTCGCTGATTCTCTTCGCCGCCGCCGCCGCTTCGATCGTCCTGATCACCGTAAACATGGGCGGCGTCGGGGCGTGGTGGCCGCGGGAATGGTCGCCCAACTGGGACCACCAGCCGGTGTTCAGCACGGATCCGACCTGCCGCGTCACGGTGATCGGGTCCATCGTGTTCATGACCATGTGGTGGATCTGCACCGCGGGGTCCGACCAGATGGCCATCCAGCGGTACCTGGCGACCCGCGACGCCCGGACGGCCCGGAGGATGTTCCTGTACAGCGGTCTGTCCAACATCTTCGTGACCACGCTCCTGGGATCGCTGGGCCTGGCGCTGCTGGGATTCTTCCGGGCGCACCCCGAACGCCTGGGCCCGGGGCTGTCGCTGACCAGCGGCCAGGGTGCCGACCTGATCTTTCCATACTACATCGTTCACTTCATGCCCCCCGGCATCACCGGCCTGGTGATCGCCGGCCTGCTGGCGGCGGCGATGTCGAGCCTGTCGTCGGGAATCAACTCGGCCTGCTCGGTGATCAGCGTCGACTTCCTCCAGCGGTTTTCCCGCCCCGGCGCGCCGGTCCGCGAGGCCAATCAGGTGTGGCGCATCCAGTGGATCGCCGCGGCCAGCGGGTTGGCGGCGGTACTCCTGAGTTCGCTGATGGGCCAGGTCACCGGCAACACCATGGAGGTGACCGTCCGGACCAACCACGTCTTCGTGGCCCCTCTGTTCGGACTCTTCCTGCTGGGGCTGTTCGTCCCGTTCGCCAACGGCCTGGGGGCGGCCTGCGGGGCGCTGGCCGGTTGCGTCGCGGCGGTCGTCATTGCCTACTGGGACCAGCTCACCGGCGGACCCACGCTCAGTTTTCAGTGGATCAGCACGGTGTCGCTGGCAGTCAACCTGGCCGTCGGACTGCCGGTGTGCTGGCTGACCCGCAAACGCCCTCAGGCCGCGTCGGCTCCGGCGTCTCCGGAGCCTCGGTGACCCCGCCGGTCGGCCTGGACCGGCAGGCGCGGCGCCAGGCCGGGGCGGCGCGTGCCCTGCGGCCACGCGGTGCGCGGAAGGTGAAGGCCAGGCCGGACTGTTGCGATTTTTTCGCGGCTTGCGTTTGACAAGTCGGCAAGCTGGTGTATGTATGACGGTACGAGGAATTCAGGAGGCTGGCCTGTGCCGGGGATTCCTCGATGGCGGATCCATCCATGGTGCGCGTAACGTACAATCATGATAGCGGACCATGGCCGGCCAGGCGGCCGGTGGTTCTGAATCGGCGCCCATCGACGGTGTTGGATGCCGACGATCAAGGTGGTGGCCCCTAGGCCTGCCCCATCTGCGGATGGCGACAAGCCCTGCGGCCACAAGAGCTTGCAGGGTTTTTTTGTTGCGCAACCGCATGCAGGCGAGGATCAGGACCGAGGCTGGACGGATTTCCGACAGACGGCGAATCGCGTGCTCGGCTGCCGTCCCCGGATGCCTTGCCGAGCCTGGCACCGGCAGCACACGAGGAAACGGGCCCGCCCGGGGCGCGGCCGCGCCGGGTTGAAGCGGTCAGGTACATGTGGACGCTGACTGACTGGCAGATCGGGTGCAGTATTGTGCTGGTGGGCCTTTTGTTCTGGCTCATCTGGCTCCGCAGGCGGCCTGCCGGAAGTCCGCCACCGCCGGTGGCAGTGTCTGGCAAGGAGCGGGCTTCAGGGGCGGGCATTCTGCCGGTTGCCCCGGCCAGTGCCAAGCTTCGCCGGGAAAGGAGGGAGTCGAACATGACCCGGGCCGCAGAGATGATCAAGGAGCTGGCCGGCTACCTGGAGCAGGACGGCATGCGGTTCACCCTCCGCGAGGACGAACCCGCCATCGAGGCGGCTTTCCGTCTCAAGAGCCTTTCTGCGGACGTGCGGCTGCTGGCCGCCGATGCTCCGTTGCGGCTTTGCGCGCTGGTGGCCCTTCCACTGATCGTGCCGGAGGACCGCCGGCCGGCGATGGCCGAGGCGGTCACCCGGGCGAACTACGGCATGTGGCTGGGCAACTTCGATCTGGGCATGTCCGACGGGCGGCTGGGGTTCCGGATCGCGATTCCGGTGGCGGACGGGACCCTGACGCTCGAACAGTTCCGCTACTTGATCGGCATCGCCCTCAGCACGGTAGATCGCTACCACCGGGCCTTCTGCCGGCTGGTGTACGCCGACGATCTGTCGCCGGCGGAGGTCATCGCCGAGGTGGAGATGGCGGTCGAGGAGTAGTTGGATGGGCCCCGGGGCAGCAGCGTCGCGCGGCGGGGGGGCCGAGCCGTCCGGTCCGGGACCGGCCTGAGGGCTCCGACCGGGCGGTTCGGCCGGTCGGCGCGCCGCGCGTTGCCGCACGCCCCGGCGCCGGGGGGCTGTTCATCCGCTCCAGACTCTGCGGTTAGAATCCCTCCATACCCGTACGGGCGCAGTCCGTGTCCGTTGCCCCGGCGCTCGGCGCGGCCGGGGACGACGGGCGTCCGCCGGCGAACGTCACCGTTTCGGTCCGTCTTCGCAGCGCCCCGACGGCAAGGAGCACACCATGGGGATTCCCGACCTCGTCGTGTTCGTCGCATTTGTGGTTGCGGTCATCACCATCGGGTTGTGGAAGAGTCGCGGCGAACAGACGCACGGCGAGCACGGGGCTCAGGACTACTTCCTGGCAGGCCGCGGGCTGACCTGGTGGCTGGTGGGGTTTTCGCTGATCGCGGCGAACATCTCCACCGAGCAGTTCGTGGGCATGAGCGGCAAGGCGGCCGACTGGCTGGGCATGGCCATCGCCAGCTACGAGTGGATGGCCGCGATCACGCTGGTGGTGGTGGCGTTCCTGTTTCTGCCGACGTTTCTCAGGAGCGGGATCTACACCATTCCGGAGTTCCTGGAGTACCGCTACAACGCCTTCGCCCGCACGGTCATGGCGGTCTCGACGCTGATCATTCTGGTGGGCGTCCCGACGGCCTCGGTGATCTACTCCGGGGCCAAGGTGATCACCGTGAACTTCCAGGGCCAGACGCTGCTCGGGCAGGATCTGGGCAGCATCACCGTGGGCTGCTGGATCATCGGCCTGCTGGCGGCGGTGTACGTGTTCGCCGGCGGGTTGAAGGCCTGCGCCTGGGCGGACCTGCTGCAGGGCTCGGCGCTGATCGTCGGCGGCATGGTGATCGCGATCCTGGCGCTTCGGGCTCTGGCCGGGGCCGACCCCGCGGTGCTGGCCCCCACGGCCACGGTGCCGGTGGAGCCGGCGGAGCTGGCCGGGGCCGGGGTGTTCGAGCGGCTGGCGCTGCTGAACCGCGGGGACTGGAGCGCAGGCAAGCTGCACATGGTCAGGCCGGCCGGCGACCCGGAGATTCCCTGGACGGCGCTGGTCGTGGGGCTGTGGATTCCCAACTTCTTCTACTGGGGGCTCAACCAGTACATCACCCAGCGGACGCTGGGCTCGCGGTCGCTGGCCGAGGGGCAGCGGGGGGTGGTGTTCGCGGCGTTTCTCAAGCTGCTGATCCCCTTTGTGGTGGTGATCCCCGGCATTCTGGCCTACAACCTGTTCAGCGCCGACCTCGCCGTGGCCGCGGTGGTCAAGAATGCCAAGCTGATGGCCACGTTCGCCCCGGATCTGTATCCGCAGCTGTCGGAGGATCTCAAACCCGACCCGGCCAACCCTCTGTTCGTCAACGACATCAAGGCGATCCAGGCCCGGCTGAAGGCCGCCGCCGACCGTCCCCCGGAGAAGCCCGCAGTCCTGAAGTTCTCCGAGACCTTCGCCGGGCAGCACCCCGACGACGCCCGGCGGATCATCCGGCATAACGCCGCGCGGCTCGGCGCCGCCGAACCCGCGTCGGACGGGGCCGCTCCGGCGGACCTGGTGGCCGCCAACGCCGCGCTGATGGCCGGAGCGGGCCGGGCCCAGGCCGTGGTTCAGGAGCTGGTGCTGCGGGACTATGACGCGGCATTCCCGGTGCTGATCAAGAATCTGCTGGCCATCGGCACCGGGCTCAAGGGATTCGTGCTGGCGGCGATCTTCGGGGCGGTGGTCAGCTCGCTGGCCTCGATGCTGAACTCCTCGTCCACCATTTTCGCGATGGACATCTACCGCAAGCTCAAGCCCGGCGCCGGGCCGTTCGAGCTGGTCACCGTCGGGCGGATCTGCGTCGTGGCGTTCGTGCTGATCGCCATGATCATCGCCCCGGGGCTCGACAATCCCCGCTTCGGGGGCATCTTCACCTTCATTCAGGAGTTCCAGGGCTTTATCTCGCCGGGAATCCTGACGGTGTTCCTGTTCGGGGTACTGGTCCACCGGGCCCCGCGGGCCTGCGGCGTGGTCGGGCTGGTGCTCAACCCGATTCTGTACGGGGCGATCAAGTGGGCCGACCGGATTCCGGTCTTCGGCGCGACCGGTCCGGCGGCCTGGCTGGTCGAACGGGCGTTTCTGGACCGGATGGCGATCTGTTTCTTCGTCGTGCTGGCGGTTCTGACGGTCATGCGGCTGGTCCGGCCGATGCCCCGACCGGTGGATCTGCCGGTGAACCCGCAGATGGACCTCAGGACCACGGCGGACGTGAAGCTCTGGGGCGCGGTGGTGGTGGTCCTGACGCTGGCGCTCTACGTGGTGTTCTGGTAAGCCCGCCGGAGGGGCCGACGGCCTGACGCGGACGGCGCCGGCCGCCGGTAGAAACTGGCGGAAGACCGCGGGCAGGGGAGTGGTCTGCGGCCCGGCTTGTGGCCGGACCGGCCAGCCGTTAGGCTCTGCCGGACGTCGCGGCCGCCCGGGGGCACGGGCGGGCGCCGAGGCGCTGGCCTGGCAGCTGAGAGCAAGATGTACGGAACCCTGAGTCTCAACGGCACCTGGGGGCTGACCTGGGCTGAAGGCCACCCCCTGATGAACCCCGACCATTACACCGCCGCGCACCTGCGGGGCCGGCGGCTGATGCCCGCGGCGGTGCCCGCGTCGATCCACCGGCTGCTGATGGATGCCGGCCTGATCGAGGATATCAACTACGGCCTGAACTCGCTCAAGGCCCGGTGGGTGGAAGAGCAGTTCTGGATCTACCGGCACACGTTCCAGGCGCCGCCTGAGGCCTGCTCGGCCCCGGCCTGGCTGGTCTTCCGGCGTCTGGAGTTGGATGCGGTGGTCTGGCTGAACGGCCGGGAGGTCGGCCGGCACGCCAATGCCCACCGGCCGGCCCGGTTCGACGTCACCGGGCAGCTCAAGCCCGGGGAAAACCTGCTGGTGGTCCGGGTTTCGACGGGCATGCACGCCACGGCGGACCGCCCGGTGGCCGAGTACTCGCACTATCACATGGACATGCTCACCCGCCGCCCGTGGCTGCGCAAGCCGCAGTACCAGTGCGGCTGGGACTGGAACCCCCGGCTGGTGAACGTCGGCATTCTGGACGACGTGTCCCTGGAGTGGAGTACCACCCCGCGGCTCAACCAGGCGGCGGTCTTCGCGGTGGCGGCGCCGGACCTGGCTTCGGCCACCATCACCGTGCGGGCCGACATTCAGGGTGTCGGCGAGCAACCCGTGCCGGTCGAGCTGGAGGCCGTGATTCAGGAGACCGGCGAGCGGGCCTCGGTCCGGGCCGAGGTCCGGCCGGGGGACAACCTCGTCGAGCTGGCCGTGCCCGTGCGGCAGCCGCGGCTTTGGTGGCCGGTGGGCCACGGCGAGCAGCATCTCTATACCGTGCAGATCCGTCTGAGCTCCGGCGGCGACGTGCGCACGCTGACCCGGCGGACGGGCGTCCGCCGCGTGGAGATCGACCGTTCGCCGCATCCGGCGACCGGGGAATACTTCATTCTGAAGGTCAACCACCGGCCGGTCTTCTGCAAGGGGGGCAACTGGGTTCCGGCGGACATGCTCTACAGCACGGTCACGCCGGAGCGTTACCGCCGGCTGGTCGACATCGCGCTGGAGGCCCATTTCAACCTGCTGCGCGTCTGGGGCGGGGGCACGTTCGCCGACCATGCGCTGTGCGACGCGTGCGACGAGGCCGGGCTGCTGATCTGGCACGACTTTCTGTTCGCCTGCGCGAAGTATCCCGGCGACGAGCCTGAGTTCGCCGCGGAGGTCCGCCGGGAGGTGACCTGGGCGGCGCGCGACCTGGCCCACCACCCCAGCCTGGTGGTCTGGTGCGGCAACAACGAGGTCGAGTGGGGCGACTGGCACTGGGGCTACGACGACACGCGGCGCACGCACCCCCACTACGCGATGTTCCACCACGACATTCCGATGATCGCCCGGCGGGAGAATCCCTCGGCGGCCTACTGGCTCAGTTCGCCGTACTCCCCCGACTTCCGGCACCCCAACGATCCGACGGTCGGCGACCAGCATCCCTGGGAGGTCTCGATCCTGGCCAACGGCGGCGCGGACTGGTGGAAGTACCGCGACTACGTGGACCGCTTCCCGAATGAGGGCGGCATTCTCGGGGCGTCGTCGCCGGCCACGCTGCGGCAGTTTCTTCCGCCCGGCCAGCAGCACGTGTTCTCGCCGGCCTGGGACCACCACGACAACCCGATGGCCTGCACCAGCATGGCCGCCGGGGACCTGGGCCGGGCATACGCGACGCTGGAGCTGTGGCTGGGGCGCGACCCGCAGGCCCTGGATCTGGACGATTTCGCGTTCTGCAGCGCGTTATGCCAGGCGGAGGGGCTGACCGAGTACATCCTCAACTACCGCCGGCGGATGTTCAGCAGCGCCTCGGCGGTTTTCTGGATGTACAACGACTCCTGGCCGGTGAGTCTGGGCTGGACGATCGTGGACTACTACCTGCGGCGCAAGCTGTGCTTCCACCCGGTCAGGCGGGCCTTCGCGCCGGTCACGGTGGTGGCGACCGCCGACGACCGCGAGGTCACGGTGTACGGCGTGAACGACACGCCGGGCGACGTTTCGGGCGAGCTGCGCTGCGGGCTGTTCACGCTGGACGGGGGGCGGCCGCTGGACCTGCGCCGGACGGTCTCGCTGCCGGCCAACGCCTCGACGGAGCTGGCCCGCTTCGACCGGGACGCCTGGGAGCGGCTGGACACCCGTCGCAGCGGGGCATTCGCGGTGCTGTCGGCCGCAGGCCGGGCGGTCGCCCAGCACCGGCTGTTCGTGCAGCGTTTCAAGGACCTGGACTTCGCCGAGCCGGCCATCCGGATGAATCGCCGGGACGGGGTGCTGACGCTGGAGTCGCCGGTTTTCGCCTGGGGCGTATGCCTGGACCTCGACGGCGAGCTGCCGCTGGCCGACAACTGCTTTGATCTGCTTCCGGGGATTCCCTACGCCGTGCCCTGGCCGGACGGCTTGCCGGAGCCGCGGGTGCTGCGCGTCGGCAGCCGCGACGCCGTGCGCCGCCGGTGAGGATCCGCATCGACCGCGTGACGCCGGTCCCCGGCGCCGGGGGCGCGCACCGGTCGCGGCACCGTGCTGGAAGATCGGGAGGTTCACATGCGACGAGCAGGACAACTGACGGTCATGATCTGCCTGGCGGCCGCGGCCCTGGCCGCCGCCCCCGCCGCCGGCGAGGATGCCCGGCCCTTCAACGGCCTGCACATGCACATGGGCAACCTGTCGAGGCTCTCGAACGCCAAAACACGCTCGATCTCGGCCGAAAACTTCACCGGCCAGAAGGGCGCCGGCGGCATGGCCACCGAGGGCACCGGCAAGAACGCCGCCCGCGAGCTGGGGCGGGGCTGGAAGGTATCGCCCTCGATCAGCGTCAAGCCCGGCGAGGTCTTCACCCTGGCGGACATCGAGGGTCCCGGGGCGATCCAGCAGATCTGGATGACGCCGACCGGCAAGTGGCGGTTCTGGATCCTGCGGATGTACTGGGATCAGGAAGAGCAGCCCTCGGTCGAGGTGCCGCTGGGCGACTTCTTCGCCTGCGGCTGGGGCCAGTACGCCCAGGTGTCCTCCCTGGCGGTGTGCGTCAATCCCGGCAGCGCGTTCAACTGCTACTGGGTGATGCCCTTCCGCCGCCACTGCCGGATCACCATCGAGAACCTGCACAGCGGCCCCGAGACGCTCTACTACCAGATCAACTACACGCTCACCGAGATCCCCGACGACGAGGCCTACTTCCACGCCCAGTTCCGCCGGGTCAACCCGCTGCCGTACAAGGAGGTCTACACCGTCGTCGACGGCATCCGCGGCAAGGGCCAGTACGTGGGCACCTACATGGCCTGGCAGGCCAACAACAACGGCTGGTGGGGCGAGGGCGAGATCAAGTTCTTCATGGACGGAGACGGGGAGTTTCCGACCATCTGCGGCACCGGCACGGAGGACTACTTCTGCGGATCCTACTGTTTCGTGGCCAGGGATGCCGCCGGCAAGGACCAGTACCGCGAGTTCACCACCCCCTATGCCGGGATGCCCCAGGTGATCCGCCCGGACGGCATGTGGAACACGCAGATGCGCTTCGGACTGTATCGCTGGCACATCGCCGACCCGATCCGCTTCGATACCGACCTGCGGGTGACCATCCAGGCCCTGGGCTGGCGCGACGGCGGGCGGTACCTGCCGCTGAAGGAGGACCTGGCCTCGGTGGCCTACTGGTACCAGACCGAACCGCATCAGCCGTTCCCGAAGCTTCCGGACCGCGACGCGCTGGAGATCAACTGAGGCGGGCATGAACGCGGACACGTTCACGGTCGCGGCCGTCCAGCACGCCTGCGGGCCGGACCGGCAGGCCAACCTGGACCGTGCCGTCGCCGGCATCCGCGAAGCCGCCGCCCGTGGGGCCCGGGTGATCTGCCTGCAGGAGCTGTTCGGCTCGACCTACTTCTGCAAGGCCGCCGACGCGGCCCGCTTCGACCTGGCCGAGCCGGTTCCCGGCCCGACGGTGGAGGTCATGCGGCGGCTGGCCCGGGAACTGGAGGTCGCCCTGGTCGTACCGGTCTTCGAGCGCCGCGCCGCCGGGGTGTATCACAACAGTGCTGCCGTCCTCGACGCCGACGGGTCGCTGCTGGGCGTGTACCGCAAGATGCACATCCCCGACGACCCGCTGTATTTCGAGAAGTTCTATTTCACGCCGGGGGACGCCTCCGGGCCCGGCGGCGGTTTCCGGGTCTTCCGCACGCGCTGGGCGGCCGTGGGCGTGCTGATCTGCTGGGACCAGTGGTATCCCGAGGCGGCGCGGATCACCGCCCTGGCCGGGGCCGAGGTGCTCTGCTATCCCACCGCCATCGGCTGGCACCCAGCGGAGAAGGCCGCTTTCGGCGCCGGGCAGCTGGCCGCCTGGCAGACCGCCCAGCGGGCCCACGCCGTGGCCAACGGCGTCTACGTCATGGCCGTCAACCGCGTCGGGCACGAGCCCGAGCCCGGCACCGACGGCCTGGAGTTCTTCGGGCATTCCTTCATCGCCGACCCGTTCGGCGTGGTGCTGGCCGAGGCGGCGTCCGACCGGCCCGAGGTGCTGACCGCGGTCTGCAGCCGCCGCCGGATCGAGGAGGTCCGCCGCGGCTGGCCTTTCCTGCGCGACCGGCGGGTGGACGCCTACGGGCCGATTCTGCACCGCCTGCTCGACCGGCCGGAGGAAGCATGAACGATCCGTGCGGTCCGCCGGCCTTCGGCCTGATGCCCGCCGAGTGGGAGCCCCACGCGGCCACATGGCTGAGCTGGCCTCACAACCCGGACGACTGGCCGGACAAGCTCGAGGCCGTGCGGTGGGTGTATCCCGAGATGGTGCGGGTGCTGGCCGGATCCGAGCCTGTGGAGATCCTCTGCCGCGACGAGCAGGTGCTGGCCGACGCCCGGCGGCGGCTGGAGGCCCATCGCGTGGATCCGGCCGGATACCGGCTGCACGTGGTGCCCACCGATCGCGGCTGGATGCGCGACGCGGCTCCGACCGCGGTGCGCGGGCCCGACGGGCGGATCGTCTGGGTCGCCTGGCGCTTCAACGCCTGGGCCCGCTACGACAACTGGGGGCTGGATGCGGCGATCCCCGACGCCGTCGGCCGGATCACCGGCCTGCCGGTCGTCCGGGCGATGCGGCCGGACCGGCCGGACGAGCCGCTGGTGCTGGAGGGGGGCGGCATCGAGACCGACGGCGCCGGCACGCTGCTGGTCACCGAGGAGTGTTTCCAGTCCGACGTCCAGCAGCGGAATCCCGACCTGGACCGTCGCGGCTACGAGCAGGCCTTTGCCGAATGGCTGGGGATCCGCAAGACGATCTGGCTGGGCACGGGCTGCGCCGGCGACGACACGCACGGGCACGTGGACGACATCGCCCGGTTCACCGACCCGCGTACCGTGGTGCTGGCTTTCGAACCCGATCCGGCGGACGCCAACCACGCGGCATCGGTGGACAATCTGCGGCGCCTCGACGGAGCGACCACCGCCGGCGGCGAGCCGCTGCGGGTCGTGCGTCTGCCGATGCCGCGGCCGGTCTGGTACGGGGATCAGCGGCTGCCGGCCAGCTACGCGAACTTCTACATCGCCAACCGGGTGGTCATCGTGCCGACCTTCAACGATCCGGCCGACCGCGTCGCGCTGGAGACGCTGGCGGGCCTGTTTCCGGGACGACGGGTGGTCGGCATCCACGCGGTGGACCTGGTCCTGGGTCAGGGCACGCTGCACTGCCTGACCCAGCAGCAGCCCGCCGGCCGGTGACCGGGCGGTGCGGTCCGGCGGGATGTGCAGGCCGCGGTCGCCGCGGAAGCCCGGCGGCCGTGACGCGTCGCGGGGCCGGGCAGCCGCGACGGGCAGGCAGGCGGCCGTCTTGACCCCCGCGGCGAAAGCGGATATACGCCATCATGGCCGCCAGGACACCGACAGACGCCGGATGGGGCGCACCCGTGGCTTCGCCTATCGACAAGATCGCCGGAGAAGGCATCACCTTCGACGACCTGCTGCTGCTGCCGGCGGCCTCGTCGGTCGTCCCGCGTTTGGTCAACGTCAGCACCCGCCTGACCCGCCGCATCCACCTGAATGTGCCGCTGGTCTCCGCGCCGATGGACACGGTCACCGAGTCGGCCCTGGCCATCGCCCTGGCCCAGGAGGGCGGGATCGGCATCATCCACAAGAACCTCTCGATCGAGGCCCAGACCCGCGAGGTCTACAAGGTCAAGCGGTCCGAGTCCGGCGTGATCAGCGACCCGATCACCCTCCGCCCCGGCGATCCGGTGGGCCGGGCCCGGGAGGTCATGCAGCTGCACAACGTCTCGGGCGTGCCGATCCTCGGCGAGGGCAACCGCATCGCCGGGATCATCACCCGGCGCGACCTGCGCTTCCTGCCGCCGCGGGACGACCGCCGCATCGAGGAAGTCATGACCCGCGAGGGTCTGGTGACCGCGCCCCCGGACACCACCCTGGAGGAGGCCGAGAAAATCCTCCACCGGCACAAGGTCGAGAAGCTGCTGCTGGTCAACCCCGACGGCACGCTGGCCGGCCTGATCACCATCCGCGACATCGACCGCAGCCGGCTCTACCCCACCAGCTGCAAGGACGCCCGCGGCCGGCTCCGCGCCGGGGCGGCGGTCAGCGTTCACGACTACGAGCGCGTGGAGGCCCTGATCGCCAACGACGTCGATGTCATCGTGGTCGATTCGGCCCACGGACACAGCGCCAACGTCATCGAGACCGTCCGGGCGATCAAGGCCCGGCACGACATCGAAGTCATTGCCGGCAACGTCGCGACCGCCGAAGGGGCCCGCGACCTGATCGAGGCCGGCGCCGATGCGGTCAAGGTCGGCATCGGGCCGGGGTCGATCTGCACGACCCGCGTGGTCACCGGCGTCGGCGTGCCGCAGATCACCGCGATCTTCAACGCCGTCACCGTGGCCGGACCGGCGGGGGTGCCGGTCATCGCCGACGGCGGCATCCGCTTCTCCGGCGACGTGACCAAGGCCATTGCCGCCGGCGCCCACTGCGTGATGATCGGATCGCTGTTCGCCGGGCTCGACGAGTCGCCCGGGCAGCTGGTCATCTGGAAGGGTCGCCGCTTCAAGGAGTACCGCGGGATGGGCTCGCTGGGGGCCATGGTTCAGGGCGGCGCCGAGCGCTACGGCCAGTCCAGCGACGCCGGCCGGGACAAGCTGGTACCCGAGGGCGTCGAGGGCCGGGTGCCCTACCGCGGGTCGCTGGCCGAGTTCGTCTATCAGCTGGTCGGCGGGCTGCGGGCCGGCATGGGCTACTGCGGCACCCCGACCATCGAGGATCTCCGGCGGCACGGGCGGTTCATCAAGGTCTCCTCGGCCAGCGTGGTGGAGAACCACCCGCACGACATCACCATCACCCGCGAGGCGCCGAACTACGCCATCGAGTACGAGGTGGAGCAGTAACCCATGAGCCCGATCAACCACCCCATGCGCCGCCGGGCGCGGCACGCACAGCCGGCCATGATCGCCGTCGCGGCCGCCCTGGCGGTTTCGGCCTGCCAGGAGCCTCCGGCGGTCAACCCCTGGCGCGAGGATTCGATCCCCGCCTCCGCCTGGACTACGCCCAGCCGGCAGGGGATCGAGGCCATGGCCGCCGCGTCGGGTTCCGCACCGCAGCTGCGCACCCGCGACGTCGAACCGGCCGTCCTGCCTCCGCCGGCCGGCGTGCCACACTACCCGCTGTGGTGGGAAGACCCCTTCGAGGACAAGGGCGACGGGGACGACATGTTCGCCTGGACCTATGCCGATTACCTGGCCATGCCTTACGGCCTGGGCCGTTTCATCGTCAATACCTGCGGTTGGCCGGTTAGCGCCGTGGTCACCCCCCCGGGAACGGCGATGGTCAGCGACTCGGCCGTCGGCCGGGATCACGATGCCGCCCCGGGCGCGTCCCCCGATCCGGCGGGCGATGCCTCCGATTTTGGCCGCTGAAGCGCGAGCCGGCGAGCCGCGAACGCGCGCAGCCGCCTGTGGAACAACGTCTTGCGGATCATCCGGCGGTTTGCTCCCCGAGGCGGCCGGCCGTATAATACACAGGCCGGTTTGAAATCCCGCCGCCCCGCGGCGGCGTTGGGCGCCGGGGGTGGCCGGTTCGACCTTCGTTCCCGCGGCCCGGTCCCCCGCAAGGAGCCACGAACATGGACACACAAGGCATCATGGCACTGGGCATCCCTGGGACATGGGAGTGGCTCGCCATTGCCGTGATTGGGCTGCTGCTGTTCGGCAAGCGGCTTCCCGAGGTCGGCAAGTCCCTGGGCAGGAGCATCGTCGAGTTCAAGAAGGGCCTGCGCGGCATCGAGGATGACATCGACAAGGCCATCGACCAGTCCAACCAGGCCGACATGCTCCCCCCTCCCGAGAAGACCACCACCAAGACCGCCGAATAAGCGTCGCGTGCCGCGCCGGGCAGTCCATGCACATTGCCGGACCGGTCTGCGGGGGCAAACCCGCTTCCCGGCCGTGCCCCGCGACGGTTCGGCCGGCGGTTCCGGCGGCCCGGCCGGCGACCCGCGCGTCCGGGCCCGGATTCCTGTCGCGGCCCGGAGAACACCCGCACAATCGTCTGCCGCCCGCAGGAGGAGGTCCATGGGCGTACGGTCATTCCTGGCATCGGCGGCCTGGCTGATCCTGGCGGCGGGAATGCCGTTCCCGGCGTTGGCCGAGGTGGTGCGGGTCGCCAGGTTCGGAGCCCTGCCCGACGACGGCGTGGACGATACGCTGGCAGTCGCGCGGGCCATCGAGGCCTGCGGCCGGTCGCCGGGCGCCAGGCTTGTCTTCGCCAAAGGACGGTACGACTTCGCCGAGGGGCAGAACCCCGCCGCGCCCCGGGCGAGCATGATCTTCAGGAACCTCAGCAAGCTCACCGTGGACGGAGGCGGGGCCCTGCTGATGTTCCGCGGGCTGACTGCGCCCATGCAGTTCAGTGCCTGCGGCGGCGTGCGGGTCCGCAACCTGACGATCGACTGGGAGCGGCCGCCCTTCTCGATCGGGACGATCGTGGCCCGCGGCGACCGGACGCTCGACGTGCGCGTGGCCGAGGAGTTCCCGGTCCGCGGGGGCGAGCCGGTCGAGGCCCTGGCCGACTACGATCCGGCGACCCGGCTGCCGCGGCGGCAGGGCGCCGAGCTCTATCACGGGGTGGAATCGACCGAACTGGTCGCGCCGCAGACCCTGCGGCTGCACCTCAGGAGCCCGATGAACATCGAGACCGGCAGCCTGACGGTGCTGCGGCACCAGGTCTACGCCTTCAATGCCCTGGTCTTCCACCGCTGCGCGGGAGTGACGGTCAAAAACGTGACCGTCCACACCGCCCCGGGGATGGGCCTGGTCGGCCAGCGCTGCGACGACATCGCTCTGGACCGGTTTCGCGTCGTCCCGCGGCCCGGCACCGGAAGGCTGATGTCCACCACCGCGGATGCCACCCACTTCAAGGCCTGCGCCGGCACGATCCGCATGACCGGCTGCGAGTTCGACCGCATGGGCGACGACGCGGTCAACATCGGGAGCCTGTACCTGCAGGTCCGCCAGCGCGTCGACGACCGCACGGTGATCGCCGGGCACCCCCTGAAGATGCCCGCCCCGCCCGAGCCCGGCGAGCGCCTCGAGCTGTCGCACGTCGACGACCTGCTGGTCTACGGCGAGGCGGAGGTTGCGGCCGTCGAACCGCTGCCGGCCGACGCTTTGTGCCGGATCTCGTTCGCCGGGCCGCTGCCGGACGAGCTCCGCGCCGACGACGTGCTGGGCAATGCCAGCCGCACGGCGGCGGTGCGCATCTCGCGATGCAGCGTGCGCAACAACCGGGCCCGGGGCATGCTGATCCAGACCCGCGACGCGGTGATCGAGGACTGCACCTTCGAAAACTGCACCTCCGGCGGGGTCTGGGTGCTGACCGAGGTGGTGCACTTCTTCGAGGCCATCGGCACCCGCGGGGTCGTGGTCCGCAACAACACCTTCACTCACTGCAACTACAGCGGGCCGCTGGGGGAGGGCGTGCTGGGCGTCTACGCGTACCTGGCCGGCTTCGCCTATCCGCCGCGCCCCGGCGTCCACCGCGATACGGTGCTGGAAAACAATATCATCCGCCAGGCCGACAACTGCGGCGTCTTCGTCGCCGGGGCCGACGGCATCGTCATCCGCGGCAACCGCATCGAGGGGGTCTGCGCCCGCCCCACGCGGGACAGCGGCCGGTCAGCGATCTACCTGACGAGCACCCGCAACGCCCGCATCACCGGCAATACCGTCAAGCCGGACCGGCAGGGCCCGGGCCTGTCGGCCGTGTTCACCCTCGGACCCGGCTGCCAGGAGTCCACCGTCATCGTGGAGGACAACCAGGGC